>JABXKT010000095.1 GCA_013619155.1 Desulfobacteraceae bacterium
GCCGTCTCCAAAAACACCGTCATCGAATACCTCACCGACCGCTTGCTTGAGGAGAAGGGGCTGGCCCGTCATGAGATCGTTAAGCAATCGGTGCCTATTCTGCCCGAACGCATGCAGCTCCTCCTCTCCGGCCAAATCCAGGCGGCCACCCTCCCCGACCCCCTGGCCTTTGCCGCCATGAAGGCCGGTGCCCACGTGGTGATGGACGATACCCAGGCCCCCCTGTACAGCGCCAGCGTCCTCTCCTTCAGCGCCGAGACCATAGAGACCCGGGGTGCCGAGGTCCGCGCCTTCGTCACCGCCTGGATGAAGGCGGCCAGAGATCTCAACGCCGATCCGGAAAGCTTTCGCCCCCTGATGCTCAAGAAGATACGCGTGCCCAAAAACGTCCAGGCGCTATTTCCCATCCCCCCCTTCCCCGTGAACACACTGCCGACCCCGGCGCAATGGGACGATGTGATGAAATGGATGATCACCAAAGGTCTCTTGAAGAGCCCCCTGGCCTATGAGGCCTCCGTGGCATCCCAACGTTTTAAGGAGTAACCCCTCACGTGATCCCCCCCATGATCGAGATAGACGGACTGCATTTCAGCTATCGGGGCCTTGGCCCTATATTTAAGGCGTTTTCTCTCACCATTAAGAATGGGGCGGCGTGGAGCATCATCGGCCCCTCCGGTTGCGGCAAGACCACCCTGCTCTACCTCATCGCCGGCCTCAACCGGCCCGAGAGGGGGACGATCCGCGTGGCCGACGTACCCATGGAGCGTCCCCGCCCCCGCATCGGCCTGGTCCTCCAGGACCACGGTCTCCTCCCCTGGGCCACGGTGGAAGAGAACACGGCCTTAGGATTTAAAATTCGTAAATTCTACGGACCCGATGGCACCCACAGTCCCCAGGAGCCCCCGAAAGGCGCCGTGGCCGAAAAGGCCCTCATGAACCACTGGCTCTCCTGGCTCGGCATCGATCATCTTAAGGGAAAATATCCCGGCCAGCTCTCCCGGGGACAACGCCAGCGCGCCGCCATCGCCCGCACCCTGGTCTTAGAGCCCGATCTTCTCCTCATGGATGAACCCTTCTCCGCCCTGGACGCCCCCATCCGGGAGGAGTTGCAACGGGTCATGAACCGCTTTCATCGAGAGACGAAACTCACCAGCGTCACCGTCACCCACGATATCGAGGAGGCGGTGGTCCTGGGCGAAAAGATCCTCGTCCTCTCCGATACCGTGAACACGGCTCCCACGATCATCGACAACCCCCACGCCGGGGATCCTGAACTTCGGAAAAGTGAAAAATTTATCCACCAGTGCGACCACCTGCGGAGCCTCCTGGAAAATCGCCATAAAAAGGAGGACGCATGAACGAGAGAAACCGGGGTACCTCCCCCATGGACACCCTCCTGGGAAGCCTTGCCCTGATCCTCCTCTGGCAAATCGCCGCCATTATCTTGAACCGGCCCATCCTGCCCCCCCCCACCGTGGTGGTCCCCCTCTTTATCCAGGCGATCCCCGGAGACTTGGGGCGCCACCTCCTGGCCAGCACCGCCCGGGTCCTCACCGCCATCTCCCTGGCCGTGATCACAGCCGCCCCTCTCGGCCTGGCCCTGGGTCAGCTGCCACGACTCGATCGCATCGCAAGCCCCCTCATCGCCATCATCTACCCCATCCCCAAGATCATCTTTCTGCCTGTGATCTATGTGCTTATAGGGATTAGTGATCTCTCCAAGATCACCCTCATCGCCATCATCATCTTCTTTCAAATTCTCGTGGTAGTCCGAGATGAGGCCAAGGGACTGAGATACGAGCTCATCGCCTCGGTGCGCTCCTTAGGGGCAGGCCGGCGTGCCCTCTTTCGCTACGTCTACCTCCCCGCCTCCATCCCCGCCGTCTTAACGGCCTTACGGGTCTCGGTGGGCACCGCCGTGGCCGTCCTCTTCATCGCCGAACAGTCCCTCACCTCCTGGGGCCTGGGCTACTACATCGGGGTGGAGACCTACCAGGTGCTCATGTACCCGGAGATGTACACCGGCATCATGGCCATGGGCCTCTTAGGAGGCGGCCTCTACGCCCTCATCCACGCCATCGAGGTGCGATACAAAATTGTCGGGTGCATTTTATGCACCGAAATTAGAGCCTAAGGATGCCAAGATAGGTTGAAAAATAAGGGCCGGAGATCCATCAAAAATGGTGCACGAAATGCAAATACAGAAGGTCATCGGCCTGATTTTATAAAGGCAGGCTTAACAAATTAGGTCTTAAGAATTGTTCTTCAACGGATTTTATTTCAAAGGCGGATATGATCAAAGCATATCCGTAACCCGCTTTACGGTGGCCCACCTCGCCGTCGGAGGCCGTGCGGCGAAAGCATAGCCTCGCTTGGCCCTGCCGGGAGCAAACCTTTTGCCTGATTTTATAAAGACGGGTTTGCCAAACATACTTTTACTGTAACGGTGAGGGCCCAAAGGTCCGTCACCGTTACAAATCTGGGGTCCAGGGGATTTATCTCCTGGACCCCGGAGGCTCTTTTTTGGGTCACTTTGACCATAGAAGGCCGTGCAGTGAAAGCGTACCTCCGGTGGCCCTGCCGGGGGCCACCCTTTTACAAAAGGTTGCCAAATAGGATTTAATAGTGACCATGACGGGCCGGGCGTGTCGATTTAATCGGGCAAACGCCTATTTTATCCGTTACACCACAAAGTGGCTTCGCCACCCTCGCCGCCGGAGGCTGGCGCTTTTCACGCCGAACTTTGTCCATAGAAGGCATAGATAGACTGTTACCATTTTACATCTTTTTCCCACTGGAGTTCCCATGACCCGTCGATACCTCACATCCTCCCCCTGGTTTCTCGCCATCCGTCCCAAGACCCTTCCCGCCTCCGCGGCCCCCGTCATCGTGGGCACCGCCTGTGCCCTGGGAGACAAAGGTTTCGCCCTCTTGCCCGCCCTGGCAGCCCTTGTGGGGGCCTTGCTCCTGCAGGTGGCGGTGAACCTTGCCAACGACTATTTTGATCATAAAAATGGCATCGACTCGGAGCACAGACAGGGCCCCATTCGCGTCACCCAGAGTGGACTCATCGCCCCACGCCGAGTCCTCTTCGCCATGGTGGGCTGCCTGGTGCTGGCCGCCATGGTGGGACTCTACCTCATCAAGATCGGCGGCCTTCCCATCGGGATCATCGGCGGGCTCTGTATCGTCTCGGCCCTGGCCTACAGTGGCGGTCCCTACCCCATCGCCTCCCATGGCTTAGGAGAAATCTTCGCCTTTCTCTTCTTCGGACCGGTGGCCGTCTGCGGCACCTACTATGTCCAGACCCTTCACCTGGGCGTGCGCCCCCTCATCGCATCCATTCCCGTGGGGCTTCTCGTGGCCGCCATCATGAACGTCAACAATATACGGGACATCGCCACAGATACCGTGGCCGGTAAGAGGAGCCTCGCCGTGCGGCTGGGCCGAGGAAAAAGTTCCGTTGTCTGCGGCCTTCTCATCCTCATCCCTTTCTTTTGCCTCCCCCTTCTCCACCTCACAGGAATCATGGGTGTCACCGGCTACCTTGCCCTGGCCACCGCCCCCCTCACCCATCCCATCATCCACGCCCTCTTCCACGAGACCGGGACCCCCTTAAACGACACCCTAGCAAAAACCGCCAGACTCTCGGTGCTCTTTGGCCTCCTCTTCGCCATCGGCCTCCTCTAAGCCCCGCACCGAAATAGTCACCTCTGGCATTAAAAAAACGAGGGCGCCCTCGGCATGGAAGGCCGAAGGGCGACCCTCCCCGTATAATAAGCAAGACGACGGGGCCTCTGAGGCTCTGCGTCTGCATATACCCATGGCTCGGATATTTCATTTTGCCCCAGCCACCCCCCAGCCAGGGGTACCAAGCCCTCCCCCAAGACTAAATTTTACGTCAACGTTAACATCAACCTCAAAAAAAAATCCCCCCCACCCCATGTATTATTCGGTGTATCTTCTTAAAGCCCGAATAATATTCGGACCGATTTCCCCCTATTTTTGTAAGTCATTCTAAAACTTATACCGAGAAAATTCCATTTTCACCATTTTTACCACCATTCACCACTCCCGCAGCATCGCCCCGCCCACAATATCTTACTCAACTTTTACTTGAACTGTCATATAAACTGTGTTTTGGTGCGTGCTTAATGGTCCTACTAATTATATTAAACGCCGAACTAAATGTTATGCGTTTAAACTGAGTCCTCCTTAATATAGATCAAGAGGAGCCTTAAGGTGGCGTTCACCCATCCGCAATGAACGAACCCACTCCCCGGTTGATTCCACACTCTCTTGTTTTGACATTAAATTATCAATCTGAACGAAGGTTCAGGTCTAAAAAAGTGATCATCCACTGAGTCTTGACGACTCGGCAGATAAACTGTTGAAATCAATAAATAGTCCATATAATTTGATTGATACAGAAAATGAGATGCCACTTGACTGGACTCAGCCCATACGGGATCACTGGGGATTTTTGTCCCCATAAAACCAAATGCCATCCGCATCACAATTTATTGATTTAAAATATATTTTACGATCACTTGAGAAGGAGAATCGTCATGCGTTTTGCCAAAAGCAACGATGTACTAGGAACAGTCAACCGCGGAAACCCTGCTGAATCAAGCCTTTGTACCCTTTGCCGTGCAGATTGTCATGGCAAATGCGAGACATGGCTCTCCAGCATGGTGGGTCGTAAGCTTCTCTACCCCCGTGATTTCGGCACCGTGACCGCTGGCGCCAACAACACCACCCATACAGGGGTCTCCTACAACTCCCTGCGAATTCAAGGGTACGCTTACGGCGCACTGGGACTCAACGAATCCCTCACCAACGATGCCGATGACTGCATCTTCCCCAACGTGGACCTGACCACCGAATTTGGTAATGAAATCAAAACCAAGTGCCGCATGCCTCTCATGACAGGCGCCCTGGGTTCTACCTTCATCGCTGCCAAATACTGGGACTCCTTTGCCATCGGCTGTGCCCTCACCGGTATTCCCATCGTCATCGGCGAAAACGTCGTGGGTGTGGATAAAAAATCCATCATCGAGAACGGAGCCATCAAAAACGCTCCCGAACTTGATCGACGTATCGATACCTACCTGCGTTACTATGACGGCTTCGGTGCCATCATCGTTCAGCTGAACGTCGAAGATACACGCAACGGCGTGGCCGAGTATGTGGCCGCAAAGTACGGCGATAAGTGCATCATCGAACTCAAATGGGGTCAGGGCGCCAAAGATATCGGCGGCGAGATCCAGGTCTCAAGCCTCGATTACGCCACCTTCCTGAAAAACCGTGGCTATGTCGTAGATCCCGACCCGCTTCTCCCCGAAGTTCAGGAAGCCTATAAGAATGGTTCCATCAAGGCCTTCGCACGCCACAGCCGCCTCGGAGGCACCCATCTCTCCAGCGTTGAACTCGTTCGCGAAGACTTCATGAAGAGCGTGGACTACCTCCGCAGCTTAGGCTTTGCACGCATCTCCCTGAAGACCGGTTCCTACGGTATGGAAGAGCTGGCCATGGCCATCAAATTCGCCTCCGAAGCCAACCTCGACCTTCTCACCATCGACGGTGCAGGCGGCGGTACAGGCATGAGCCCCTGGAACATGATGCAGAGCTGGGGCGTCCCTTCTATCAACCTCCACGCCAAAGCCTACGAGTACGCAGCCACCCTGGCTGCCAGCGGCCAGAAGGTTGTAGACATCTCCTTTGCCGGTGGTTTCGCCCTGGAAGACAGCATCTACAAAGGCCTGGCCTTGGGTGCTCCCTTCACCAAGCTCATCTGCATGGGTCGCGGCCTCATGATCCCCGGTTTCCTCGGATCCAACATCGAAGGCGCCATCCACCCCGAACGTCGTGAAAAACTAAACGGCAACTGGGATGCACTGCCCAAGACGGTTACCCAGTTTGGCACCACACCCCAGGAGATCTTCGCCTGCTACTACGACGTAGAGAAGAAAGTGGGTAAAGAGGGCATGGCCGATATCCCCTACGGCGCCCTGGCCATGTGGACTCTGACCGACAAACTTGCCTGCGGTATCCAGCAGCTCATGGCCGGATCCCGTCGTTTCTCCATGAACACGCTTACCAGAAACGATATCTTTGCCGGAAACCGTGAGACCGCAGAAGAGACCGGCATTCAGCACATCACTCAGATGAATGACGAGACAGCACGCAAGATCCTTCTGGGCTAACCCCCGAAAAACGGATGAAGTGATCGAATAAAAAAAAGCCCCCGGATATCCGGGGGCTTTTTTTTGTTTTAGAGCCGGCGCAAGAATAAAATAGGCAAAAAGCGAGGCCTTCTCATGGCCAAAGAGACCAAAAGACATGGCCTCGGTTGGCCAGGGACGGGGCCCCTGGACCCCAATTTAGAGACCATGACGGGCCAACCGAGGCTTTTTCCCTTACAATCGAAAAGAGTAATGGCTAAGAATCAGAGGCCATCAGATTTTTGATTGCAGAGAGGCGGGCATATCGGTGCGGAGGTTGGGCAGGCTACGGCGCACCGCCTCCAGAGTCTCGGGACGCGACCGATAAAGATCCGGATTCACCTGATCGCTCCCCCCTTTGATATCGGTGAGGGGCCACCCAGCATCCGTGAGCTTCTCCAGGACACCCACGGGATCTTTGAGCATCTCTCCATGATCCACCAGAAAAATCTGCGCCCCCTCCCGGGCCTTCACTCCGGCCACCACCGCCTCTACAAGCTCATTATATTTCTGAAGCACAAAGGGGGGCCGCCTTCGAAACATCTTCAGGTAGCTCACCTCGATCTCTTTGGGATCTCTCACCATAAAGACGATGCGATACGGATGGGACGGCAACCCCTCGAGCCGCCAGTGAAGCACCTTTATTAGTTCCCCAGCAAAGATCCCGGGAAACCCCGGATCATCAAACTCCCGCCGGCCCAACTCGAAAAACCCCTCCGGATTGGGGTGATAATCCTCTCGACCGTACTTCGCCTCCAGCACCGCATCTTTTTCCAGGTTATAGCGGGCCGACATCCCCGCCCCTTCCAGCACCTTCATCATCATCGAAGTTCCGGAGCGCATATACCCCGAAACAATATACACCGGTTCGTCCATTCACCCTCCCTGTGGTCTCTCATTCATGCATGATACGCCTTAAAGGCTATATCATGGGCCATGACAAATCCCAGAGAAAAAATAGGCCCTTCCCCCCCTTTTTCAAAGCGCCCCGGTGAAGGCATTTCGGGGAAAGGGTGCCTTCGAGACAATCACCCCGACCTTCCCCTTACGGGGCAGCCCATTTTATCTATTTTATTTCCCCCGCCCCCCGCTCCTTATTTATTCACTACATTTGACTTCATCGACGCAGAGTCTCGTCTATAAAAACTCCGCCACCCATCGTCAAGATAACTCATTTGATTCACCTCGTTTAAAGAAATAAGAAGCCGGAGACGACACCCCTTACACCACTATAAAAACAGCACAGGCCCCGATTAAAATAAGATATTGTACCCCCACACTGAACAAGTATAAAATTAGACAAAAAATTTGACATCCCCCCATAAAACATGACAATCAACATCCGTCTTTATCGATACAAACACTGGAGGTTTTTAATGAATCGAAAATTCTCATATCGCCGTGGAGCAAAGGTGAGCCTCATGGCACTCCTGGCCTGCATGATCGCCCTTCCCAACGCCCTGGCCCGCACATCCAAACACCCGGACACCCTGGTAGTCGCCACCACGTACGATGCCAAGACCCTGGACCCTTACATGACCAACGACGTGGCCTCTTCCAACGCCATGCGTCAGATCTATGAAACCCTGGTCACCATCGACGACGAGGACAAGGTGATTCCCTCCCTGGCCGAGAAGATCGAGCGCATCGACGGGATGACCTACCGGTTCACCCTGAAGAAAGGGGTCACATTCCACAACGGCGAGCTCCTCACCTCCGATGATGCCCTCTACAGCCTCAAGCGGGCCTTCGAGAAAGGGGCCTCGGTACGCCACATCATGGGCGTCATCGATCCCACAGGGTTCAAGAAAATTGATGATCTCACCTTCGAGGTGAAGACCATCGCACCCATGAGCTCCTTTTTGCCCGCCCTCACCCACTTCGGTGGCGGGGTGATTATCAACCGCAAGGCTGTGGAAGCGGCCGGCGACGATTACGGTTTCACACCCGTGGGCACCGGTCCCTACAAGCTCGTCGACTGGAAGAAGGGAGACCGTATGGTGTTCGAACGCTTCGAAGAATACCATGGCAAGCGACCCGAATTTTCCAAAATGGTCCTTCGCGTCATTCCCGAAGCCTCCAACCGCACCATCGAACTGGAGAGCGGCGATGTGGATATCGCCTTCGAGGTATCCTCCCTGGACATCTCCCGGGTAAAGGCCAATAAAAACTTAGAGCTCAAGACCCTGGTGGACAACGCCACCACGTATATGGGCTTTAACTGCAGCAAGGCCCCTTACAACAACCAGAAGCTACGTCAGGCCATCACCATGGCCATCAACATTCCGGCCAGCGTAAAAGCCGTATTCAGGGGCAATGCCTACCCCGCCTTCGGCCCCATCGCCCCCAACGTCAAGTACGCCAACACGGCCCTTGAAGTGCCCCAGGTCAACATCGCCCAGGCCAAAAAACTCCTCGCCGAGGCGGGCTACCCCAACGGACTCACCACCGTACTCTGGACCAACTCCAAGAAGGTCCGAGTGGGTATGGCCACCATCATCCAGGCCCAGCTGAAGAAAATTGGCGTCACCGTTAAAATCCAGGTCCTGGAGTGGGGCGCCTACCTCCAGGGGCTCAAAGACAACAAACATGAGCTCTTCATCGTGGGCTGGACCTGCCAGACCCCCGACCCCGACATGGCCGTCTACCCCACCTTCCACTCCTCCCAGATCGGCGGTAACAACTTCGCCGCCTTCGGGGATAAAGAGGTGGATGCCCTCCTCGACACGGCCCGCATCACCCCCGACGGCCCCGAGCGCAAGGCGATGTACTTCACGATTCAGGATATGCTCCGTGAAAAGGCCCCGTGGGTCTTCATTGCCAACAAAAAAATCGCCTTCGGCGTTCAGGACTATATAGAGGGCTTCGTCCCCAGCCCCTACGGCTTCCATGCCCTCTACGAGGTCACGACGAAAAAATAAAAAGGGCATTTTCCCCTTGTACCACCGGTCACCCTAACGCCTTGTCCCCCTTTATGGGGCAAGGCGTTAGGCCGTTTCAGGGAACCAGAGACCCAGGGTCACCATCACCACGCCACGTGGAAGGGGCTGACCACGGGTGCCGGAGGCGAGGCATTACGCACACGCCCAGCCACCGGCAGACTCATTTTTAGTGCCCTTTTTATACGCGTTAAGGAGGTCAATTTGCTCGGCTATATTCTAAGACGATGCGCCATGCTCATCCCCGTCATTCTCGGCGTTGTCTTCATTGTTTTTGTCATGATGTATATCACGCCCGGCGATCCGGCCCGTATGGTTCTGGGAGAGCAGGCACCCCAAGTGGATGTGGACAATCTACGGGTGGAGATGGGCCTCGATGATCCCTTTCTCCTTCAATTTGGCCGCTACGTCTACAACGCCGTGGTACATGCGGACATCGGCCGGTCCTACATCACCAAGCGCCCGGTATGGAACGAGGTGATGACGGCCTTTCCCGTCACCTTAAAGCTCTCGGCCATGGCCATGGGCATCGCCCTTCTCGTGGGCATCCCCTGTGGTATCATCACCGCCGTCCGCCAATACTCGGTCTTCGACAACATCATCACCCTCTTTGCCCTCATGGGCATCTCCATGCCAGTATTCTGGCTGGGGCTCCTGTTCATCCTCCTCTTTACCGTGCGACTCGGATGGCTGCCGCCATCGGGATTTGACTCCATCCCGGCCATGATCATGCCCTCGGTGACCTTAGGTCTTCAGAGTGTGGCCATCATCACCCGTATGACCCGGTCCAGCATGCTGGAGGTGGTCCGCCATGACTACATCCGCACGGCCCGCTCCAAGGGTCAAAAAGAGAGTATGGTGATCTGGAAACACGCCCTGCCCAACGCCCTGGTCCCCGTGGTCACCATCGCCGGCATTCAGTTCGGCATTCTTCTGGGCGGCGCCGTGCTCACCGAGATCATCTTCTCCATCCCGGGGCTGGGTCGCCTCATGGTGAGCTCCATCGAGATGCGGGATTACCCCATGGTCCAGGGGGGCGTCCTCTTCATCGCCCTGGCCTTCTGCCTGGTCAACCTAGGGGTAGACCTCCTCTACGCATGGCTCGATCCACGGATCAAATCCCAGTACACCTAAAAGGAGCCGTATTTACGTGCAGACAAAAAAAAATTCTCTGTGGGGCCAGGTGTTTGGCCGTCTCAAAAAAAACCGCATGGCCATCCTAGGCCTGTGTATCTTATTCGGGCTCCTCATCACGGCCCTATTCGCCAATGTCGTCGCCCCCTTCCCCTTTGACGAGCAGGATCTCTTCGCCACCCTGGAAGGGCCGTCTGCCACCCACTGGTTCGGCACCGACGAGTTCGGCCGGGATATCTTGAGCCGCATCATCTACGGCAGTCGTATCTCCCTCCAGGTAGGCTTCGTGGCCGTGGGCTTCTCCGTCATGGCAGGCGGATTCATCGGCGCTACAGCCGGATACTACGGAGGGCGCACCGACAACATCCTCATGCGATTCATGGATGTTCTCCTCTCCATTCCCCAGCTGCTCCTGGCCATCTCCGTGGCCGCCTCCCTGGGGCCGGGCCTCTTAAACCTCATGCTGGCCGTGGGCATCGCCGCCATCCCTCAATACGCCCGCCTTGTCCGCGCCTCGGTCCTCTCTATCCGAGACCAGGAGTTTGTCGAGGCCGCCATCTCCGTGGGCTCCAGCGACTTACGGATCATATTCCGCCATATCCTGCCCAACTGCATGGCGCCCATCATCGTCCAGGCCACCCTCGGGGTCGCCTTCGCCATTCTCACGGCAGCGGGCTTAAGCTTCATCGGCCTGGGGCTGGAGCCCCCCACCCCCGAATGGGGCGCCATGCTCTCCGGCGGCCGGGAGTTCATCCGGGACTACCCCTACATGACCATCTTCCCCGGCCTGGCCATCATGATCACCATCCTGGGTCTCAACTTCTTGGGCGATGGCTTGAGGGACGCCCTGGACCCGAAACTGAGAAACTAGGGTCATAAAAAAACAGGCCTCCGGGATATTTTCAGTCACCTGGGGATTTATCTCCTGGCCGCCGGAGGCCCGTTTTTTGGGTCGCTTTGACCATAGAAGGCATCATTTTTTGAATCCAGCTCGAACCGGAGTGATATATATGTCCAGCACACCCTTACTATCCATCCGAGACTTAAGTGTTCGGTACGCCACAGACAACGGAGCCGTCGAGGCGGTCTCCGGCCTCAACCTCTCCATCGACCGGGGCGAGACCCTGGGGCTGGTGGGCGAGACCGGGGCCGGCAAGACCACCATGGCCCTGTCTCTCATGCAGCTCATCGCAGACCCTCCAGGGCGCATCACCGGTGGGGAGATCCTCTTCGAGGAAAAGGATCTGAACAAAACCCCTGAGGCCGAGATGCGCAAAATCAGAGGGGCTAAGATCGCCATGATCTTCCAGGACCCCATGACCTCCCTAAACCCCATCATGCCCGTGGACGAGCAGGTGGCGGAGATGATCGCCCTGCACACCACCCTCTCCCAGGAGAAGGCCCTGAAGGCGGCCCTGACCATGCTGGAGACCGTGGGCATCCAACCCGAACGCGCCAGCGAGTACCCCCACCAGTTCAGCGGGGGCATGAAGCAGCGGGTAATCATCGCCATCGCCCTGGCCTGCAACCCGGCCCTTCTCATCGCCGATGAGCCCACCACCGCCCTGGACGTAACCATCCAGGCCCAGGTACTGGAGCTGATGAAGGCCCTTAAGAAAAAATTTAATACCGCCATGATCATGATCACCCACGATCTCGGCATCGTGGCCGAGACCTGCGACCGGGTGGCCATCATGTATGCAGGGCGCATCGTGGAGGAGACCACCACCGAACTCCTCTTTAAAACCCCCAGGCACCCTTACACCCAAGGTCTCTTCGCCTCCATCCCCAACGTAAACGAGGAGCGCGAGAGCCTGGCCGTCATTCCGGGCCTGCCCCCGGATCCCACAGATATGCCGAAAGGGTGCCCCTTTCACCCCCGGTGCGAGAAGGCGATTCCCCGATGCAGCAGTGAAGTGCCCCACCCCGTTATCTTAAAAGATGGCCACATGGTGGCCTGTTTTCTCGAAGGAGGTGCCGCATGAGCGCACCCTTTATCCAGGTTAAAAATCTGAAGAAATACTTTGAGACCAAAAAAGGCCCCCTGCACGCCGTGGACGACGTCACCTTCGACATCAAAAAAGGGGAAACCTTAGGGCTCGTGGGCGAATCCGGCTGCGGCAAATCCACCACGGGCCGAGCCGTCATCCGACTCCTCGAGCCCTCCTCGGGCCAGGTGATCTTTAACGGAAGCGACATCCTGCCCCTCTCCAAAAAAGAGATGAAGGGGATGCGCTCCAGAATGCAGATGGTCTTCCAGGACCCTTACTCCAGCCTCAACCCCCGCCTCTCCGTGGCCGACCTCATCTCCGAGCCCTTAGACGTCAAGGGGGTGGGCACCCGCGAGAGCCGCGCCTCGCGCGTGCGGGACCTCATGGATATCGTGGGCCTCGGCTCTCGCCTGGTCAACACCTACCCCCATGAGCTCGACGGTGGACGACGACAACGAGTGGGCATCGCCCGCGCCCTGGCCCTCAACCCCGAGTTCCTCGTCCTGGACGAGCCGGTGTCGGCCTTAGATGTCTGCATCCAGGCCCAGGTCCTGAACCTCCTGGATACCCTCCAAAAAGAGATGGGCCTCACCTACCTCTTCATCTCCCACGACCTCTCCGTGGTCCACCACGTCTCCGATCGCATCGCCGTGATGTACCTGGGGCGCATCGTGGAGATGGCCGACTATCAAACCATCTTTAAGTCACCGGTCCACGCCTACACCAAGGCCCTCCTCTCGGCCATCACCATCCCCGTCCCCAACCTCAATAGAAAACGTCTCATCTTAGAGGGCGACGTCCCCAGCCCCATCAACCCGCCTCCGGGATGCCGCTTCGCCGGTCGCTGCTACTACGAGAAGATCGGGGCCTGCACCAGCCAGACCCCGGAGCTCAAAGAGGTGTCCCCCGGCCACTTCGTGGCCTGCCACCTGTCCGAGGCCGTCATGGCAGAGGAGATGTCAAAGGCCGCCCACACGGGATAAAAAATAAGACCTCTCGGATCAAGGGGGGCAAAAAACGGGCCTCCGGCGGCGAGGTGTGCCACCTCGAAAGCAAATTGCGAATGCGATGTACCCCTCGTTCCTCGGGGTACATCGCATTCGCCTTTGATTGGGGGGTTAAATCGAAATAGCTGTTTGTCAAACGTTTCAAAAGTTTGGCTTCCGGCAGGGTCAACCGAGGCAAACTCTCACCGCTTCGCCATCTATGGGTAAGGTGGGCTAAAAAAATGGGCCTCCGGTGACCCAGAAAATTTTTGCCGAAGCGGCTTTGCCGCCCCTGGCCCCTCAATTTGTGACCATGACGGGCTAAAGGCCCGTCATGGTCACTATGAAAACCTATTTGGCAACCTTTTGTAAAAGGTTGACCCCCGGCAGGGCCGCCGGAGGCGTACGTTTCGACGGCCCCCTCTCCCCGAATCCCACAGACACACACCAAGGAGAACCCATGTCTGATATACGCATAAAAAAACTTGAAGAGCGGTTTGTTCGGTACTGCACGGTGGACACCCAGAGTGACGCCTCATCCACGGCCACGCCCAGCACGGCATGCCAGCTGGAGCTGTCACGGATGATGGTAGAGGAGTTACAGGCCGTGGGCATTGATGACGCCTACCTCACCGACTACGGGGTGGTCTTCGGGACCGTGAAGGGAAATATAACGGACCGCATGGTGCCCACCATCGCCTTTGTGGCCCATGTGGACACGGCCCCCTCCTTCCATGCCGAGGGGGTAAAGCCCATTGTGCATCACGCCTGGAACGGAAGGGCCATGGTCCTGCCCGATGATCCGGCGGTGGTCATCGACCCCGATGAGAACCCCCACCTGAGGGATAAGAAAGGGGAGGATATCGTCACGGCCAGCGGCACGACCCTTCTGGGGGCCGACGACAAGGCCGGCATCGCCATCATCATGGGGCTCATCGACCACCTCAACGCCCATCCCGAGATTCCCCGGGGCGATATCCGTATCTGCTTTACCCCCGACGAGGAGATCGGCAAGGGGGTGAGTGACGCCCTCATGGCCGATATTCATGCCGATTTTGCCTACACCTTAGATGGGGAGAACCCCGGCGACTTAGTGGCCGAGACCTTCTCCGCCGACAAGGCCGAGATCACCATCAAAGGGGTCTCTATCCACACCTGCTGTGCCAAGGATCGCCTGGTTAACGCCCTCTACCTCGCCTCGAAGATCATCGAGGTGCTGCCCAAGCATCGCCTCAGCCCCGAATCCACCGAAGGGCGCCAGGGGTTTATCTTCGTGGAGGGTATCTCCGGCAACGCCGCCGAGGCGACTCTTCGCCTAAACCTCCGGGACTTCGAGTTAGATGGCCTTAAAGCTCAGGCCACCCTCCTTCAGGAGACCTGTGCCCTCGTGGCCAAAACCGAACCCCGGGCCCGCATCACCTGCACCGTGCGCCCAGAATACCGCAACATGCGCTACTGGCTGGAAGACGACATGCGTCCCGTGGAGATGGCCAAAAAAGCCTACATCGACGAAGGCTTCATCCCCCATATGCTCGCCTTCCGCGGTGGCACCGACGGCTCCATCATGACCGAGAAGGGCATCCCCACCCCCAATATCTTCTGCGGCATGCAGAATCCCCACGGGCCCATGGAGTGGGTCAGCCTCCAGGACATGGAGAAGGCCCTTCTCATCTGTGCACGGGTGGTGGGGTACTGGGGGGCGGCGGCCTGAGGAAGGGAATAACAAGCTGGCCTCCGGCGGCGAGGTGAGCCACCTCGAAAGCGAGTGACCGCAGCGCTTTACCCCTCGTACCTCGAGGCAAATCACAGCGGTATTCTTATGGGATTCAGGTATCTATTTTTTACCAGCTTCTTAAGGCATTAGGGGGGTACGATCCGTACGTATCTCTAATTTTGTAACTGCCATGGGGGGTGCAAACGGCTAAAATAGGCGCTTTTCCGATTAAATCGACACGCCCGGCCAGGAGATAAATCCCCTATACCCCAGGTTAGTGACTGTGACGGACCGTTGGTCCGTCACAGTCACTATAAAATCCGGTTTGGCAACCTTTTGTAAAAGGTTGGCCCCCGGTAGGGCCACCGGAGGTACGCTTTCACCGCACGGCCGCCGGAGGCATGTCTCTTAGTCACTTTACGTCTCTCTTTTCTATGCCTGCCCCATCAAAGGGTCCAACAGGGTTTCGGCCTCATCGATTAACCGCGACCGGGCCTCAAACCCTCTGGTATCTTTCAATTCACCGTAGATCCCTAGATAGCGCTCCCGGATACGGCAAAGCTGAGATGAATCATACGCCCCGGCCATCCACGCCATCTCCGAGGAGCGGATGCCCGCCAGTACCTGAGCCGGAATATCGTCAAAATAATCAAGGGCCCCATCACTTGAGGCCTGCCATATGGGGTACTCTTGGACCGTCCGTCCCAGAAGCCGTGGGATGATATAAAGATTTGAGATCATGAGATCCGCCAGCCTGTATGTGGCCGCCCCCTCCTCTCCCATCCGATACAGAGTAATCGCCCAGCACAATTTCTGGATCGGCTCTCCGACATCATCGGGAAATTCATCGTGGTACCACTTAAAATAATCATCAGAGCGCTTCAAATCGTCCAAAATAAAATAGAGATAGAAGAGTATATACCGTTTTCCGCTCCCGTCGTTTATACATCCTCGATCCCGTTTCTCTCTCTTTAACGCAGATTTGTAGCTCGACACCCTGCTTCTCAGCGCCTTATCTGTCGTGGGAATATTAAACATATTAGAAGCCCCCTCCATGGTCACGAAGATCTGTTATAGATATCCGTCATAGCGTTTTCGGCCACACCTCTTCCTCTATGCAATACCGCATCGGCCCCAGTTTTTTAAAAGATTAGCATAAAGACAGAACACCGGCATCACATGCCACAAAAGCCATCAGTTGCCACACATTGCAATGGATAAACAACATTAGAGATATCGCCAATTCAAATAACTCCACACAAAGATATAGAGTAATAAAATACAAATTTATTTGTACTATAGTAGCCAGACACCCTTTTCAAGGATATCTCTCTTTTTTTTATTGAATTAAATAGAACATAGGCGTATGAATGACTTCGATGTAAGTCAAAATTATACGACAAAAAATATACTCTCTTAAAAAACAATCCGTATCAATCGGCTATAAATAGCAACGCTGCCACCATTCGCATAAAATTAAATTGGCATCTTTTTTAT
>JABXKT010000268.1 GCA_013619155.1 Desulfobacteraceae bacterium
GGGGGTGGCCTTAAAGCCGCCTTCAGGGGCGGTAATATCGTTTTCTGTTAATCCGACACGCTCGTTCCAGCCACTCCAATCGGTGTGGTGCATGCGGACCCCTATGGATCCATGCATGGCTGTGGCGGGGGCATAGGACTCGATGGCCACAGACTTTATCCACTCGGCGGCACTGGTGGCCTGGCCGTCTACCCAGGCATAGAGGGGCAGTGAGAGGCTGGCCAGGTAGTCCACCAGCTCCAGACAACCGTCCACGGTGCCTCCGGGGGAGTCGATGTCGAGCAAACCGGCCCGCACGCCGGAGGTCAGGATGGCCTTCTCCACCTGCTGGCGGATGCCAAGGTAGCCGGACGCTTCATAAGAGGAGTAGAAAGAGTGCCAGCCGTGGTCTTTGGCGAGGGCGCCCTTCACGGGGATGATGGCCACACCCTGGGTCACCACCACTTCGGGGATTTTATCGCTCGCCCTGGAGCGCACGGAGGCCATGGTGGCCTCGGCGGGCATGGCCTCTAGGGCCGCCGCGATGGAGGAGAGGGCCTCACCGGTGATGGCCCAAGGTTGTGACAGATAGGCGTGGGCTCTACTCTTTTTCACGGGGGACCTCCTGGGGCATCTGGGTGGCGATCAATTTTTTTTCCCGGGCCCTTTGTTTGATATTCTCATCCCATTCGCCGTCGTACTCCGAGGAGATCTGGGCGAGAGTCATGATGTTATTGTCCATGGCGGTCACAGCGGAATTAATCTCCCGCTGGGGATCGACGTGGCCTCGTCTCTGGGGCCTCCATTTGGCCATGGTGTAAAGATGGCGTGCCGTATAGAAATCGGGACTCCCCTTGGGTATCGTAACAATACCGCGCAGGAAGGCCTCTTCCTGGACCATTTCCCAACACGGGTGGGAGAAGCGGCCCACAAGCCACTTCTGATAGAGGGAGAAGACCCGGGCGGCTTCCAGCAACGCCGCACGAGCGGAGGCAAAGTTGGTTTTGGAAAAATCCTTGGATATAATCTCATACGGGATCCCCATGGCCGCACCGGCAGAGCGCAGGATACGTTCGGTGAAGACCGCAAAACTATCGTTGGGGCGATTGTTTTTTAAGACGTGGGGCCGTTGGCCCAGGGTGCCATAGGCGACCTGGCCGGGGACGAGCTCCTGATGGCGGTCCTCCTCCTTATCGACGTCGGCGTAGGGGGTGCGGCTGACGTTGGCCATGGCTTCCGGGTGGGCCGTCTCTATAAAAACGGGGAAGGACGCGGCGACGATGGCACCGATGAGCTCGAAATCATAATAATCGCCCAGATCCTTGAAGAGTTTCAGGGCTGGGGCCAGGGGAGAGACCCCGCGGATCTGTTCGTCGAATTTTTGCAGAAATCCATGGAGCATTCCCGGTCGGTGGGCAATCCAGGCGGGAATGGTTTTAAAGGTAGCGTATCCAGCGGTGGGGAGGCTGGATACGCTATTTTCACGCACATGGAAGTGGGTGGCGTTGCCACGTCTGCCCAGGGTGATGCCATCGCGCAGGGTCTTGTCGCTTATTTTGCCGGGGGGAGTCTGGATACGCTCGGGATCGATGGTCTGGATGGCGAGGGAGAAGAGCCGGTGGGGTTCATCGAGCATCACCGGCTGACGAAAGAACTCGCCCTTCATGAGGAAATTGTACACCGAGAGGAGTTCCAGCTCCCAGAACTGCAGACGCCCCTTGGCGTCGGCCTCTTTGGCCCAGAGCGTCCAGGCGAGCTCTTGCTGGCGTTGAAAGAGGCTGGTGGTTTCAGAATTCCAGCCGAGGATTTCGGAGGGTGGCGCAGATTGAGGGGTAAGGCCTGTACCGACGATGCCTACCGCCATAGAATCCACGCAGGATGCGGCGTTGGGGTCGTTTATGGCAACGTCTACGGCGCGGTCCGTTACGGTTTCACGGTCCATGCGCTCGGACATGTGGCTGATCTTCTTAACGGCCCATTTACCGATGGCGCCATTACGGGTCGCCGCCGAGTGGCGCACCCGGCCCGTGGTGCCGGATCCGGAGACGGAGACGGACGGGTAGGGGGGGAGAGCTTTGGCCAAAGATTGCGATTGAGAGTAGCTACTCATCGGCTCACCACGCCCTGATTGAAGAAGAGACCGGGGGAGCTACCCAGCAGAGCGTTTCGTTCGGACTCTAACCATTTCAGGGTACGCCGAATCTCGTCGGGGTCGGCGTTACGGATGGTCTCGCCGTCGATAACGATCTCTTTGCCCAAGCCAATAGCCAGGAGCGCCTTTTTAAAAGAGGCGATCTGCGCGTTGACCTCGTCCAATGTGAAGAGTGATTGTCCCATGACAAAGAGGGATAACGCATATATGGCGACATGTCATACACGTGGTGGACGTAGTGGACGTGGTGGACGTGGTGGAAAATTTCTTCAAAAAAAGGGAAAAAAAGATCCGGTATTCTTT
>JABXKT010000269.1 GCA_013619155.1 Desulfobacteraceae bacterium
AAATTTCCATCATTTTCAAAAAGATACTGGAAAGGTGTATTGTGGTCTCCATCATACTTTGCGAGTTCGTGTGGCGGTGCCTCGATCTCTATTATTAAATAATATATTAAAGACCAGCAAAAACCAGCCTAACGGCTGTGTGCCTTACATCCCCGCCCTGAAGGACGGAGTTTTTCGGCACATTTGATAAAAAAAGAGGCTCATTTACTTTTTATACCGCCTCTCAATAAGGAGTTCCCATGCGTATTATCTCGGACACCATCCAACTCATCCACCCCCGGCTGCAAGAGGCCGTCGCCCAGAAAAAAGAGGGCCCCATCATCGACGCCATCAACCATGTCATCGCCTCAGGGTGTGATGCCATCGATCTCAACATCGGTCCTCTATACAAGGAGGGATCCCATCTCATCCCCTACCTCCTGGATGTGGTGCGAAACCTCACCCGCCTTCCCCTCTTCATCGACTCTCCCAACGCCGCCGCCGCACACCAGGCTCTGGCCACAGGCCACAGTGAGATCCATATCAACGGCTTCTCACTTCAAGCGAAACGGTTCGACGCCTTTGTGCCCCTTATGGCACAGTATCAAGAGGCCCTCTTTGTGGGGTACCTCCTCTCTCCAGAGGGTTCCGTCCCCACAGATCCCGATGGACGACTTCAAGTGGCCGCCGACCTCTTCACCGCCCTCGAGGCGAAGGGAAGTGATCTCCTCGACCGCCTCATTGTGGATCCCGTGGTGGTCCCCCTCATGTGGGATGAGGGGCCCTTTCATGCCCTTGAGGTGATACGGACCGTGCGGACCCTCCCCGAGCTTGCCGGCCGCCCGATAAAGACGATGGGCGGCCTCTCCAACCTCACCAGTGGAAAGGTCCCTTTAAAAAAACGCACCCTCATGGAGGCGAGCTATATTCCCCTCCTCGCCGAGGCGGGCCTCGACTATATCCTCATGAACACCACTCGAAAGGCGAGTATGGACGCCGTCCATGCCGCCAATCTTCTCACCGAAGGCCTCCCCTTCTCCTGGGCCGCCCTCAAGGCCACCCCATGATAGAGAGGTAAAGGCCATGGGATAAATGAAGGCTATGGCCCATCAAACACGGTGCACAGGCGCACCCGACGGGAGAAGATACAGACCCATCGACCCTCCACGAAGATGAAAACGACGAATAAACCCCACCCACGCCGGTAGGTATCGCGATCATAGGGTGCATTTTATGCACCAGAACCCAAACACGGGATTACCCCGATTCATGGGAAAAATGACGGCCAAGGACCCATCCAAAATGGTGCACCTAGTGCACCCTACGGCCGGAGATACAGGCTCCATAGGCCCTTCGGGAAGATGAAAATGGATGGTCCAAACCCATACCGGTGGGAGGTGCAATCCCCATCGGCCCCCATGGGGATGAAAACGGATGTCCCAAACCCACACCGGCGGCATCATGACCGTAGGGTGCATTTTATGCACCAGAACCCGGGCACAAGATCCCCCCGATCCATTGAAAAAATGTGGGCCGGAGATGCAACCCCCATCGGCCCTCCCCGAGGATAAAGACGACGGTAGGAACAGAAGGTCTTGGGAAGCGCCCCGAATGCGAGGCAAAGGCCCTTTGCCCCCAAGACAATCCCACGAGCTTAGACGGCACAAGCCAAGAGATGGATACAAAAAACCCCGTACCAAAGACTCAAATACGGGGCCACCACGGTCTTAAAATGCACGCCCCCCTGTATCGGGTGGCTCTATATCGATTTCTTTAAAGATGCCGGTGAGACGCCATGCCTCGCAATCCCAGCATCGTCTCCAGGGACACCACCCGATCCTCAAGGTCGAGAAGATAGGTCTCGAGCGTATCGATATAATTCGCCATTTTTTGTGAAATCTGAAATTCCGCCTCCTTAAACGCGAGACGATGTAATCGTGCCTCCAAAACCTCTCTATCCTCTTGATCCAAACCGGGCATACCCATTTCCCCCTTGCCTGATAGCATATGTCTGTATAACAAAACAGATATCATAAATTACCACTCAAAAAGATCATAAGGAATATTACAATTATCGTATATAAGTTAATACCCTTAAAATTACGGGAGAATTTCCCGAAACATCTCACCGATAATTTTTACTCACCAAAGTACTCTTCCAAGACAGGATGATATCATGACCTGATTCATACCCTCCGTCACCAAGAGACACCGGGCCAGAGTGGGTGAGACCCTCATCATACACCTTACCGGCCGATGCACCCGTAAAAGGTTTCGATTGGTACCACATCATTTTTGAATTAAGGAACCTGAAAACCATAGAAAAAGGGGAGAGGAGGCAGTCAAAAACCACAAAAAAAGGGTTACAGCTTTTCGGCTGTCACCCTTTCTTTTTATAATTGGTACCGAAGAGGAGACTTGAACTCCTACGCCTCGCGGCACCAGATCCTAAGTAATCACGTTTAAATCAATCCACTGTAAAAACAATCGATTACAAAAATCCCTGCATTAAAAAACTCTATTTTGTGAGCCCCTATTAAATCAGGCCATTACACGCTTATAATTTGCGCCCATGTCGCATGAATGTCGCAAAAGCCCCAGGCAAAAATTGATATTTGAAGGGGGCTTCTTTGCGCACATCAGTCCACCTTTAGCAATAAGAGAGTTGTGTCAAAATAGTCCTCCGGATCATCTCCCATCCGATCGGTGTAGTCCGGTCGTGGGGTCACCGGAGTAGCCTTGATGGGGCTCCCTTTTTTATGATTCCAGAGTACATCGAAGGGAGCCCTACCGGGAAGGGATAGAGGGACGGGGGATTGATCAACGGCATCGCGCAAGTCCAGAAGGCGTTGAAGGGTAATGTGGGTGATCCATCCCAGAGCCAAGGTCACGGGCTGACCGGACCGGGGGGCAGAGGTCTCCACCACGAGGAGGCCATCCTGGTCGATTTCAACAGACTGAGCAAAGGGCGTCCAATCAAATTCGTCGGACCAGATGCTATCGGGGGGGAGAGTAATCGTGGCGAGGGTAATGGCCATGGGCGCTCCTTATATATAAGAGGTGTTAAACGTAGTGGATGCCGCCATCGGTGAGATCCGCAGCGGCAGCGGTGAGCCGTTGGTCTCGCATAAGGGCAAAGGTGCCCACGGCATAGGTGATACCAGGAACGCGGGTGATCTGTCCGGAGCGATCCTCCACCACGGATTCATCGCCCTCATGGGCGACCACCTTCACCACCTTTGCCGGGGCCTGGGCGGTGAGCTTTGCAAACTGACTCCAGATATTAGACATGATATCTCTCCACGGTGACTCGTTGACGGGTTTGCCCGGGGACGAATCCGATCTCGGTGGCTGCCACCCTGCCCCGCCATATGCCCTTGTCCTTTACCTCGATGATCTCTCCGGGAAAGAGTCGCTTGGGACGCTGGCCGCTCACCTTGTTGGGAAGGGGCAACTCCAGGGTATAGCGGGTGATGTCCGGGCCGTTGTCGGCAAGTTCCGTTTTGCCCCGCTCGATGCAGACGGCTTGATTATTGAGGAGAGCCTCGGCGATGTCCGGAGCGGGCTTGTCCCCCGGGGTACCCTCCCGGCGCACGGTGTCTATTTCGCCGGTACGCACTCCGGAGACAATCACCTGGTTGTATCCGGGCCGCGCCTGGTACTGTTCCGATACGCTTAAGATCCCCTGCATGAGGATCTCATCCACCGAGGTGGTGTCATACTTCCAGGGGATCACTTTATGCCGGGGCATCAGCCAGAGTCTCTTCTCCACAGAATCCGTCTGGATCATCCCCCCGCAAGCCTTTACAAGTGTGTCGATAATCTCGATACGGGTGGCATCCACCACACAGAGCTCCCCATTGATGATCCAGGGATTTCCGAGGAGGCACCACTCAAAGGACCAGCCCGAGCCCTCCAGGGCCTGGGCCACCACCTGTTGAGCGGTAACGCCTGAAAAGGTGCGGGTGTACCGGGGACAGTACGGGGCGCCAAGCACCACCGACGGTGAGACCCCGGTGATGGCATAAGTCCCGCTTCCCCACTCCCGGTTTTCCGAATACCCCGTCACCAGAAATCGCCCGGCATATCCATTGACGGAGAGCGCCACCTCCACCGGCGTCGTTGTCGGCCGGATTTTGTCCAGCTCGGCACGGGAGGCCACCACACCGGAAAATGAATAGGGATAGGAGTGATCATCAAGACCGAAGCTGCCGGAGAGAATGGCCACCTTCTCGCCGGTATCTACCCGTGTGAATGTGATGTCCTGCTGTGTCGTGATACGTATCGCCACATCCATCCACGGGAGGCCGATCTGTTTGATGAGTCGTTGATGAACCGGCTCCCCCTCGCCGGGAAGGAAGGGGGCGTAGTGGGTC
>JABXKT010000096.1 GCA_013619155.1 Desulfobacteraceae bacterium
GGGCGTGAAACGGTGCCCCCGTTTTATTCGCTTAAATTTTAGTTGACACCGCCTGAAAATTTCTTTAAATCTTCTCTCGTTTGGTGAGCCCAGGTAGCTCAGTCGGTAGAGCAGGGGACTGAAAATCCCCGTGTCGGCAGTTCGATTCTGTCCCTGGGCACCACCGAAATACTTATTTTTAAGGTTGTGGGGGTGTAGTTCAGTTGGTTAGAACGCCAGCCTGTCACGCTGGAGGTCGCGAGTTCGAGTCTCGTCACTCCCGCCATTTACCTTGAAAAAAAGAAATGTATTGCGTCCCCATCGTCTAGCCTGGTCCAGGACACCGGCCTTTCACGCCGGCGACAGGGGTTCAAATCCCCTTGGGGACGCCACATTTCTCTCTCCCTCTCTTTTTTCCTTATCTCCCCTTTATCTATTTAAGTTTTATTCCTCCAGGCCCCTTATTTATTTTTAGGTGGGCATCCTCTATAGGGTTCAGGCATCTCTGATTCCCCTTGTGTTTCTCTCTCCCCTTTTTTATCCCTTTGTTCATGGCGTTTGTCTGATTTACCCCCTCCTCCTTTGGGGCACGGCCCCTCTTTTTTTACGGTATGGCGCTCTTCTTTTGACTTGTCACCGGGGCGTGGCCATAATGGGTGATATATGGCCTTGTCTGTGGCGAAGAAGCGGCCCCATCGCTCCCTTTGGCTGAAGACGTGGCCGTTGGCGTACCCTCTGGGTGGCTGCCATCCCCTTCTCCTCGACTCTTTTTTTCTTTCTTTGATTTTCTCCCCCAACTTTTATGGCGCTTCCCAGACACACGAGACGATTATCTTTCATACTTTGAGAGGTGAAAAAGATGAAATATACAGGCCTACTTATCGTGGTGACGGCCCTTTTTATGGCCAGTTGCTCAGGGATTCGGGTCCGTCAAGATTATGACCCGGTATCTAATTTTGATGATTTGACCACCTTCGCCTGGGCCGCCGATGTTCAGGCAAAGACCGGAGATCCTCGCATCGATAATCCCTTGCGTGATGATCGTATCCGCCGCTCCCTGGAGGGCCTCCTCCACGAGAAGGGGTATGGGATTCAGGTAGACGGCATCCCCACCTTTTATGTGCGGTATCGCTACGATCTGCGTCGGAAAATTGAATCGAGGGGAAGCACCGGTCACTTCGGCTTTGGCATGGGCGGTTATGGCCACCATGGCGGGGCGGCCCTGTCCACCGGGTATTCGGTGGATGATTTTGACGAGGGAACCCTCACCATCGATTTTTTAAAGGGGATATCAGGCCCCCTGATCTGGCGGGGGAGCGGTACCCACCGATTCACCGAATACAACGAGCCGGATAAATCGTCGGCCGTCATCCATGCCCTGGTGGAGAAAACCCTGGATCAATTTCCTCCAACGCCCGCCCCTGGGGATTCGGAGTGAAAAAAGGGGGTGGCAGGGAGGCGGGGCCCTTTTTGCCGCCACGCCATGGGTTTTCATTCTCTACGTCTCTCATCTCGACCACCCCTTTTGTTTCGGCGTATGGGGTGGTGATAAAGGGGCCTTTAAAACTCCTGGCCGATGTCCCATCCCTGGTCCCTAAGTTTTAAGGTGCCTATGACTTGAGACAAAACCGTTTTTTCGGCGTGTTTTTACAAAAAGATACGCCGGGAGCGGGTTGCGGAGTCCGCGCCTTAGTCTTTATCTCGATTTATCCTTCTTCCCCCTTTTTTTCATTTTGTGGCCATTATCTCTCTTGCAAAAGGGTCTCTCTGGCGATATTGTTATCTCCGCGAATTATAGGTAGAATTATGAGTAGCCTGAAGATATAGAAAATAGAAGGCCGGGGAATCCTCATTTATGGGGGTACTCCCCTTTCCTATGGAGATGATAAGGGGGGGGATTTACGGTGATACGACATGCGGCAATCAAGGAGACCTGACTGAGATGATGAGACGTTTTGTTGGTTTTCACCTCGATGTACGATTGATACTCCTCGGCTTTTTTGTGGCACTCTTCAGTGCGGGTATCGGTATCGGCGGGGGGACGCTCCTCGTCTCCATCTTGATGTCCGCCTTCGGATTTGATTTTAAAAAAGCGGCGAGTACCTCCCTTGCCACGATTATTCCCATCAGTTTTATCGGAGGCCTCAACCATCTTCTCCTCCTTCCAGGGATCCCCCATCTCCATTACTATCTGATGTTTATTCCCGCCTGCGTGGTGGGGACCCTTTTTGGGGGCCGCATCGTTCATGAATATCGCAATGGGTGGCTGAAATGTCTCTTCTCCCTGTTTTTGATGATTGTCAGCCTGAGGATGCTTAAGATCTATGATTTTCCCTCCCTCATCTATGGCGGATTTGGCACGGGACAGATCCCCCATGAGTGGATGGTGATCCTCCCCATGGGGGTCCTCATTGGTATGATTGCCGTATTGCTGGGCATTGGCTGCGGATTGCTCATCGTGCCCTTTTATGTGATCGTCATGGGGGTGGATATCCATGAGGCCATTCCCTTGTCCCTTACCACCATGTTTTGCTTATCCCTTTCGGCAACGATGATACATAAAAAATTAAATACCTTGGATCTTGTCTCCATGGGGAGCCTTTTTGTTCCGGCACTGGTAGGGGCCGTGGTCGGTGCGATGATATCGAGTCACCTGCCCGCCCCTATACTTAAACAACTATTTGGCGTTTTTCTATTCGGCGTATCATGCATGTTTATTGTGCATGAATGGACGCACCATCATAAAAAGAGACAATCCATGAAAAATGGGTGGGAGAGGAGTTGATCACGAGTATGGATATATACAAGGAGTTACGCAATGCCCTGGCGCGAGAAGTGGAACGGCATCACCTTTCGGGGCAGAGTATCCGTATACGATGCAAGGCGCTCTCTGCCGTAGAGGCCATTGGAAATCCTGAGCATGACGATTATCCCATTATTAAAGGGCGAGAGGTCATGGTGGAGGCGACCTTCCAAGGGTCCCGGGGACAGGCCTTTGCCGATGAGTATGAGAATGCGGACTATGATGTGGATGATCTTTTAACCATGGCCCTCACCTCGAATACGCAGCGGGCCAGCTTTATCGCCGGGCTGAATGCCATTTTTAGACACCTGGGTCTCTGCGATAAGACGGTTCACTGTAAGGATGCCGAACCCCTGGAGTGTGCCACCCATCTGCCCACGGTGATTGGCCCCGGGAAAAAGGTCCTGCTCATTGGCCATCAGCCTCGCTTTCTCGAGGTGCTGGCCGCTCACTCCCAGGTGAGGGCCGTGGATATGGATGCCGATAATATTGGGTCCCGATTTTCGGGCGTCATCATCGAGCCTCCGGAGGTGACCGAGGAGGCCATATCATGGTGTGATCTTATCTTTGCCACGGGATCCACCCTGGTCAACGGGACTCTGACCCATTTTCTGGATACGGGTAAGCCGGTCCTCTTTTTTGGGGTCACCCTCTCGGCGGCGGCACGGATCCTGAACCTCGAGAGCTATTGTCATTGCGGCCACTAAACCCGTTTTTGAGTCACCGTGTCCTGTACGGCATCGTTTTTTGTATATTTGACTTGGTGGTGAGGTCCTGATTTTCTGACCTCTATGAAGGTGTGATAGAGCCCCTGGGTAGCCAAGCTGCCCGGGGGCTCTTTTTTTGGATCGTCGTACTTCGGGTCGGTGGCGCCGACTCGATAGGGTATCATTAATAAATCCCATGGGTTCTTCTTTTGGTCCCCTTTTTTTGTGCCGCCTGATCGTAGCGGGGACTCTTTGCCAGAAAGAGATTGTTTTCCCCTTTGCAATCTCCTATAACGCCGGAATAAATAAGGGGTGGCAATGCGGCAGTACTGATGCGGCTCATTGCCACCATGTATGTCGGACCCTAGATGGCGTGTCATGAAGGACGGTTGTATGAAAAATATCTGTGTATTCTGCGGGGCAAGCCCCGGATCCAATCCTCTCTATGTGGAGGCGGCCCGAGCACTCGGCAAGACCCTGGCGACCAACGATATCCGTCTTGTGTACGGCGGGGGAAGCCTGGGCATGATGGGGGTGATCGCGCAGAGTGTGATAGAAAACGGGGGCCAGGTGACGGGGGTGATTACCCGGCACCTCTATGATATGGAGGTGGCCTTAAGCGATCTGGATGATCTGAGAATCGTCGATACCATGCATGAGCGAAAAGCCCTCATGGCCGAACTCTCAGATGGTTTTATTGCCCTTCCCGGAGGCTTTGGCACCATGGAGGAGATTTTTGAGATCATCACCTGGTCTCAGCTGCGTATCCATGAAAAGCCCTGTGGTTTTCTCAACGTCGAGTCCTACTATGACAAGCTCATGGAGTTCTTTACCCACATGGCGGGCCAATCGTTTATTGGCGAGGATTTTGGATCCATCGTTCTCATGGCCGAGACGCCCGGGGATTTGATTGATAAATTGGGGGCGTACACCCCCATGGTATCCGATAAGGGCCAGTGGGCCAAAGAGCTCACGGCCCAGAGCCTGGCTTAGGTATTCGGCTGACGCCCACTTTAACCATAGAAGGCTGTGCGGTGAAAGATAGCCTCGATGGGTCCTTACGGGAGCCAACCTTTTGCCTGATTTAAAAGATTGGGCTTGCCAGATAAGTTTTTATGGTGACTGTAACGGACCAACGGTCCGTTACAGTCACACACGTGGGGTCCAGGGGATTTATCTCCTGGCCAACCGAGGCACTTTTTTTGGTCACTTTGACCATAGGAGGCCCGTTGCTTAAATCCCCTCGCCGGGTGAGAACTGCGCCTGAAACGATGTGTTGGTGGCCATCATGAGCCGTTCAAGCTCTCTTCGTTGATCTTCGAAGGCCTCGTGCGTATCGGTGGGTTTGAATCTCAGCCCCTTCTCAAATCGCAACACCACCCGTGAGAAGGGTTTGGGGATGAGGAACCGGTCCCAGCTTCGGGCATACCAGGCCCTATCGGCTCCGATATAAAAAGGGACCACCATGGCATCGGCGCTCTGGGCGAGTTTGATGGCCCCCGGTTTGACCCCGCCAAAGGGTCCCCGCGGGCCGTCGATGATATGGGCGCCCAGCCGATGTTCGATGAGGTGGGCGATCATTGCCTTTAAGGCCTCTCTCCCGCCCCGGGAGGAGGAGCCTCTCACCGTTGACCACCCCGTCTTATGGGCCACACCAGAGATGAACTCCCCATCTTTGCTCTGGCTGATCATCAGTCCTGGTTTATACCCTTTGTATTTTTGAAAGTATCCGATGGCGGCAAAAAACTGCTGATGGTGGGCACACAAGAGGATGCGCTCCCCCTTTTTCAGGTAGGCATCCAGCCAGGCTCCTTCGTTTTGAACGTCGAGCCTTAGGGTGGCAGAGTAGATACGGATAAATATGTACACAACCCATTGGGTGAGTCGTGAAGAGAGCAGTGTGTTTATCTTTAACGCCATAACAACCTTCTTGGTTTTTCTTGTGAAATACAGATCCCTTCTGGACACGTATCTTTACGATGCTCTTTTTTTTGAAAAGATGTCCCCCAGCTTAAAAAAAAATGAAAATTTATCGTATGTCGCCTTGGAAAGCAAATGATCATATCACCGGGTAAAAATGGGCTCTTTTTTATATATGCGCCTTTTCCCCCTCATCACCGGAGGGCCTCATTCGGCCCTCCGGTGATCTATGAGGGACAGGGGAGGGGTGGATTAAGGGGGCCTCTAATCCACAAGGGGAGGGGGCGCCATTTTATCCCTGCCTTCGGGGCTGGGGCCTTCCTTCGTTATCCCCCTCTTTTATGGTGGCCCTTCCCCCCACGGTACGTCGGTATTTTCTTATGATGGGAGCGGTGCCTCCTTTGGGGCGCCCTTCCCGTTCTCCTGGGCCTGGACGGCTGTGATGGCTACGGTATTGACGATATCGATGATGGTGCAGCCCCTACTGAGATCGTTGACCGGGTATTTCAGCCCCTGGAGAATGGGGCCTACGGCCACGGCGTTGGCGGATCGTTGCACGGCTTTGTAGGTGTTGTTGCCGGTGTTTAAGTCGGGAAAGATGAAGACGGTGGCCTTTCCCGCCACATCACTTTGGGGGAGCTTGGTTCGTGCCACGGCGGAGTCCACGGCGGCATCGTACTGGATGGGGCCTTCGATCTTTAACTGAAGCCCCTGATCCCGGGCCATCTGCTGGGCCATGCGGGTGGCCTCTCGCACCTTGTCCACATCCACACCTTTTCCCGAGGCGCCCGTGGCGTAGGAGAGGAGGGCCACGGTGGGGTCGATATTAAAAGTCATGGCCGTTCGGGCGGCGCTGATGGCAATTTCGGCCAATTGTGCGGCGTTGGGATTGGGGTTGACGGCGCAGTCGCCATAGACGAGGACCCGGTCCTCTAAGCACATGAGGAAGACGCTGGATACCAGGGAGACTCCGGGTTTTGTGCGGATGATCTGAAGGGCGGGGCGGATGGTGTCTGCCGTGCTGTGGACGGCTCCCGAGACCATGGCATCGGCGTCTCCCTCATGGACCATCATGGTGGCAAAGAAGTTTCTCCCCTTGATCATGTCCCAGGCATTCTCCTCGGTGATCCCCTTATGTTTTCGCAAGGCATAGTAGGCCTTGGCATAGCCGGGGAGGAGGTCCGAGGTGGTGGGGTCGATGATCTGGGCGCCTTGGAGCCGGAGTCCCCACTGGGTGATCTTCTCCTGGATGCGGTCGACGCGTCCCAGGAGGGTGATATCGGCCACCTCCCGATCGAGGAGAATCTCGGCGGCCCGAAGGATTCTCTCCTCATCCCCTTCGGGGAGTACGATGTGTTTTTTTTGTTTTTTTGCCCTCTGGATGAGGGTGTACTCAAAGAGCTTGGGGGTGACGATGGCGGCGCGGGTGGTGATGAGCTCTCGCTCTAGGGTGGCCGTATCCACATGGGTCTCGAAGAGGGCGAGGAATTTTGAGATTTTTTGACTGTCCTCGGGGGCGATTTTTGCGTGGATGCGGCTGATGCGGCTGGCCACGGGAAAGGTGTCTTCCGAGGCACTGAGGACAGGGAAGCTCTGGGGGGAGGTGGTCAGGAGTTCTATAATGGTCGCATCGGGCTTTAAGCCCCCCGTGAGAACCATTCCCGCGATATTCTCAAGGGATGTGGAGGCCCCTGCCGCCAGGCAGGCCACGATGACGTCGGTGCGATCCCCGGCGGTGATGATGAGGGATCCCCGTTTGATACGCGTGAGCATATTCTGAATCTGCATGGCCCCGATGGTGAATTTATGGACGTGGTGGCCGAGCCCTTTTTCCCCGCATAGCACCTCCGCTTTCAACTCTTTGGCCACCTCGGCCACGGTGGGTCGCCCCAGGGCCGCATCTTCTGGAATGCCGTAGATGAGAAGCGAGTCTGCCTGGTCGATGGCCCGCAGGCGGCGGAGGATCTCTTCGGTCTGCTCAGGGGCCGTGCGGTTGATGATGGCCCCTAGGGTCTGGCATTTCTTCTCCTGGAGGGAGTCTAGGGCCACCTCCATGGAGCGTACCGTTTCGTGGACGCTCTTTCCGTGCCCGTTGGCCACGAGGAGGACCGGGCAGGAGAGATTCTTGCTGATCTCCGCGTTGATATCGAACTCAAAAGTGGCCGTGGAGGTGGCGTAGTTGGTACCGTCGCAGACAACGAAATCACAGCTCTCCTTGAGCTCGTTGTATTTTTGGATGATCCCTTCGATGACATCCATGGGGTGGCCTTCGGCGGCGATCTCCGTCGCCTCCTGGGCTGAGAATCCGTACATCTTCTCGTATGGCGTCTTGATGCCAAAGTGGGTGGCCATGAGGTGGATATTGCTGTCTCGCTCCTGGAATCCTGAGATGATGGGGCGGAAAAAACCGATGCGGGGGATCTTTCGGTGCAATAACTCCATGACGCCGAGCACGATGGCCGATTTTCCACTGCGGGCTTCTGTTCCTGCAATATAGAGGCTGTTGAACATTTTCTCCTCCTGTGTGTCTTAAGAAAGGGGGCTGTGTCTTCGATCCATGGGGAGATGCCAGTGGCACGGGAGTGTCTCCGGCAAAGAGGCCGTGTTAAAAAAAAGTGCGGTAAGGTGCGAGAATGCGTTCACCCTCTTGGTGTATGTCGAGGGTTGGATTCAAAATAGGGACGGGCCAAGAAATGGTGCCATGAAAAGGGTCGGGTGGGTATACTCTTTTCCAGGGCCTGGGTCCGGGTTGAAAACAAGGGGCCTATTCCATGGCAGGATGATCCTCATTGTCATGGCACAGATCGGGTTTTTTGCCAAGGCTCCGTGTCGTCCCTTGATTTGCCGCAGCCCTCTTTTTTACCTCTTTTCCCCCACCCTTTTTTTTATTTTGCGGAGTCGCTATTGCTAGTTAAAAAAACATGTTTCCCCTATTATATATCGAAATTAAATATCGCTTTTTGGGAATTAAGTTGAGTTAAAAATAGAGATATGCTATTACCCTTTAAGTTTTAAGTACTTGAGCTGAGATGTATCGGGAAGGTGTGGGCACCGCCCTCATTTTTTCCACCTTGGCTTACCTGCCGCCCCATGTTTCATAAAATATGATCGTGCCCGCTTTTTCTTTAGGGCACTCTCGTCCTCGCTTAGACCGTATTTGTATGCCATCCTTTACAGCATTATTTGAAAGGCTTATCCAAGTCTATCTTCAAAAATCAGCCGGTAGTAGACTCTATTTACCCTGTTTTAGAGCCTATTGTCGGGATCATATTCTAGGGCAGCGATGCATCGTAGGGGCAGGCGTCTCTTTTTGGCCGTCACTATACGTGGTGTTTTGGGGAGCGCATTATATTTTTTTGTGGCAGGGCGGTATAGATGGGGTATGCTTATAAAATATATAACTTTTTATTCTGAAATGTAAGTAAACGGCAGGAATGGGTATGTCTTCCTGCCTTTGGCAAAAACATAGCATGGGTAGGAGTTTATGGACGACATAAGTAGTCTTCTTGAAGACGTGGATTGTACCAAACTTTTTTTTTCTGATCTGAACGGCAGGCTGATGAATCTGTCGGTGAATAAGCACAAAATTGATGATATTTTTGCCGATGGGGTGGGCTTCGACGGTAGCTCCATCGCCGGGTTTGCCAATGTAGAGCACAGCGATCGCATTCTGATGCCCGACGGGAAGACTCTTTGGAAGGTTGCCTTTGATAATGAGTCTGTGGGTTTTTTTATCGCCAATGTACTCAACGAGGAGGGGGCTCCCGCCGCGGTCGATCCGCGTACCGTTCTTCAAGATATCGTTCAGGTGGCCGAAGATGAATTCGGCTTTCGTTTTTTAATCGGACCGGAACACGAATTTTTTCTCTTAAACGGAGATGAGTTTGCCCTGACGGATAAGCGCGGTTTTCCCTCGGATGTGCACACCGACCGGGCCGGTTATTTTCACTCCACCCCCCATGACACAGGCCAGGTCATTCGTCAGCAGATCACCGATGTCCTGGAGACGTGTGGCATCGCCTACGAAAAATCCCATCACGAAGTGACACCCTCCCAGCATGAGGTGAATTTAGAGTGCACCGATCCGGTCAGTGCGGCGGATCGTACCCTCTTATTTACCTACATTGCCCAGCGCATTGCCCAGGAACATGGCTATTACGCCAGTTTTATGCCCAAGCCCTTTAAAGAGTACAATCGAAACGCCTTTCATATGCACCTCTCCATCCAGGATCGTGAGGGAAAGAACCTATTCTACGATGAAGCGTCCGATCAAAACCTAAGCGCCATGGCCCGGCACTTTATCGCCGGGATCATTCGCTACGCCCGGGAGACCTCGGTGATTATGGCCTCCACCGTGAACTCGTATAAGGCCTACGTGGTGGAGAAAGAGGCCCCCATTGTCAGAGGCTGGGGATTTCGAAATCGTAGCTCCATGGTGAGGGTCCCCTATACGCGAAGTCCCTCGGCGACCCGTATTGAGCTTCGCAACCCCGACCCTGCTGGAAACGTCTATCTTCAGATGGCTACCTTGATTGCCATGGGCCTCCAGGGGATCCGGGATCAGCTGACCCTATCCCCACCCGACAAGGGCAGCACCTATGAGCGTAAATATCAGATGAAGATGTGGGATGAGCGCTTTTTACCTCGCACCTTCTATGAGGCCCTCGTGGAGGCCGAACGCAGCGATTTTCTGAAGGATTTCCTCGGGGGGAATCTCTATCAGAACTTTATGGCCCTTAAGATTCAGGAGTGGGAAGAGGACAGGGTTCATATCTCTGCCAGGGAGCAGCGGCAGTACCTCTCCATATAACACCCCCAGCGGTGCCCCGTTTTATCCTGTGAGCCGTACATCCCCGTCCTTCAGGGCGGGGATGTACGGCTCACTGCCGTTTGGCTAGTTTTTGCCGGTCTTCAACGGCAGAACATGAATCCCACGCCCACCCGGGATACGGATCGATTGTAGTCGATGAGGCTCTCCCCATAGCCATGGAATCCACGGATCATGAGAAATACTCCGCCATGGCGTATGGGGATGCTCCACGTGAGGCTTATGGCCCCTTTATGGGTTTTGGGGTTGCCCCGGGCCATGAGGTGAATCATCTCTTCGCGACTCCCCTGGTACTTTATGTTGAACTCTCCGTAGCCCATGTAGTCGAGGATATCGGGGTTGTCGCTGCCATTTGAGGTGCTGGTGGGCTTCTTTTGGCTCGCCTCGGTGATGTACCACGCCTTGATGTAGATGAGAATATTTCCGTTGGCGTAGTAGGGTGTGATGTAGGCGCGGTCCCAGCTTCGAGATCCGGGCATGGATTGGCCGTTGGATTCGTGCTCGATACCGATATCCATCCCCAGGTTGCCGATGAGGGGGCCGTCGCCCAGGTAGCGTGCCAGGGCGTTGCCCGGTTTGATGCGGTAGAAGATTTCGGGGTTGTAGTTGGTCTCACGAAAGGGGGCGGACTCTTCGGTGTTGTAGACCTGCCAGAAGGATTTTTGGGTGTAGGCAAGGTAGAGTCCAGTTTGCATGACCTGTTTTTTCAGGCTGATCTGAAACACCGCCTCGGTCTTCTCATGGGGGTACTCATTGGCCCAGGAGGCGGGCATGATCCAGGTTGGTTTGTGAAGGGAGACCCCTTCGGCTTCGTGGGTATTGAGGTACGTGAAGGCCCCTGCCGTGACGGGCAGGACGCACACGAGAAGAAGGCTAAGGGGAACCAGGATAAAGCGATACAGCATTATGATACCTTTAAAAACAATGCCTCCGGCGCTGGATCCCCTCTTTTGGGTGTGATGGCGTAGGGGCCATGGCCTGCCCACCAGAAAAAGGGGGAGGTTGGGGGCATTTTATAAAAAATGCCACAGCCGGAAGGCATCACTAAGCTAAGTGACGAAAAATTAATATGAGCGCTCATTTTTAGGCCGAAGGGGCGACCATAACAGCTTGGGGTCAGTGGGTCAATTTGATCCTGGCGGGTGATGTGGAATGCCTTTGCCCTATCCTGTGGCAAAGGGTACAATGGTCCGATATATCCCAACCTAAAAATATAGCGAGGGCATCATGTCGGATCTCTCCATTATGATTGCCGGTGAGGCGGGCCAGGGGCTTGTGACGATTGGCCAGATTCTCACCCGAAGTCTCGTGCGTAGCGGACTTCATGTGCTGGTGCAGCAAGATTATCAGTCCCGCGTGCGAGGGGGCTTGAACAGTTGGCGTATCCGGTATGGTGATGCACCGGTGCTGGCCCCTTGTTCAGCCGTGGACCTTTTGCTGGCCCTCTCCCCGGAAGCGGTGGGGGTGTTTGCACCCCGACTCCGCGATGACGGTCTCCTCATTGCCGATGCGCGTTACGGGGTCGTGGATGAACGTCTCCTGGCTGTTCCCATGGATGCGCTGAAGGGGGCCCCGGCATTTTACGGGGTCGCGGCCCTGGCCGTGGCGGTGGCTGCCATCGGATGTGACCCCGGGGTTGTGGAAGGGGTGATGGCGATATTTTTTGATGAGGACACCCTAGAAAAAAACCGTGGCGTCTTTCGTAAGGCCCTGGCATGGGCCATGGAAGGGGAGACGCGTCTGCATGGCGCCATCCCATCCCAGGCTGGACCACCGGCCCTGGCCATCACCGGCAACGAGGCCCTGGCCCTGGGGGCTATGGCCGCGGGGTGTAATTTTGTTGCCTACTACCCCATGACACCCGCCACATCTGTGGTGCAGACCCTCATCACCCACGGCGAGGCGTCCGGGGTGTTTGTAGAGCAGGTGGAAGATGAGCTGGCCGCCATCAACATGGCCATCGGTGCCGGGTATGCCGGTGCGCGGGCCATGGTGGCCACCTCCGGTGGGGGCATGGCCCTGATGTCCGAAGGGGTGAGTCTGGCGGCCATGACGGAGACTCCGGTGGTCATTATGGTGGCCCAGCGTCCCGGCCCTGCCACGGGGCTTCCCACCCGGACAGAACAGGGCGATCTCGACCTGGTCCGCTTCTCCGGCCATGGGGAGTTCCCACGGGTCATCCTTGCCCCGGATACTCCGGAGTCCTGTTTTTATCTTACCCATCACGCCTTTGACCTGGCGGAGCGATTTCAGGGGCCGGTCTTTATTCTGACCGACCAGTATCTGGCCGACAGCACGCGAGACGTTCCCCCCTTCGACCTTCACCGACTGCCCCCCATGACCACCCCCTCTTTTTCCGTATCATCCCCTTACGAACGTTATGCCTGGAGCGATGAGACGGGCATCTCTCCCCGGAGGGTGCCCGGTTTTTCCAAGGCTCTGGTGGTAGCCGACTCCGATGAACACACCCCCGACGGCCATCTCACCGAAGTGCTTGAAATTCGTACACGGATGCAGGAGAAGAGGATGCGAAAGGAGACGGGGCTCGAGGCGTGTACCGTGCCGCCGACCTACTCCGGAGAGGCGGAGCCCGATCTGCTGCTTATCTCCTGGGGGTCCACCGGCGGTGCCTGCCGGGAGGCCTCATCCCATTTGGGACGAGGGGTGGCCACCCTGCATTTTTCCCAGCTCTGGCCCTTAAATGCTCCGAGTTTTCAGGGGTACCTGGATCGGGCAAAGCGAGTGGTGGTGGTGGAGGGGAACTATACTGGTCAGTTTGAACGACTCCTGGTGGCCGAGGCGGGGTGCCGTGTGGACGACCGGGTGCGGCGTTACGATGGCTTGCCCATCACCGCAGAGTGGATCGAGACACACCTGGAATGGCGAGGAGAGGGGTGAGGTACTTGAGTGCCCTGGCCGCCTATCCGTGAGGGGGGCGGCGCTTTGACCCCGTGCGCACCATTAGAGATGGTGATGCGCCGAGGGACCCATAAATGATGGAGAGGGGGCGTGTACGCCATGGATATTCAAGAAATCTACGGAACGTTTGAGACGGCATGGTGTCCCGGTTGTGGAAATTTCAAGCTGATCGAGGCCGTGAAGGCGGCCCTGTATGAGTTGGAGATTCGTCCGGAGATGCTGTGTATCGTGTCGGGTATCGGTCAGGGGGCCAAAGCCCCCCACTACCTGAAGTGCCATGTTTTTAACGGCCTTCACGGTCGGAGTCTGCCTGTGGCCCAAGGGGTGAAGCTGGCCAACCCGGGGCTCACCGTCATTGCCGAGTCCGGCGATGGGTGCCATTACGGAGAAGGGGGCAACCATTTTTTGGCCGCTATCCGGCGCAATGTGGATATCACCATGGTGGTTCATAACAACCAGATCTACGGACTCACCAAGGGCCAGGCGAGCCCCACGACGGCTAGGGGGCATGTCACCAAGGCGCAACCCTTCGGCAGCCTGTCCACGCCCTTTAATCCTGTGGCTGTGGCCGTGGCCATGGGAGCCGGATTTGTGGCCCGTGGCTTTGTGGGGGAGGCTGCGCTCCTCACGGAGACCCTTGTATCGGCCATTACCCACCCCGGTTTCTCCCTTGTGGACATACTCCAGCCCTGTGTCTCCTTTAACAAGATCAACACCCACGCCTGGTATCGTAAGCGTTGCTACCCGTTGACGGACCATGATCCCACAGACCTGTCCGCCGCCCTTACCCGGGCCCTGGAGTTTGGGGACCGAATCCCTTTGGGGATACTTCGGCAGGTTTCGGCCCCCGATTTTGCTGCCCGTCACCCCACCGT
>JABXKT010000270.1 GCA_013619155.1 Desulfobacteraceae bacterium
AGAAGGGATTGATGGTTGAGATAATAATACAAAATAGAGTGCCCCCAATGGAGCTGACATAGATTTTTCGGACGAATGCCATTAAGACATTCATAGTTCCTGAAACAAAAATTGGAGAAAACACAATGAGTAAAAACAGTAACCATCTTGATAATGTCTACGGTGCGGAGGATTCCAACGCGTCGCGAGAAGCTTACGAGGAGTGGGCTAAAGGGTATGAGTCTGAAAATATTGGAAATGGCTATCGCGTACCTGGCATCGGTTGCTCTTTGGTCGCCCGCCATGTAGATTGCAACGAAGGAGCTGTTTTAGATGCAGCCTGTGGTACTGGCATCGTTGGCGGTATACTTGAACTGCTTGGATATCAGGAAATAATCGGTTCGGATCTATCGCCGGCAATGCTCAAATCGGCAGATACACTGACGGCTTACCAACGTTTATACGAACATGATTTGAGCAATCCACTGCCCGAGGCCGATAACACGTACAATGCGGTGGTCTGTTTTGGGTCTCTTGGACCCGGACATGCACCTGCGGCTTGCCTTGAAGAGTTTATCCGAATCACGCGGCCCGGCGGACACGTTGTGTTCAATACTCGCGCTGAAACCTATGCTGAACAGGATCTGAAGAATAAGGTGGAGGATTTAGAAGCAACGGGGAAATGGGTTCTAATAGAGCTGTCTCCTATATTTCGATCGTACTACCTTGCAGAACCCGATGTGACATCACAGATATTTGTTTTTCAAGTTTCCTAAATCTTTAAAATTTTTCTCCCCCAGCCCCCACATCACCCGGCATCCAGCGACGTCCAAGAATAAAGAAATCCCCCCAGAGGTCCCTCCAGGATCAAACGCTATCTCAAATTTATCACACACATCGGGATCTGTTTCTCAAGACTCTTCGCGATAGCACTCACCCCGCCCCGGGGTGAGTGCTATCGCCATATGGGGTCCAGGGGATCATCCCCTGGCCGCCGGAGGCCCGCTTACTCTCTCTCCAGGAGCATACGAATCGCCTCGCTGGCGGCGTGGAGGCCGAAGATGGCGGTGAGGTAGGAGATGCTGCCGAGGACGAGGCCGCTGGCCGTCTCCTCGGAGGTGGTGTCGCCAGGGGAGGCGGTGTGGCGATCCTGGGCTTGTTCCCGGGAGTAGATGCAGCGCACGCCTTCGTAGATGCCCCGTCGGTGGAGGTGGCGACGGACCATGCGGGCGAGGGGGCAGTAGGCGGTTTCGGAGATATCGCCGCAGACGACGGCTGAGGCGTCTTTTTTTCCGGCAGCGCCCATGCTGGAGATGACGGGAATACCGTGATCCATGGCGTCTTTGATGAGGTTGACCTTGGAGTAGAGGCTGTCGATGGCGTCTACCACCAGATCCATGGGAGGGGCGAGGATGGCATCTAAGGTCTCTTCACCCACCTTGCAGTCGAAGATGGTGACCTCGCACTGGGGGTTGATGTCCTTGATGCGCGCTTCGGCCACGGCTGTTTTCTTCATGCCCACGGTGGAGGTGAGGGCGTAGAGCTGGCGGTTGATATTGCTCTGGCTGATTACATCAAAATCGACGATGGAGAGATGGCCTACGCCGGCCCGTGCCAGGGCTTCGGCGGCGAAGGAACCCACGGCGCCCAGGCCGCAGAGGGTGATATGGGCCTCTTTTAATCGCTTTACCCCGTCGTTTCCGAGGAGTCTTTCGGTGCGCGCATGGCGCGTGGATGTCGTCATATCTACCTGCTCTTTAAAAAAATGGATCTCATTTCGTGGTGCGTCATCGTCCGTCAAAAAAAAGTCGGGTGGCATCTCTTGCCGAGGCTTATCCCTCCCCATGCACGGGGAGATAAAGATATGTCGTGTACGCCAAAATGCCCGTTGTTTTCAACCCTTAAATCATGGGCCGTGGAAAACAGGCCGATGAAGATGGGTGGCCAAACCCATACAGGTGGGGATCGTGGTTGTCGGGTGCATTTTATGCACCAGAACCAACGGCGGTGGATACACCAGATTCCCTGGAAAAATGAAGGCCGGGGATGGAATGGAGATGGTGCACGGAGTGCACCCTACGGGAGGAGCTACAGTCTCTATCGGCCCTTCCCTGAGGATGAAGACGGGTGGTCCACACCCATACCGGTGGGGGTCGTGGTTGTAGGGTGCATTTTATGCACCAGAACCAACGGCAGGAAATACACCAGATTCCCTGGAGAAATGAAGAGCGGGGACCCATCAAAAATGGTGCACGAAGTGCACCCTACGGGAGGAGATACAAACCCATCGGCTTTCCACGAGGGTAAAGGGCATCCACGCCCTGCCTTCGAGGTGTTTTTGCCGAAGTGGCTTCGCCACCCTCGCCTCCGGCGGCCCTGCCGGGAGCCAACCTTTTACAAAAGGTTGCCAAACAAATTTTTATAGTGC
>JABXKT010000097.1 GCA_013619155.1 Desulfobacteraceae bacterium
GGTCCCCCTGACCATGGCCAGCGACTGGCGATTTAAAGGGCTCACCGGTATTGCCCTTCCTGTGAGTCTTACCCTGGCCGGCAGATGCTTTACCGAGAATCTTCTCTTCACCCACAAGGGGGTGAGTGGTCCCGTGGTGCTCCAGGCCTCCTGTCTCTGGGAGAGGGGGATGGAGATCATAATGGATTTTCTGCCGGGGCAACGCATCGAATCGATTCTGGACGAGGCCGGCGGCAAGCCCCTGGTGCGAACCATCCTGGCCCGGGTATTTCCCGAACGCCTGGCCACCGCCCTGATTCCCAAGAAACTGGGGGGACGCCAGATTGCCCAGCTCACCACCCAAGAGCGTGAGGACCTCATTCGGTGTGTTCATCACTGTGTCATCGTTCCGGTGGGCACCGAGGGGATGCGCAAAGCCGAGGCCACCGGTGGTGGGGTGGATACCTCGGATCTCTCCTCCAAGACCATGGAGAGCCGCTTCACCAAAGGTCTCTACTTAACCGGCGAGCTCCTCGATGTCACCGGCCAGCTCGGCGGCTTTAACCTCCACTGGGCCTGGGCATCGGGCCAGGCAGCCGGGGAGGCGATGTAAGGGGCTGCACAAAAATAAAGTATAGAAAAAGCGAAAGGGGCCTCCGGCGGCCAGGAGATAAATCCCCTGGACCCCAAATTTATAACGGTGACGGACCTTTGGTCCGTCACCGTTATAGTAAATATTTGTTTACCAACCTTTTCAAAAGGTTGGCCCCCGGCAGGGCCGCCGGAGGCACATAAAAAAAGCGCTATACCCTCAAAAATGAGGGCAGAGCGCTTTTTTAGTATGGGGGGAATCAAATGGTTTTGTTTCCCGTCGGCCCGGGGCCGTTTTATCGGGTGTAGCGAACGCCTTCACCCGAGGTGATGGTGCCGATACGGTAGGCTTTTTCTCCCATGGCCGCGATGGTGGCGAGCATGGCTTCGGCCTCTGAAGGGGCTACGGCGAGGATAAAGCCGATGCCCATGTTGAAGGTCTTGAACATCTCGGACTCATCGATGTTGCCCTTCTCCTGGATCAGGGGAAAGAGGGGGTTCATCTCCCAGCTGCCCATGGTGATGTCGGCCCCCAGCCCTTCGGGAAGAACCCGGGGGATATTTTCGGTGAAGCCGCCGCCGGTGACGTGGACCATGCCGTTGACTTTGTGGTTGGCCAGGATCTCCAGGACCTCTTTGACGTAGATCTTGGTGGGGGTGATGAGGGCCTCACCCAAGGTCATGCCCAGGGCCTCGACGTGATCGGATACATCCATTTTCAGGAGGTCGAAGAAGACCTTGCGTACCAGGGAGTAGCCGTTGGAGTGAATACCCGTGGAGGGGAGGCCGATGAGCACATCGCCCTCTTTGATCTGGCTGCCGTCGATGATGGACTCTTTCTCCACGATGCCCACGGTAAAGCCGGCGATATCGTACTCGTCGTCGGAGTAGAAACCGGGCATCTCGGCGGTCTCGCCGCCAATGAGGGAGGCGCCGGACTGCTTGCACCCGTCGGCGATACCCTTGACGATATCGGCGACTTTGTCGGAGCTGATGCGGCCCGTGGCGATGTAGTCGAGGAAGAAGAGGGGCTTTGCGCCCTGAACCAGGATGTCGTTGACGCACATGGCCACAAGGTCGATGCCCGTGGAGTCGTGAACGTCTGTTAAGAAGGCGATCTTTAGCTTGGTGCCCACGCCGTCGGTGCCGGAGACGAGAACGGGTTTCTTATACCCCTCCAGATCCAGCTCAAACAATCCGCCAAACCCACCCAAGCCGCCCAGCACACCTTTGGTGAAGGTCTCCTGGACATAGGTTTTCATCTTCTCAACGGCTGCGGCACCCTCTTTGATGTCCACGCCAGCGTCTGCATAGGTCAGTTTTGTCGTCTCACTCATATTTTTATCCTCTCAGGATGGAATTTTATTAAAGCAGCCTCCGGCGGCACGGGTGGCGAAGCCACGTAGGCAAAAACACCGTAAGGCGGGTTGCTGCAGCGATTTAACCCGCGTTTTCGGGTCAAATCGCTGGGGCATCTTTCAGGAAACGTGAGCCGCCCGTAAGCAAATACGATGGGCCGTTCCTACTATTCGAACATCAGCTTGTTCACCTCTTCGGGGACTTCCATGGGGTAGTCGCCGTCGAAGCAGGCCGTGCACATATTGAGGCCTGTTTTTTCCAGGGAGCCTAGGAGCCCTTTCACGCTGATATAGCCCAGAGAGTCGGCGCCGATGAGTTCTCTGACCTCATCGGTGCTCTTGGAGGAGCCCACGAGCTGCTGGCGGTTGGGGGTGTCGATGCCGAAGAAGCAGGGGAATTTCACCGAGGCCGAACTGACTCGCATGTGGACCTCTGTGGCGCCCGCTTTTTTTAAGGCGTCCACGATTTTCCGGCTGGTGGTGCCCCGTACGATGGAGTCGTCCACGACCACGACGCGTTTGCCCTTGACGTTCTCTTTGAGGACGTTGAGCTTGAGTCGTACGGCCAGCTCCCGGGACTCCTGATCTGGCTGGATAAAGGTCCGGCCGATGTACTTGTTCTTGATCAGTCCGATGCCGTAGGGGATGCCCGCCTCCTGGCCAAAACCGATGGCTGCGTCGATGCCGGAGTCGGGAACGGCGATGACGATATCGGCCTCCACAGGGTGCTCCTGGGCCAGGGTGCGGCCTGCGTGGCGGCGCGATCGGGAGACACTGACCCCGTCGATGATGCTGTCGGGGCGTGCGAAGTAGACATACTCGAAGATGCAGTGGGCCTCGCGTTTGGTATCATCATAGATGATGGATTCGATGCCGTTCTCATCGATGATGACCATCTCCCCTTTCTGCACATCCCGGATGAGTTCGGCCCCTACGACGTCTAAGGCACAGCTCTCGGAGGAGAGCACGATGCCGCCATCGGGGAGTTTTCCGATACACAAGGGTCGCAGTCCGTTGGGATCCCGGACGCCGATGAGTTTGCCCTCGCAGACGATGACCAGGGCAAAGGCCCCCTTGATCTCCTGGATGGTCTTGAGGATCGATTTTTTAAATCCCAAGGAGTAGTTTTTTGCGATGAGGTTGGCGATGACCTCGGTATCGATGGAGGTCTGGAAGATGGATCCAGAGATCTCCAGCTCATCCCGAATTTTATCGGCATTGACCAGGTTGCCGTTGTGGGTAAGGGCGATGCTCCCTCCCCGGTAGTTGATGACCAGGGGTTGGGCATTGGAGACGTGAGATTCTCCGGTGGTGGAGTAGCGCACATGGCCCACCGAGATAGAGCCCTGAAGCTTGTCCAGGATCTCGTTGTTGAAGACATCCTGGACCAGGCCCATCTCTTTGTAGTGACGAACTTTTCCATCCATATAGGAGGCGATGCCCGCGCTCTCCTGGCCCCGGTGCTGAAGGGAGATGAGTCCGAAGGCCACGCGCCGTGCCAGATTCTGGCTTGTTGTTGAGAAGATCCCCAGGACACCGCATTCGTCTTTAAACTTGTCGCAATTCATTGTGAATCCTTATCATCATGCCGGTTTCGGCAATAGGAAATAATAGCGCTACAGCCGTAAGTTCATGGGGTCCAGAAGGGTATCCCCTGGACCTTTTGAGGCTGTTTTCCTTACTGGAAGTACCTTACCCCAGACTCGAAGATCTTCATATCTGTTTTGCCGTAAATGTTCCCGGCAAGATGATGACCACAACGCTCGCTGTGGCCCATTTTTCCAAAAATACGGCCGTCTGCACTGGTGATGCCCTCGATGGCGTAGATAGAGCCGTTGGGATTGAAACGGCCATCATAGGTGGCCTTTCCATCCTCATCCACATATTGAGTGGCGATCTGACCGGAGGCGATGAGTCCTTTTAATACCTCTTCGCTGGCAAAGAAGCGTCCCTCGCCGTGGGAGAGGGGGGACTCGAAGACTTCGCCCACATCGGTACCGGAGAGCCATGGTGAGAGGTTGGAGGCGACCCGGGTCTTGGCGTAGCGGGCGATGTGGCGGCCAATCTTATTGTAGGTGAGGGTGGGGGCCATCTCGTCTAAGGTCTGGATCTTACCATAGGGGAGGAGGCCGAGTTTTATAAGGGCCTGGAAGCCGTTGCAGATACCGATCATGAGGCCGTCCCGATCGTTTAAGAGGCCGTGGACAGACTCTTTGATCCGTTCGTTCTTGAAGATCGAGGCGATGAATTTACCGGAGCCTTCGGGCTCGTCCCCTGCGGAGAATCCGCCGGGAAGGGCGATGATCTGGGCTCCCTTGATCTTGTCGGCCAGGGTGGCGATGGACTCTTCCACCCAAGCGGCGGTGAGGTTTTTAAAGACCACTACCTCCACGTCGGCACCGGCCCGGGTAAAGGCCTTCTGGGTATCGATTTCGCAGTTGGTGCCGGGAAAAGAGGGGATGATTACCTTGGGCCGTGCCACCTTATGCCGGGCCACATGGATGGTGGGTGCTGTGTGGCTGAGGGTCTCGATGGGCCCTTCGTGGTCCTCTGTGATGGCGAAGATCTCGTTTAAGGGGGCCTCCCAGGTGGTGATGAGTTTCGAAAGGTTGAGGCACATATCGCCCTGGGTGATGGTGGCGCTCTCGGTGACCATGCCGAGGTCGATATAGGCGGTGGTGAAGAGTTCTGCGAGCTCTTTTTCGGAGCTTACCTCCAGGACCATGGAGCCGATGGCCTCTTCGCTTAAGAGTGCCTGGCTGATCTCAGGATTCAGGTCCATTCCGAGGGTGTTGCCAAAGCACATCTTGGAGATGGCCGCCATGGCGCCGCCTGTGCCGATGGTGTGGGCGCTGACGATATGACCCTCGGCCATGAGCCGTGTGATGAGGGCATATTTTTCGCGAAGATCGGCAAAATCCATGACCTCGGCTTCGTTGCGCATCGCTTTGATCATGACGACCCGGGAGTCGGCCTGTTTGAACTCGGGGGAGATGAGGCCTTCCATATCCATGGCGGATACGGCAAAGGAGATGAGGGTGGGGGGAACATCCAACTCCTTGAAGGAGCCGCTCATGGAGTCCTTGCCGCCGATGGCACCGATTTTAAACTCTTTCTGGGCGCGGTAGGCCCCCAGGAGTGCGGCAAAGGGTTTGCCCCAGCGCACGGCCTCTCCGCGAAGTTTTTCGAAGTACTCCTGGAGGGAGAGGTAGATCGTTTCGTAGTTGCCCCCCATGGCCACGACCTTGGCCACACTCTCCACGACGGCGTACATACCGCCGTGGAAGGGAGACCAGATGGCCATTTTCGGGTTGTATCCGTGGGCCATAAGGGTTCCGGTGGTGGTCTCGCCGGCCTCGACGGGGATCTTGGCGGCCATGCCCTCGGTGGGGGTTTGGTAGGTTTTACCGCCGAAGGGCATGAGGGCCGAGCCGGCGCCGATTGTGCTGTCGAAGAGTTCGATCAGCCCTTTCTGGCTGGCCACGTTGAGATCCGCCAGGGTGGAGGTCCAGGCGTCGGCGAGGTCGCTGGCCGTCTCCCGGTGAAAGAGACCGCTCTCTGTCTCGGGTGAACTCACCTCGATCTGGGTGGACTGGCTGACGCCGTTGGTATCTAAGAAGGCTCGGGAGACGTCGATGATCCAGTTACCCCGCCACTGGATCCTTAGGCGTCCGGTATCGGTGATGAGGGCGATGGCGGTGGCCTCTAAGTTCTCCTCTCCCGCCATGTGGATGAACGCCTCGGCGTTCTCCTTTCGAACCACAACGGCCATGCGCTCCTGGGATTCGGAGATGGCCAGCTCGGTGCCGTCCAGTCCGTCGTATTTCTTGGGAACCCGGTCCAGGCAGATATCGATGCTATCGGCGAGCTCTCCCACGGCCACGGAGACGCCGCCGGCACCGAAGTCGTTGCAGCGAATGATCATTTTCGAGACGTCCGGGTGTTTAAAGAGGCGCTGGATTTTGCGCTCTTCCGGGGCGTTGCCCTTCTGCACCTCGGCACCGCAGGTGGCCAGGGACTCTTCGGTGTGCTCCTTGCTGGAGCCGGTGGCACCGCCACATCCGTCACGGCCGGTTTTACCCCCGACGAGAATGACGATATCGCCGGGCTCGGGAACCTCGCGGATCACCTGATCCTTGGGGGTGGCGGCGATGACGGCCCCCACCTCCATGCGCTTGGCCACAAAGCGGTCGTTGTAATACTCTTTGACAAAGCCGGTACTGACGCCGATCTGGTTGCCGTAGGAGCTGTAGCCGTGGGCGGCGCGTTTGCAGATGGTGCGCTGGGGTAGTTTGCCGGAGAGGGTCTCTTCAAAGGGGGTGCGGGGGTCTGCCGCACCGGTGATGCGCATGGCCTGGTAGACGAAGGAGCGGCCAGACAAGGGATCACGGATGGCGCCTCCTAAACAGGTGGCGGCGCCGCCGAAGGGTTCGATCTCCGTGGGGTGGTTGTGGGTCTCGTTCTTAAACATGATGAGGTAGGGGACCTTCTCCCCATCGATATCCACATCCACGTTGATGCTGCAGGCGTTGATCTCCTCGCTGACATCGATATCCTTTAAGTACCCCTCCTTCTTCAGGGCCTTGGCGGCGATACAGGCCAGGTCCATGAGGCACTCTGGCTTCTTGGCACCGCAGGCCACGCGATCTGCCTTGTAGAGGTCGTAGGCCTTCTGGATCTCTTCGGCGTAGGGGCCCTCCTGGATGGTCACCCCTTCGATTTCCGTCATGAAGGTGGTGTGACGGCAGTGATCGGACCAGTAGGTGTCGATGGTCTTCATCTCGGTGATGGTGGGGTTTCTGTGCTCGGTATCCCTGAAGTAGGCCTGGCAGGAGAGGATATCGCCCATGCTCATGGCAAAGCCTTCGGCATCTTTGAAGGCGGCAAGCTCTGTTTCACTCAAGGTGGTGAAGCCCTTGAAGATCATTACATCGGCCGGAATGAGGGCCTCCATCTCGATGGTCTCGGGAAGTTCGAGGCCCAGTTCGCAGGACTCCACCACGTTAATGAGGTGGATCTTGATTTTTTCCCTCTCCGCATCGGAGAGGGTGCCGTTCAAGGCGATGACCTTGGAGGCCCGAATCAGGGGGCGCTCACCACCTGTTAAGAGCTGCACACACTGCATGGCCGAGTCGGCCCGCTGATCAAACTGTCCGGGAAGCAGTCCCATCCTGAAGACAAAATCGGCCCCGGTAAAAAGGGTCGCATCTTCGTAGACGTCATCGGTGTTGGGCTCACTGAAGACGTTTGCCTTGGCAACCTCGAAGGTGGCGTCATCGAAGCCTGAGCATTCGTAGCAGTTGATGATACGAACCCCTTCGAGACCGACGATGTTCAGGTTGTGGGTGAGATCGGAGAGCAGATGATCCGCCTCGACCTTGAAGCTTGTTTTCTTCTCGACAAAGACCCGTCTAATCGTGTTTGGCATGTGGAGGACCCCTGGAACTGTATATATGGTTGAATAATGAACGCTTCCCATGGTGCGGTGTATCCTCGCCGGAGGCTTAAGGGTGTGTGACGCCATGGTGTCTTAAGCTCCCTGGCCGCCGGAGGCGTATCGTTTATGGTCTATTGACTTATCATAGTCCGTTTTATAAATGTAATTAATAATTGTAACGTCAATAATAATCAGGGCTAATATATGAATATCAACTTCGAACTCTACAAGGTCTTCTATCACGCGGCGACGCACTTGAGTTTCACGCGGGCCGCCGAGTCTCTTTTTGTCACCCAGAGCTCTGTCTCCCAGTCTATTAAGCAGCTGGAGAATCAGCTTAACATTCTCCTCTTTATACGCAATAAGCGCAATATGCAGCTCACCAAAGAGGGGGAGATGCTCTTTTCCCATATCTCCCAGGCCTTTGATATCATCAAGGTTGGGGAGAGGAATATCGAGAACACGAAGACCCTGGGGTACGGGGAGGTGAAAATCGGTGCCAGCGATACCATCTGTCGCTATTTCCTCCTCGATTATATCAAACAGTTCCATGAAGATTACCCCTTGATAAAAATCAGTATCACCAACCAGCCCTCCATGAAGACCTTGGCGGAGATCGCCGGGGGAAAGATGGACTTTGGGGTGGTGAACCTACCGGAGAATATGAAGGTCAAGGGGGTCAATGTCACCGAGATCAAGGGGTTTCAGGAGGTGGCCATCACCACGGCGGCCTATGCCGATACCCTCCCCAAATGTCCCTCTATTAAAGACCTCAAAGGCCTGCCCCTTATCACCCTCACCCCAAATACCCATACCCGCCGCTACCTCGACGCATTCTTTAATGCCCAGAAAGAGATCCTCTCCCCCGAATTTGAGTTGGAGAGCGTCGATCTCATCGTCGATTTCGTCCGTATCGGTTTGGGAGTCGGCTTCGTCATGGCCGATGCCATCCCCATCGATGAAAAAAATATCCGCACCCTCGATCTTAAGGAGACCCTCCCCTCACGCTCCATCGGGATTGTCACTAATAAAAATAGCCCCTTAAGCATTCCTACCACGCATTTTATGAACGTTTTGATTGAGGGACGATGAGGACGGCCTGTATCGCCTCTCCTCTCCTTGGTTTTAGAGGGGGGCTATAGAAATATTGAATACTTAATATGAAAAATATCAATAATAAATATTTGACTCTTTTCTCCCCTTGGACGTAGTAAATATGGCGGATATCAATACTATTGACACTGTATTTGCAAAGGGGATTTTAAATGAATCAACTCACGTCCATGGAACGGGTTCTCTTGACCCTAAAAGGGGAGGAGACGGATAGGGTGCCGGTGTGCAGCTTAGCTGTCGGGGTCTCCAGGGGGGTGACGGGAGTCGGGTTTCCTCAATTTTCCCGGGATAGCCAGGCGGCTGCAGAATCCATGATTCTGGCCAACCAGATAGTGGGAGATGATGTGATTCTCTGTTTTACCGATCTTTCGGTGGAGGCGGCTGATTTTGGGCAGGAGATGGTCTACCCGGAGCACTCCACGGCCCATCCCAACTATGAGCGGGCACTGATTAAAGAGCCCCAGGATTATTTGACACTTCAATCGTTTTCTCCGGCCTCGGGGGAGCGCATGGGCGCTTACCTCGATCTCTGCTCCATCCTTGTTAATCGGGTGGGGCATCATACGCCGGTGTTGGGGTTTGTCTACGGCCCCCTGGGAGTGCTGGGTATGATGCGGGGGATGGAGGGGCTCTACCGTGATATTGTGGATCACCCCGAGGAGGTCAAGGTGGCCCTGGAGGTGATTACAACGGTTCTGGAGGCCTTTGTCCTGGAGCAGTTTCATCGCGGGGTGGCGGGTGTGTGTATCGATACCTTGCCTGCCTCGCGTTCGGGGGTCTCTCCCTCTCAGTGGGAGGCCTTCGAAGGCGTCTATGTAAAACGAATCAGCGATGTGATCAATCGCTGTGGCATCTTAAATGCCCACCACGGCTGTGGCTTCTCTCCCTATTTTAAAGAGGTGAAAAAGTGGATCGACCCATCGGTTTACTCCTTTGCCGATGTCCCCGAGGATTGCCGTAATTTTGAGGAGGCGAAACGGCGTTACGGAAAAGAGGCGACGCTTATGGGGTGTGTCTCCACCGAGCTTCTCTACTCCGGATCGCCTGCCGAGGTGATACGCCAGTGTGTTGAGCAGATCGATCTTTTGGGTCGCAACGGCCGGTTTATCCTGGCCCCAACCTGTGAGTTTCCGCCCAATGGAAATCTTTTAAACGCCCGAGCCATGGTGATTGCCGCCGAAATGGCCGCCTCCGGTACGATGGATACGTCATGGGTTGGGGCGGCCTAGTGTCGGCTTTTAGCGGAATCGTGATCCGCACTTCTATTTTTTAAAACAGAGACGATGGGGGCTTTATGACATCACTATTCGAACAGGTGAAAGGGTCCATTGTGACGGCGGACTCAGAAACATTGGAGACGCTGATTCCCCTTTTTCGGGCGAAGCACAGCATAGATGAGATGTTTCAAGGGGTTGTGTACCCGGCACTGGATACCCTCTGCCACCGTTTGCAGGAACGTACCCTCGCCATTCCCGATCTTTTAATGGGGCTAAAGGCGGTTCACCTCCTCCTGGAAAAAACGAAGGCCCATGGGTTTTCTCCCATGAGAGACCGGTGCATCGTTTTGGGGGTTATCGAAGGGGATACCCACGACATGGGGAAAAATATCATCCGAGATCTCTATACGGGATATGGGTATCGGGTGGTGGATCTTGGAAAGAATGTGAGTATCGAAACATTTACCGAGAGGGCCGTGGCTGAGAATGCGGATGTTGTGGGTATCTCCACGATGATGAGCACCACCCTTACCAGAGTGAAAGAGGCGGTGGCCTCTTTGAAGCGGGCTCGCCCCACCATTAAGGTGATGACGGGTGGAGCCTTCTTGAATGCCAAAATATCGGCGGATATCCATGCCGATGGTTACGCCGAGAGTGCGGCGACCCTCATGGCAAACACGGAGCTTTTATTCTCATGATCTCTATTCACGACACCATATCGGAGATCGATGCCCAGCGCGTACTGGTCTCTCTTGGCTACAATGGCACGGCGCGGCCCGATGAAGGCATACGCAATCAGGTGGATCGCTGTATCCGCAAGGCCTCTGGATCATTTCGGGCGGCGTTTAAAGAGGTGCCGGTGGCCGGTATGGAGGCGGGCTGTATCGCCACAAAATATGGCCGGATCCAGAGTAAAAATTTTGCCACCATCGCCCGAGGGGCCGAGACGCTTTACTTTTGTCTGGTGACGACAGACGGAGACGAAGAGGGCGCGGATGATCAATGCTCAGATCTCTTGGAGACCATGGTGCGCGATGCCATTGGAACGGTTCTTGTGGAGCAGGGGGTGGAGCGGCTGATCGCACGGATGGAAGAGGAGACGGGCCAGCATCTCTGCCTGCCCTTCAGCCCTGGTTATTGTGATTTTGCTGTGGAGGGTCAACGGTTGATCTTCTCGGCACTTGCGCCTCGACCCCTGGGTGTTCGCTTCGATGAAACATCCTGGATGATGACGCCCATCAAGTCCATCTCCTTTATTGTCTCCGCAGGAGGAGCGGTGATGGAGCGCAACCCTTGCAAATTTTGTAGCTTAACGCGATGTTTCATGCGGCGCACGGCGTCTTAAATCTCGTCTCAGATCGCCGTTAAATTTTAAGCGGCCAGTAAAAACCGGTACCGTGCCAACGGTATCGGGACCCGAATGTTTGGTAAGGGAAGGACCCTCTCTTCTTGTGAAAGGGCGCCTTCCCCATCGTCCCCTTGGCTCTTCCATCTACGATTATCTCCCCTCCTTTCAGGGCTGGTGCACTATCCAAGGAACGGATAGTGCCACGCTCTATTTCATCTCTTTTGATTTTAGTCTTTTTTGATTCCTTATAATCATTTCAAATCGATTGATTTCCACATCTGTTTAGGGTAATTTTTTGGGATTATAGGCGCGCCTCTTTTTTGTGTTTGGCGATTTCTTAAGAATGGATATCGCCTCTTTTTTTAGTCCTTAAGGACCCGGGTAAGAGATAAAACAGACGAGAAAACGATGCCTTTGCTGGGTCGCCTTGGAACTCAGGCTGACACGGCCCCTTGAGGATAAACGCCGTGGCCGTCCGAGGTATTTTTTTAAAAGTGAGCTGAACCGTTACTAATTTTTTAAAAAATGGGCACATCGCCAGAAGAGGAAGCCGAAATGGGCAATGGCAGAGGATTTACCCTGGTGGAGCTGACTATCACCATGGCGCTCGTCGGAATTATTGTGGCGCTGTCGATACCTCGACTCAACCAGTGGCAGGAGAATCAGCGATTTAACGGGGAGTGTGTGGGGATCCGCTCTGCACTGATGCTTGCTCGCTCCACCGCCATCGATGAAAACGCACCCGTGGTCATGGCCTTCGATACAGAAGGAGGCGGCGGGTTTACCCTCTTTGTCGATGATGGCGATTCTGAACAGGATGAAGGGGAAGCGGTCCTCTTGGAGAGGCGGATGCCTGCGGGGGTAGTGCTCTATGAGACAGATTTTCCCGGTGGAAAAGCAGGGTATACCCCCATGGGGCTTCCCTTCTCGGCCGGATCGGTTTCTTTAAAGAATTCTGAGGAGAGCCGATACCATGAGGTGGTGCTCTCTGCGGCAGGGAGTGTACGTATTGAAACGACGCATTAAAAGGGGAGAGGCCTTGCTGCCCTGTTGTCCGGAGGAGAAGGGATTTACCCTGGTGGAGATTCTGGTGGCCCTGGCCATATCGAGCATCGTGATCTCCGGGGTGTATGCCGTCTATATCAACCAGCTTAAGGGGGCTAAGGCCCAGGAGCGGATCGTTGCCATGCGTCAAAACTGGCGCGCCGGTCACTATGTGATTGGCCGGGAACTGATGCGGGCCGGGTATTCTGTCCATATTAAGGACGCCGTCACGCCGGGATTTACCCAGGCGGAGAAGGGGGCGCTGGCCTTTAGCTATGTGGCGGATGGCACGGATGACCTGGTATCGGTGGCCTTTGCTCTTCAGGCTCACCAAATTGTACGCACCGTCACACGCGCCGGGACGGGCATCGCATCCCCGGTGGCCGAAGAGATAGAGCATCTGGAATTTATCTACCAGTTAAAAAATGGGACGACCACCTGGGCACCCACTGCGGGAGAATTGGATGATATCCGGGGGGTACGGGTCACGATCCTGGCGAGGACATCGGTCTCGGTGGGTGATTATCCCCACGAGAAGATATTTGCCCTCCCCTTTCCGAACGGGGAGACGGAGAATTTGTATCAGTTCGCCTCCGATGGGATTTACCGTCAGATGGTGACGGGTTTTTTTAATTGCCGGAATATGGCCGGTCGGTGATTTTTTATGCGCCGTATTATGGCGGTAAGAGTAAGGGGATAATCATGGTGATTACAGACGCGTCGAGCGCCTCACAGGGAGGCATCTGTGCCTGCCAGGAGGGTGGGGGGATGGATTCTGAAGGGTTCTCCCTTCTGGAGGTGATGATCGCCCTTTTTATTTTGTTCGTCGGCTTGCTGGGAACCGCCGCCATGCAGATAAGCGCCATACGTGGAAATGCCACGGCCAATCAGATGAGCGAGGCCTCGGTCATCGCCTCGGGGCGGGCCGAGATGCTGTTGAGTCTTGATTTTGATGCGGCCGCCCTCGTGGACGGATCGGAAACCGTGGACGGGTATGGGGTGAGCTGGACGGTGAAGGCGGGTGCCGGTGGCGCCAATACTCGTGATATTACGGTCACGGTGGTGTGGGGCCAGGGGGATGATGCCCATAGTTTTGATTACCGATTTTTAAAGGTGAAAAATATATGAGGGGCCGACGGAGTTTAAATTCGCATACGCCGAAGTTTAAGGAGGCCGATGGGATGGGAGAGGTTTGTGAGCACAGGCGCGGGGTGTCGTGTGTGAATAACCAGGAGGGGTCGGTGCTTCTCATCGCCCTCATGGTGCTTCTGCTGGTCTCCATGCTGGGTATGAATGCCTTAAAGATGACCCATACCGAGCTGAAGATATCCGGAAACGACTGGAGTTACAAAAAAAATTTCTATCGGGCCGAGGCGGTGATCAAAGAGGCGGCCTTTGCCCTCGAAAATTCCGAGGATCTCAACCCATCGCGCACCGCCTTTGTATGGCTGAAGAGTGCCCTGGATGCAGATGATGGGTTTAAGCCGGAAGAGGAGCCATGGAAGGGGTCGGGTGACGATGCCAATGTGGGCGAATCCTCTTTCTATACGGGCACTCCCGCCGAATTCTGTGCCTTACGGCGGGGCATCGCCCCTGGCTCCAACCTCGATATGGGTCAGAAACGGAAGTGGGAGTACGTGATCTACGGGCGCTCTGCCCTCGCCTCTGGCCGGGTGGATCTGGCCGCCGGGTACTTGAAGAAGTCAAATTAAAGGGGGGCGATGATGATCAAAAATAGTGTGAATACCGTCCCGAAAGGGCGATCATACGGGTGGCGTCTGCTTGTGGGGTGCCTGCTTCTCTTGTGGGTCTGGGTACCCAGTGCCCATGCCA
>JABXKT010000271.1 GCA_013619155.1 Desulfobacteraceae bacterium
CCCCATCTCCCCCCCCCTTTAAAGAGACAAAAATCAGGTCAATTCAAGTGCTTACCCTGAACATACACCCGATGGCACGCTTCTTGGAACATCACCTTCCCATGCAGCAAACGTCTCGAAAGGGCGTCACTGCCACCCCATCACCGGAGTGAGCCCCCCAAAGGGAGAGCCCACCCGGCACGGGACCTCGACAATATAAGTTCATTTTACGTTCTTACTAAACATATGGAGAAAAACAGTCATGAGAGAAGCCGTCATTGTCAGTGCCTGCCGCACCCCCTTAGGGGCCTTTAATGGACAATTCACCTCTATGGACGCCCTGGATCTGGGTGCCGCCGCCATCTCCGAGGCGGTACGCCGTGCCGGTATCGAAAAAACGGATGTCAGCGAAGTGATCATGGGCCAGGTTCTCCCCTGTGGTTGCGGCCAGAACCCGGCCAAGCAGGCGACGGTACGGGCAGAAATGCCCTGGGAAGTGGAGGCCCTCACCATCAATAAGGTGTGCGGCTCCGCCCTGAAAGCCGTGATGATGGCCGCCCACGCCATTCAAACCGGAGACGCCGAGGTGGTTATAGCGGGCGGCATGGAGAGCATGAGCAACGCCCCCTACTTCCTGGATAAGGCCCGTTTCGGCCTACGCATGGGTAACGGAGCCGTCAAGGACTCCATGGTAAACGACGGACTCTGGGACCATGTCAACGATTTTCACATGGGCGTAAGCAACGAAATCTGCTGCGAAAAATGGAACGTCACCCGTGAAGACCAGGACCAGTTCGCCGCCGAATCCTACCGACGTGCCAATGCGGCCAAAGCATCGGGCCGATTCGTCGAAGAGATCGTACCGGTGGAGGTGAAGACCCGAAAAGGGACCACCCTCGTCACCGAAGATGAGTCCGTCCGGGAGACACCTTATGAGAAGCTGGCCGCCATGCCCGGGGCCTTCAAGAAGGGCGGACTCGGTACGGCGGGCAACGCCTCCATCATCGCCGACGGCGCCGCCGCTATCTGCGTGATGAGCCGAGAGCTGGCCGAAGAGAAGGGGTGTGAGATCCTGGCCACCATCGGTGCCCAGGCCTCGGCCAGCATCGAGATGCAGTACGTCCTCATGGCACCGGTCTGGTCCATCCCCAAGTGTTGCGCCAAAGAGGGGATCGACGTCAAGGATATCGACCTCTTTGAGATCAACGAGGCCTTCAGCGGCAGCTCCTTCGCCATCAACAAGGAGCTGGGCATCGACCCCGCAAAGGTAAACGTCAACGGCGGCAGTGTCGCCATCGGCCATCCCATCGGAGGCTCCGGCGCTCGTGTCCTCACCACCCTCCTCTACGAGATGAAACGCCAAGATTTAAAGACCGGACTTGCCTGCCTCTGCCTCGGTGGCGGAGAGGCCGTCTCCCTCATCGTGAAACGATAATCACGAGGCGAGACGCATTGTAAAAAAAATCGTGGGAGGGGGTCCCTAAGAATCACCTCCCACACGATACGACTTCTCACACCATTATCCGGCTCGAAACGGCCGGTGGGATAAAATAAGGAGAGCAACATGGAGATCCAGACATTCGGTGTTATCGGCGCAGGACAGATGGGGGGCGGTATCGCTCAGGTAGCAGCCACCAGCGGGCTCAAAGTCATTCTCATGGATATCAGCGATGAGGCCACCGCCAAAGGGATGGCGATCATCACGAAGAATCTCCAGCGAAATGTGGACAAAGGGCGATTAGAGGCCACCGAGATGGCGGCGATCCTCGCTCGATTCACCCTCGTAACCAGTATCGAAGATCTGGCCCCGTGTGATTACATGGTGGAGGCGGCCACAGAGAACGAGGCCCTTAAATTCAAGATCTTCGAAGAGATGGATCGCGTCGCCAAGCCCGGCGTCATTCTCGGAACCAACACCTCCTCCATTCCCATCGGCCGCATCGCCGCCCGCACCTCCCGGCCGGAAAAAGTCATCGGCATGCACTTCATGAACCCGGTACCGGTGATGAAGCTCGTAGAAGTGATCAAGGGCATCGCCACCGATGATGAGACCATGAAACTCACCTGGGACCTCTGCGTCAAGTTCGGCAAGACCCCAGCCGAGGCCCAGGATTTCCCCGGATTCATCGCCAACCGTATCCTCATGCCCATGCTCAACGAGGCGATCTTCACCCTCTACCACAGCGTCGGCACCGTGGAAGATATCGACACGGTAATGAAACTTGGCATGAACCACCCCATGGGTCCCCTGGCCCTGGCCGACCTCATCGGCCTCGACACCTGCCTGGCCATCATGGAGACCCTCTACGACGGCTTCAAAGACTCCAAGTACCGCCCCTGTCCCCTGCTGCGCAAATACGTAGAGGCCGGATGGCTGGGCAAGAAAACCGGAAAAGGGTTCTACACCTACTAAAGG
>JABXKT010000098.1 GCA_013619155.1 Desulfobacteraceae bacterium
GTTGGGGTTTGATCACCCATCGCCGAAAGGCTCGGCGAGTGGCCACTATTTCGGGGCCCGTAGTGTGGGGCACCTGGGCTTTACCGGGACCTCTTTTTGGGCCGATCCAGATTCGGAGATGGTGGTGGTCTTGCTCACCAATCGGGTTCACTTCTCCCGTGATAATACACAGATTCGCTCATTTCGCCCCCGGGTGCATGATTGTGCGATGGAGACCTTTGGCCACGTTGGAATAAGGGGTGAATGAGGTCCTTTAGGCTCCGTTTTTTAAGTTGTCAAGATCCATGATTTCTGATAGCGGTGGAGGGTGATCATTGCGCTTGCATCCCTGTGCGGGCTGAGGGGCGTTCCACGTTGGGACATGTCCATTTCCAGATAAAATCCCCTTTTATTTACGATGATTGTGCAATCTGTCCATACAATAATGACATTAGGGAGTGGCCGCGAACGATTGGGGCATGATGCCTGCGTTTCGCTGAACTCTTTTTTATTATCAGGCCATTACATATTATCGGGAACAAAGGCTGACTATGAACCTTCTTGACTCGCTGCTGGGGATTTTTTCCAGTGACTTGGCCATCGACCTGGGAACGGCCAATACCCTTGTCTACGTCAAAGGCAAGGGCATTGTGCTCAGCGAACCATCCGTGGTGGCTGTTCGCACCGACAACAGATCCAAGAATAAGGTGTTGGCCGTAGGATCCGAGGCCAAGGCCATGCTCGGTCGGACACCGGGAAATATTGTGGCAATTCGTCCCATGCGTGACGGGGTGATTGCCGATTTTGATATTACGGAAGCCATGTTGTCTCACTTTATTAAAAAGGTGCACAACAATCGTCAGAAGTTTGTTCGCCCCCGTATTATTATTGCGGTTCCCTCGGGGATTACCCAGGTGGAGAAGCGCGCGGTGAGAGAGTCCGCCGAATCTGCCGGAGCCCGTGAGGTCTTTCTTCTCGAGGAGCCGATGGCGGCGGCTATTGGTGCCGGCCTCCCCATCACCGAGCCTACCTGTAATATGGTGGTGGATATCGGTGGCGGTACCACCGAGGTGGCGGTGATCTCTTTGGCCGGTATCGTCTACTCTCGCTCATTGCGGGTGGCGGGTGATCGCATCGACGAGGCGATTATGCAGTATATTAAGCGCCGGTATAACCTCCTTATTGGCGAACGCACGGCCGAGGTGATCAAGACCACCATCGGTAATGCCTATCCCGATCCCGAACATATTGAGACCATCGAGGTCAAGGGACGGGACCTGGTCTCTGGTATTCCCAAGATTCTTGCCATCGATTCCGAAGAGATTCGCCAGGCCATCAGCGAGCAGATCGATGCCATTGTGGAGTGTGTGAAAATTGCCTTAGAGCAGACCCCACCGGAGCTGGCGGCAGATATCGTGGATCGAGGGATTGTTCTCACCGGGGGCGGTGCCCTGCTTAAGGGGCTTGATCAACTTTTACGGGATCACACGGGGCTCCCCATTACCGTGGCAGAAGACCCCCTCTCCACTGTGGCCAAGGGTGCGGGGATGTCCCTGGATAGTATCGAGATTCTTCGCCAGGTAGTCATCAGGTAGCCTATGTTTTCTCGGCGCATGGTATTGGTTGTGGCAGTATTGGTGCTTCTTTTGCTTAACATTGCGGCCTTGACCGTCTCGAGCAGCCGTCCAGATTCGGCCGGAGGGGCGGCAAAGATTGCCCTGCATATGACAGCTCCTTTCCAAAAAGGGATCTCGGTGAGCCTTGGCTGGGTGCGTTCTCTCTGGAATGGATATTTTAAACTGGTCTCCACCGCCGAGGAGAATGGGCATCTTCGCCTGGAGGTCTCCCGACTTCGTGAACAACTCAATGGATACCATGAATTGAAGCGCCTCAATGGGCGGATGCGTAGTCTTCTTACCTTTAAAGAGGCCAAGGCCCTTAATATGGTGGCTGCTGAAGTCACGGGTACCGATGCCTCACCCTGGTACCGAACTCTCATTATCGATAAGGGGACGGACCATGGCGTGGCCAAAGGGCAGCCTGTGGTGGTTCCCGATGGTATCGTGGGGCAGGTGATCGAGGCCTCCAGCCGGTATGCCAAGGTGCTTCTAATTACCGACCGCAACAGCGCCGTAGATGTTCTGGTGCAGGATACCCGCGCCCGAGGAGTATTGCAGGGGGGGGGCGCCGGTGAGTGTCAGTTCGCCTATGCCAATAGGAACGACACCATCGTGGTGGGGCAACGCATCGTCTCCTCCGGTCTGGACGGCGTATTCCCCAAGGGTTTTTTAATCGGTACGGTGAGTGATGTGAATAAGGGGGTCTCCGGTATTTTCCAAAAGGTTGGGGTGACCCCTTCTGTAACCTTTGAAAAGTTGGAAGAGGTTTTGGTGGTCATGACTCCGAAGGCGGGGAGTTGATGGCCGTCGTCGGATATACCCTAATCTCCATTCTTTTGATTCTTGTGCAGACTGCGTTTTTGCCACAGATACCCATGCGGCCCCTCTTCGATCTTCTCGTGGTGCAGGTGGTGTTTACCGCCCTTTCCCTACCAGGGGTCAAAGGTGGCGTCGTGATCCTCATGACGGGGGTTCTGGCCGACGGCCTGTCGGGCAGCCCCTTCGGCCTCTATATTACCAGCTACTTCTGGCTTTTTTTCTCCATTCAAATTGCGATCCAAATTCTGCATGTGTACAGCCGATCCCTGATCTACCTGGCCATCCTGGCGGGCATATTCATTGAAAATTTTGTGGCACTTCTCACATTGAGCGTGTCTGGGGCCAATACCGACACCCTGTTATGGGCGGTGGAGCGCGGGGGCGTTCAGCTTCTCTGGGGGGGGATTTTGGGCCCCTGTGTCTATACGATCCTGGTGGAAGGCATCCGGTGTGCCAGGGTGGGGCTCCAAGGAACGGTTCGTCACCTGAAAGGGGGCGAAGGTGTGTGATTTTTTCTGGGGCGGGTCCGCTTTTGGGGGGCACGCATGAGTGGCTATCTCAACAGTCCCGATGGGGACTGGTTTAACAATCGTCTCAAAGGGACGATGTTTTTTATCATCATCGCATTCTTCGTGATCTTGGTGCGTCTCTTCTATCTTCAGATGATCCATGGAGAGACTTATCGGGAACTCTCCACCAATAATCGCATCCGTCTCCAACATTTGCCACCGTCACGGGGCTTGATTTACGATAGCCAGGGCGATCTTCTCGTGGATAACCGACCCGCCTTCGATCTTCTCGTTGTGCCCCGGGATGCCAAGCCTCTGGATGAGACCCTGGCTCGCTTATCGTCTTTGACGGGTATTCCTGTGGCAGAGATGCGGGGACGCGTGGTCAAGAAGGGGGGGGAGAACTCCTCTCGTTCGGTGGTGTTGAAACGGGATATCGGACGGGATCTCCTGGCCCCGGTGGAGGTGCACCGCTTTGATCTGCCCGGTGTGATAGTGAAGGTACGTCCCAAGAGGTACTATCTGAATCCGGGGATGGCCGCTCACCTGCTGGGGTATCTGGGAGAGATCAATACCCGAGAGATCGCCAGTGGGGAGCATCCAGAGGCCTCGGTGGGTGATTTCATCGGCAAATTTGGTCTCGAGAAGGTGATGGAGCCCCTGCTGCGTGGTGCCCAAGGGGGGCGCCAGGTGGAGGTCGATGTCCGGGGCCGGGTGATTCGTGAGCTTAAACGGGTGGAGGCCGATCCCGGTAAGAATATTTACCTGACGGTGAACACCGCGCTTCAGAAGCGGGCCGAGGCTCTATTAAAAGGGGATGTCGGATCCGTGGTGGCCCTTGACCCCCAAAGTGGTGCGGTGCTGGCCATGGCCAGTAGTCCCACCTTCGATCAGAACGACTTTGTGAGCGGGCTCTCCTACGCCAAGTGGAACTCCCTTAAAAATAATCCCGGGCGGCCCATGGAGAATAAGGCCACCCAGGCGATGTATCCACCCGCCTCGATTTATAAGATTGTCTCATCCATTGCGGCCCTGGAGGAGAAGGTGGTGGATAGACGGACCCATTTCTTTTGTTCGGGGCAGCATGCCTATGGGGACCGTATCTACAGGTGCTGGAAGCGAGTGGGGCATGGAACCACCGACATGGTGAAGGCCATCTCCCAGTCGTGCGATGTCTATTTTTATGAGGTGGGGGAGAGGCTGGGCGTCGATCGTCTGGCCTTCTATGCCCGGAGCTGCGGCCTGGGGAGCCCCACGGGAGTGGAGCTGGCCGGTGAGGCCTCCGGACTGATTCCCACTGCCGAATGGAAGCGGCGAAAGCTGGGTCGAAACTGGCTGAGCGGTGAGACCCTCTCCCTTGCCATCGGTCAGAGCTATAACCTGGTGACTCCGATTCAGATGGCCATGCTTATCGCATCTGTGGCCAACGGGGGGACCATCTATCAACCCTATATCCTTGGGAAGGTGGAGGCCGCCGGAGGAGCCGTGGTAACGACGACCCATCCAGTGGTCAAAGGGCACCTCCCTGCCAGTAAGAAGAATCTGGCCTTGGTCCAAAAGGGGCTCTGGGGGACGGTGAATAGCAGGAAGGGGACAGGAAAGATCGCCTCCATTCAAGGTGTCACGGTGGCGGGAAAGAGCGGCACCGCCCAGGTGGTGAGCAAGGGGTGGGGACGCTCGAAGAAAAGAAGTATCCGTAAATTCAGGGATCACGCCTGGTTTGTGGCGTATGCACCCGTTGAGCACCCCACCATTGCCGTGGCGGTGATTGTGGAGCACGGTGAAGGGGGCTCTACCAAGGCGGCTCCCATCGCACGTAAGGTAATTGAGACCTATTTGGGAAAAGAGGTTCGTGATGATTGACCGCCGTGTGGTGGAGCACTTTGATTGGGGGCTCCTTCTCATTACCCTGATTCTGTCGGGGCTGGGACTGGTGGCCCTCTATAGTGCCGTGTATGCGGGCAATGACCCCTCATTGCGCCCTTTGTTTGCCAAGCAGCTTGTCTGGTTGGGAAGCGGTATGGGGGTGATGGTGGCGACTTTTTGTATCGATCCCAAAGAGTTTGAGCGATGGACGCCCGGGATTTACGCCGGTTGCATGCTACTTCTTGTGGCGGTGCTTCTTGTGGGTCGGGTGGTGGGGGGGTCACGGCGATGGTTGGCCGTGGGCTCTTTGACCCTCCAGCCGTCGGAGCTGGCCAAGATCGGTGTGATCTTGATGCTGGCCCGGTATTATGCGCGCAATGCCACCACAAGGGGGCTTGGGTTTCGTGAGCTTTTGACCCCGGCGGGCATTGTTCTGCTCCCCTTTATGCTGGTCTACCTTCAGCCCGACCTGGGCACCGGTCTTCTCATCGTGATGATCGCCGGGATCATGACTCTTTTTGTTAAAATTGAGCGTCGTACTCTCACTCTGCTTGTCTGCGCCGGCCTGGGGTGTTCCGTGGCCGCCTGGATCTTCTTTCTGAAGGCGTACCAGAAACAGCGTGTGCTCACTTTTCTCAACCCTGACCGTGACCCCTTGGGCAACGGTTACCATATCATTCAGTCTAAGATCGCCATCGGATCCGGAATGCTCACCGGGAAAGGGTTTCTTAAGGGGACTCAAAATACCTTAAGTTTTCTCCCCGAACGTCATACCGATTTTATCCTCTCTGTCCTGGCCGAAGAGTGGGGGTTTTTGGGCATGGTATTTCTTGTGCTCATGTATTGCACCCTCTTTATCTGGAGTCTCAATATTGCTCATAAAAGCAAGAACACCTTCGGTACGATTACCGCAGTGGGGGTGACGGCCATGCTCTTCTGGGAGGCTTTCATCAATATGGGGATGGTCATGGGGCTGATGCCGGTGGTAGGTGTGCCATTGCCCCTGGTGAGCTATGGCGGCTCTTCGGTGGTGAAGAGTTTGATGGCCATTGGGCTCCTCATGGGGGTCAGCATGCGCCGGTTTAAGAAATAGTCCAAAGATTTAGCTGACCGCCTGAATGCCTTCAGGCGCCGCGTGGTCCCACACCTTTAGATATGTAAGCCCTCGAGCCACTATTCAGCGTTTAAAAAAAATGCCTTTTGTCGGGATGGTGTGCCGCCGTAAAACGGGACAATTGATGTGACTTACCCCCTCGTTTTTAAGGACAATTCATATCTGCCTCAACTTATGTTTCATTAGAATTTAGTTATAAAAACCTGTGTATCAAATCCGATCTTTCAAATCAGTTAAACCTTTGGCTTCTCGATAGGGCAGCCGAAGGCTGATTTCCCTTAATAAACGTTGGCTCGTTACGCCTTCGACTCCTTAAATATCCCTTAAAAGATGATTTTACCGTCCCATTTTTTATAGAGAGAACGGGGCGGCGCCTCTCTGCACATTTGAGCCTATTTGTGCGGCTCCTTTTTCGGGGTGTGGCCTGCCGGAGCGGCATGGCCGAATAGTTGCCCCTCCCCTCCCCTTGACAACTTAAGGACCCCTTGTCTCTTTTTTATGGGAAGCGGTAGGGTAGATTTCATGATGAATTTTGGCGAACACCGTGGTATGAATCTGGTGTGATCATCGATTCTTTTACTCTTTTTTATAGTGTTAATATTTATACTTGAGTGCTTAACTTTTTATAAATGGTTCGATAGACGTCTCAGTAACGTTCTGTATGTGGGTAAAGGTGAAAAGCCTTTGTTATCAGGTACTATGGCGTCTTGGAAAAAGCTGATATCACTTGCTATCCTCGAAAAAGATTCTGAAATAGGTTGACATAAAAAGAGAAAAACTGGTATAGGATCGGTGCTAAAATGAAGGAATTTTCTGAGGCTAGTATCCGTCTTAGTTTCTGTTGTTATGTATATTTCTGGCATTCTTATCAACTTTTGTTGGAGGGTCACCAATGGTTAATGTGGATTATTCCTTATTGGTGCAGATCGTCAACTTCATTCTCTTGATCCTTATTCTGAATATTGTTTTGTATAAGCCGATCCGGGGAGTTCTTACGAAACGTCGTGAGGCCATTGATGGACTCAATGCGAGCATCAATGCATCTTCAGTTGGTGTACGTGAGAGGGAGGAGACGTTTGCAGCCGGAATCAAGGAGGGGCGTGTTAAAGGCGTTAAACTCAAAGACGCGCTGATTGATGAAGCGTCTGTCGAGGAGAAGCGCATCGTCGAGGAGATCACCCGGCGTGCCCAAGATGATCTTGCCGCTGTTCGTGAGAAGATTTCTCAGGAGATGGTTGCAGTGCGAGAGAGTCTGCAGAGTGACGTGGATGATTTTGCAATTGCAATTGGCGAAAAGATTCTGGGGAGGGCATTGTAATGGTTCATGTGTTTAGAACGTCTAAGGGACGCCGGCTGATGTTTTGGGGCCTTTTCGCTGCACTGACCTTAACTGCGGGGGCGGCATTTGCCTCAAGCGGTGGGGGTGGGCATGTGGTGGAGTCCAAGCATTGGTTGACTACGGACACCGCGCGTGTATTGAACTTCGCGGTGCTCATGTCTCTTCTGGTGTTTGTGCTTCGGAAGCCGGTATCCAATGCTTTATCTGGGCGAGTCGAGAGTATTCGGAATGAACTCGATACCCTCGAAACGCAGAAGGTCGATGCTGAAAAGGCTCTGGCTGAGTACAAAACCAAGATTGTCACCTTGGAGAGTGAGGTGGATGCAATCCTGGCCCAGTACAAGGAGCAGGGAGATGCGGCGAAAAAACGAATTTGTGCCGAGGCCGAGCTTTACGCTGCAAAGCTGGAAGAGCAAGCCAGGCGTAATATTGATCATGAGTTCAACGCGGCTCGTGCAGATCTGAAAGCCGAGATCATGGCTCTGGCCCTTGAAAAGGCCGAAGAGTTGATTCAGGAGAAGATCAACGCGGATGATCAGGATAAGCTGGTGGATGACTATCTGACTAAGGTGGTGATGTAATGAAAGATATCGCAATCTCCAGACGTTATGCCAAGGCTTTGTTGCTTATCGGTAAAGAGGACGGCAATGCAGAGGTGTACCGCGAAGAGCTTAGTTCTTTGGCGGGGTTTCTTGCCAGTGAGACCGAACTCTCTACCATCATCGCCAATCCGGTCTATGCTTTAGAGGGCCGGCGCGGTGTGTTGAAGGTAGTGGTTGGGAAAATGAATTTCTCCCCAGTTATTACCTCCTTTGCCTTGCTTTTGTTTGATAAGGGGCGTTTTAGTCATCTTGCATCCATCGATGAAACCTATCAGTGGCTGGTGGATGAACTCAACGGCATTGCTCATGCGTATGTGGTTTCGGCTGTGGAGTTGTCGGAAGATGCCGTTGCGAAAATTAAGGCGTCTCTCTCCGCCTTGACCGGCAAGAATGTCCTTTTGAATCTGGAAAAAGACCCCGGGCTGATTGGGGGCATTGTAACGAAGATAGGTGACCTTGTACTGGACGGCAGTGTGCGCACACAGCTGCAGAACATGAAAGAATCTTTTAAAAGGGGTGAGAGTGTCTAATGGAAATCAAAGCTGAAGAAATAAGCCAAATAATCAAGGAGCAGATCAAGGATTTCGACAAGAAGGTCGAGCTTTCCGAGACTGGCGTCGTTCTCTCAGTAGGTGACGGCATCGCAAGAGTCTATGGCCTCGAAAAAGTGATGGCCCAGGAGCTTGTAGAATTTCCCGGCGGCATTCTCGGTCTTGCCCTTAACCTTGAAGAAGATAACGTCGGTATCGCCATTATGGGCGATGATTCATCAATCAAAGAGGGTGATGTCGTCAAGAGAACCTCACGCATTGCTGAGGTTCCCGTTGGCGAGGCCGTTCTCGGGCGTGTGGTGGACACCACCGGCGCACCCATCGACGGTAAAGGCCCCATCAATAGCACCGAGTCCCGCCGTCTTGAGATGGTGGCTCCGGGTGTTATTCAGCGTAAGGGGGTTCATCAGCCCTGTTACACAGGTATCAAGGCTATCGACGCCATGACGCCCGTGGGTAAAGGTCAGCGTGAGTTGATCATCGGTGACCGCCAGATTGGCAAGACAGCCATCGCCGTTGACGCGATCCTCGCCCAGAAGGGTCAGGACGTAAAGTGTATCTATGTCGCCTGTGGTCAGAAGAAGTCCACCGTCGCCCAGGTGGTCTCCATACTGGAAGCGCATGGCGCTATGGAGTACACCACAGTGGTCTCAGCTTGTGCCTCTGATCCTGCTGCCCTTCAGTTCCTTGCTCCCTATGCTGGTTGTGCCATCGGTGAGTATTTCCGTGACAAAGGCGAGCACTCGTTGATCATCTATGATGACCTTTCCAAGCAGGCAGCGGCCTATCGTCAGGTCTCTCTGCTGCTTCGTCGTCCGCCAGGACGTGAGGCATATCCCGGAGATATTTTCTACAACCACTCCCGTCTCCTGGAACGCTCTGCCAAGCTCTCCGATGAGTTGGGTGCCGGCTCTTTGACTGCTCTTCCCATCATCGAAACCCAGGAAGGTGACGTCTCGGCCTTTATCCCCACCAACGTTATCTCCATTACCGATGGCCAGATCTATCTGGACAAGGCGATGTTCTTTGCCGGTATGCGTCCGGCGGTAAACGTCGGCCTCTCCGTTTCTCGTGTGGGTGGTGCTGCCCAGGATAAAGCGATGAAGCAGGTGGCAGGTACCTTGCGCCTCGACATGGCGGCATTCCGTGAGCTTGAGGCTTTCGCAGCCTTTGGGTCCGATTTGGATGCTGGCACTCAGAAGCAGCTGACACGTGGTGAGCGTCTCGTGGAGGTTCTCAAGCAACCTCAGTACTCTCCCCTGCCCCTTGAAAAGCAGGTACTCATCCTATTTGCCGGAACCAAAGGGTATATCGATGCCTATCCGCGCAATATGGTGAATAAGTATGAAGCGGGGCTCTACCCCTTTGTAGAGGGACGTTTTCCCACCATCCTTCCTGCCCTTGCAGAGAGCAAGAAAATTACCTCCGAGATTGAAGCTGATATTGTCAAGGCCCTCAAGGCGTACGATGAGGAGTTCAAAGACACCATCAAGTAGCTTGCTGGAAGAGCAAATCTATTAATTTGAGACACGTAAAGGTAAATGGCATATGGCAACGTTAAAGGAAGTACAATTAAAGATCGCTGGGGTTAAAAAGACCAGGCAGATCACCAGCGCCATGAAGATGGTGGCGACTTCCCGCTTGCGTGGTGCTCAGTTAGCCATGGAGGCCTTCCGGCCCTATGCGGATAAATACGCAGAGGTGCTGGGAAGCCTTGCTCAGAAGGCAGGTGAAGGGGCCAGTCCGCTCCTTGAAGCACGCGAAGAGGTGAAGAAAGTCCATGTGGTTCTCCTGACATCCGACAGGGGGTTGTGTGGCGGATTTAACGTAAGTCTGATCGAAAAAGCGGAAGCTCTGATTAAGGAAAAAGTGGGGGATGATGTTGAAATCAGCCTCACCAACTTTGGCAAGAGGGGCCGTGATTGGGCCCGTAAAAGCGATTTCCCCATGGTCGATGAATACCTTGGGGTGGTTGGTGCAAGTTTTGATTTTAGTATTGCATCCACGGGTGGACAGAAGCTCATCAATAGTTTTGTTTTCGGTGAGTACGACGAAGTCTATCTGGTCTATGCAGAGTTTCTCAGTATGGGTAAGCAGTTGCCTGTGATTCAGCAACTTCTGCCCATTCCCCCCATCGAGGTGGCGGAAGCGGAAGCAGAGGATGATCAGCCGTTCCAGGCTGAGCATATCTGTGAGCCCAGTGCAGAGCTTCTCTTGGGTGAGATGCTTCCAAGAAATGTCTATATTCAGCTCTACCGTGGTCTTCTGGAGACCTCAACCGGTGAACATGCGGCCCGAATGTCGGCCATGGACAACGCCACCAAGGCGTGTTCCGACATGATTACCGATCTTCAGAGGGTGTACAACAAAGCACGACAAGCGGCAATTACTGCAGACCTTATGGATATCGTCGGTGGTGCAGAGGCCTTGAAGGGCTGATTGTTTCTCGCTTATTGCATATAAAGCACAGATTTAGGTACATAGGAGGTACTTCAATGTCTGACAATATCGGAAAAGTCACACAGGTCATGGGGCCTGTTGTTGACGTGGAGTTCGAACCTGGGAAACTACCGGCGATCCTTTCAGCCCTTACCCTCACCAACTCGGCGATTAACGATGATGAGGATAACCTCGTAGTGGAAGTTGCCCAGCACTTGGGTGATAACGTGGTGCGTACCATCGCCATGGATGTGACCGACGGCTTGGTTCGCGGAATGGAAGCAAAAGATACGGGTCGTCCCATCGTCATGCCTGTTGGGCATGCCTCTTTGGGACGTGTATTGAACGTCGTAGGACGTCCCGTGGATGGTCTCGGTCCGGTGAGTATGGAGAAGACCATGCCTATTCACCGTCCTGCGCCCCTGTTTACAGAGCAGGATACCTCTGTAACGGTTCTTGAGACAGGCGTTAAGGTAATTGACCTTCTTGTCCCCTTTCCCCGTGGCGGTAAAATGGGGATGTTCGGTGGTGCCGGTGTTGGCAAGACCGTTATTATGATGGAGATGGTAAACAACATCGCCATGCAGCACGGCGGTATCTCTGTATTTGCAGGGGTCGGCGAGCGAACCCGTGAAGGAAACGACCTCTACCATGAGATGAAGGACTCTGGCGTTCTTGAAAAATGTGCCCTCATCTATGGTCAGATGACAGAACCTCCCGGAGCCCGTGCGCGTGTGGCTCTCTCGGCTCTGACATGTGCCGAGTACTTCCGTGATGAGGAGGGTCAGGATGTTCTGATCTTTATCGATAACATCTTTCGATTTACTCAGGCGGGTTCTGAGGTTTCAGCTCTTCTCGGTCGTATGCCCTCGGCAGTTGGCTATCAGCCGACTCTAGCGGTGGACATGGGTACCCTTCAGGAGCGAATTACCTCTACCAACAAAGGCTCCATCACCGCGGTACAGTGCGTCTACGTCCCTGCGGATGACCTCACCGACCCGGCTCCTGCGACCACCTTTGCCCACTTAGACGGTACAGTGGTTCTCTCTCGAGCTATCTCTGAATTGGGTATCTACCCTGCGGTGGACCCCTTGGACTCCTCATCGCGTATCCTCGATGCGGCATATATCGGTGATGAGCACTACGCCGTGGCTCGTCAGGTTCAGACGGTGCTTCAGAAGTACAAAGAGCTTCAGGACATCATCGCCATTCTGGGTGTGGACGAACTCTCCGATGAGGATAAAGTCCTTGTTGTCAGGGCGCGTCGTATGCAGAGATTCCTCTCGCAGCCTTTCCATGTGGCCGAAATTTTCACCGGCCTCAAGGGTAAGTATGTGAAGCTTGAAGATACCATCCGAAGCTTTAAAGAGATCCTGGAAGGCAAGCACGATGATCTTCCTGAGGGTGCCTTCAACCTTGTCGGAACCATCGAAGATGCAGTAGCCAAGGCCAAGGAGATGGCCGATAAATAAGATCTGAATGGGTCGGCGGTGGGAGTGCATGATCTCCATCGCGGCCCTTTCAAACCTATGAGGGGTTGATATGGCAGATACTATCAGACTCGAAATCGTGACACCTGGAAGGCGTGTGGTGAGTGAGCCCGTCCAGATCGTCATGGCCCCCGGTTCAGAAGGTGAGTTCGGCGTGCTCGATGGGCATACTCCGTTTCTTACCTCCTTGAAGGTGGGGATGGCCCGTTTTAAAGACGAGGCCGGTAAAGAGTGTGGCGTCTTTATTAACGGCGGGTTTGCCGAAGCCTTGGCGGACAGGGTGACTATCCTGGCTGAGTCAGCAGAAAGGCGTCGTGATATCGACGTGACTCGTGCCAAGGCGTCTCTTGCTCGGGCGGAAAAACGCCTGGACGGGGCGCGTGTAGATGTTGATGAGACACGTGCTAAAGCAGCTCTTGCCCGGGCTATTCATCGTATCAGTACGGTGGAGAGCCGGTAATTGTGACCTGCACAGAAGGGGTGTGGGGGGTGATTTTTACCCCCTTGTCCCTTGACAGAACGGGTAGAACGTGAGTTTTAAAGGGGTGGCCCTAAAGTGGGGTTCGCCCCTTTTTGTCGTGTGGAGAGCCATACGAGTGGTGTGGCCGTTTCCGCGGCGGATGAGGTGTATCCGACCTTCATTCTTTTGTATGTATTTTTATCGATGCTATTGCAACGAGAGGGAAAATTGAGTAAAACCAAAGGGAAGACCGCTGTGGTTGTCCTTGCCGCTGGCAAGGGGACCCGTATGAAATCCGATCGGGCAAAGGTACTTCATGAGGTGAACGGACGTTCCATGGTGGATTATGTGGTGGCGTCTGCCTCAGAGATAGCAGGTCCCGATGTGGTGGTGATCGTGGGGCATCAGGCAGAGGCTGTTAAGGCGGCCGTTCAAGATGAGTATACTGCTCTGTTTGCCGTACAGTCCCAGCAGCTGGGTACGGGGCATGCCGTTATGTGTGCCCGTCACCTGATTGGGCCGTCAACTCGGCAGGTGGTAATCCTCTGCGGGGATGTTCCCTTGGTGACACCCGAGACGCTGCATCAGCTGGTGGCATCCCATGAAGTTGCCGCACGAGCGGTGTCGGTCCTGGCGGTTTCGCTTGAAGATCCCACGGGGTATGGCCGTATGATTTCTGCCGATGATGGTTCACTCCGTTGTATCGTGGAAGAGAAGGATGCAAATGCTGAGGAGAGGGCGATTAAAGAGATCAATAGCGGTATCTATTGTGTGGATGCGGACTTTCTCTTTTCGGCCCTTGACAAAGTAAAATCGGACAATGCGCAAGGGGAGTACTATCTCACCGATATCGTGGAGATAGCCGTTCGAGAGGGTGCAGGTGCCGGTGTTGTGACGGGCGGATCGGCAAGGGAAGTGATCGGTGTAAACACCGTAAATGACCTCGAAACCGTACGTCAAATGCTGGGATAGAAGCCCCGATGAATTCCCTTGACTTTATTGAAAATTGAAGACTATAGTGATTTGAATTTCGAGAGGTGCTAAATTGGATGATGAAGCAATAGTTGGTCAAATTGATTATATAGAAGAACAGGTAGATTTTCTCATTGAGAGGTAAAATTGGTGGGCTGATGGATCGGCTCAACAGTTATATCGATGTGGACTCCTGATCTCTAACTGAATGACAAAAGCGAATGCGCAATCATTGGAAGAGATACTAACAGTCGATCTTTTTGGAGAGACGTATAACTTCAAGACCGACGCCGATTCGAATCAAGGATCGGCTATAGTCAGAAGTATCGTGGACGAAGTTTTGCGTGCCGGGGATGGGATGAAAGGTCCTTTAACCGAAAACCGTAAATTCGTTCAACTTTTGGTGGCCACTTTGAATATTGCCAAAGAGCTGGCTGAGGTTAAGAAGGGTCACGAAGAACTCCAAGAGAAGCTCGTCCGTAAGTCTGCGACCCTCATTGAAAAATTGGGGGCTGTGCAACCGTAACGACAGTTTAGAAAAGGCTGTTCTACGCTGTCGAAATACGATACAATTTGAATAAAAAATATCCCTGCCGTGTTCGTGATTGGAGTATATCCTTTGACCCAATGGCAATACCATGGGAGCCTCCTCTGGTTTTGGTGCGCATGTTCTGCCTGACAGAAAAGCCTTAAGAAGCTACAGAGGCACCCCCCTTAGAACTAACGGTTCAAAGACCTTAATTCAACACGGCACTTAGGTGGGGATATTTTTATGCTAACTCTCTCCTATACCGCCTGTCCCTTCCCTTCCAGCCATCACCCCTCGAATTCGACGATTCAGTCAAGGGTTTCCGACATTTAAAGGTATACCTCCTCGTCGATGTGGCATCGTCTCCGTTTTTTTAGACTCTGAAGCCGTCGCATTGCACGACGTCGGATATTCTTGCCCGCTCATTTTATACCCCGCTGCGGTCTTTGGGTATGCAGATTATGTGACCTCAAGGTTGGGCGAATGTCTATTGTGTGGAGTCCTTAAAGGTGGATTTTCCGTTAAAACTGAGGTGGATATATATTCGGGGGAATTCAAATGGTAGTAAAAGTTACGTTAATCGGCATTGTCAGTTTCCTTGCCGGCGCTGTGTTGACCTTTGTGCTTAAGGGCCAGGTCAACAGTAGGCTCGCTGAGGAGGCCGAGGAAGAGGCCGAGAAAATAATTCGTGATACCCGGCAACGGTCTGAAAATCTGTTGATGGAAGCCAATGTGGAGGCCAAGGATCGGCTCATTAAGATGAAGAGTGAGTTTGATGCGGAGACCAACGAGACGCGGTTGGAACTCAAGGGGCTCGACAAGAGGCTTAATCAGAAGGTGGAAAGGCTTGATGACCGCCAGGATCAGGTGGAAAAACTTGAGAAAGAGTTGAGTCAGCGGGAAAAACAGATCGATCGAGATACTTCCAAGCTCACGGAGAGCCATGACGAGTATCATCGTCTTATCTCTGAACAGAAGATGGAGCTTGAAAAGATATCGGGTATGACCTCCGATGAGGCCAAAGGGATCCTCATGAATGCCATGGAGGATGATGCCCGTCATGATGGCGCCAAGCTTATCAAGCGTGTGACCAGTGAGGCGAGGGAAAGTGCCGATAAGGAGGCGAAAAAGATTATCGCCACGGCCATTCAGCGTTATGCCGGTGATTTTGTGGCCGAGCGCACGGTCTCTGTGGTGCCGCTTCCCAACGATGAGATGAAGGGCCGTATCATCGGGCGTGAGGGACGAAATATTCGTGCCTTAGAGGCCGCTACGGGGATCGATCTCATCATCGATGACACCCCTGAAGCGGTTATTCTCTCTGGCTTTAACCCGGTTCGACGCGAGGTGGCCAGGCTCTCTCTTGCCAAGTTGATCAATGATGGCCGAATTCATCCGGCGCGTATCGAAGAGGTGGTGAAGACCGTCGAAAAGGAAGTGGACCAAACGATCAAAGAGGCCGGTGATCAGGCTGCGTTTGATTTGGGCGTCCATGGCATCAGCAACGAGTTGATCGTTGTCCTCGGTCGTTTGAAGTTTCGTACCAGTTATGCTCAGAATGTGCTTCAGCACTCCGTGGAGGTTGGATTTCTCTGTGGTGTGATGGCGGCTGAGTTGGGGCTCAATGTAAAACTTGCCAAGCGCATGGGCTTACTCCATGACATTGGCAAGGCGGTGGACCATGAGGTGGAGGGTCCCCATGCTGTTATCGGTGCCAATCTTGCCAAGAAATTTGGTGAAAATCCCAAGATCGTTCAGGGTATTGCCGCTCACCATGAAGATGTACCCCCAGAGTCGGTCTACGATCTTCTGGTCCAGGCCGCCGACTCCTTATCCGGAGCACGCCCAGGGGCGAGAAAAGAGCTTTTAGAGAATTACGTTAAACGCCTGGATGACCTTGAAAAAATTGCAAATAATTATAAAGGTGTGGCCAACTCCTATGCGATCCAAGCGGGGCGTGAGCTTCGTGTGATTGTGGAAGGGGATGTGGTCAGAGACGAAGATGCCGTGGTGATGAGTCTTGAAATTGCCAAGCAGATCGAAGAGACATTGACATTTCCCGGCCAGATTCGGGTGACAGTTATCCGTGAAACTCGTGCCGTGGGGTATGCAAACAAATAGAGGTATCTCCGGCCATTGATGGAGAACGTAACAAGCCGAGCGCTGGCGTGGAGTGGGGGGTGTCTAACCTCCTGTCTTCATTTTGGTGTTTCGGCTATTTTGTTATTTGGGGGAGCGCGGCTCTTGTGGGCGTGCTCCCTTGGGGTAGGTCAAGGTGCCTTTATTTGGTACCTTATATATAAAGGGAGACGAAGCGGTGAACCGGCATTTTTTTGTGGTGACCCCACGTGATGCAGGTCCGTTTACAGAACCCAACCAACAGAAAGAGAGAAGAGGTATAAAGCTATGGATGTCATTGAGTCGCTGAGAGGGCGCGGTTTTGTGGATAATACAACCCATGGAGAAGAGTTGACCGAGTATTTGGCAACGCCAGGCAGGCGATGCTATATCGGTTTTGACCCCACAGGGTCCAGCCTTCATGTGGGCCACCTCGTGACGGTCATGGCTCTGTGTCATATGCAGCGAGCGGGGCATTGTCCCATTGCTCTGGTGGGGGGTGGCACCGGGATGATCGGGGATCCCAGTGGTAAGACCGAAATGCGCCAGATGTTGACACCGGCAGTGATCGATGAGAATAAGGCCGGTTTGCGGGCGCAGCTTTCGCGTTTTCTTGATTTTTCTGATGGCAAGGCCTTGCTTTTGGACAATGCCGACTGGTTGACGGGCCTGGAGTATATTCCCTTTCTAAGGGAGGTTGGGCGTCACTTCAGCGTAAATCGGATGGTCAAGGCAGAGAGTTACCGAGCACGCCTTGATTCCGATGAGGGGCTCAGCTTTATTGAGTTTAACTATATGCTTCTTCAGGCCTACGATTTTTATGAGCTTTGTCAGACGCAGGAGTGCCACCTGCAGATGGGCGGGAGTGATCAGTGGGGTAATATTGTTGCCGGTGTTGACCTTGTCCGTCGAAAGGCAGGGAAAACGGCATTCGGTGTGACATTCCCTCTCATTATGACGGCTGCTGGTATTAAGATGGGCAAGACCCACAAAGGGGCTGTCTGGTTGGATCCTGAGCGCACATCACCCTATGACTATTATCAGTTTTGGGTCAATACAGATGATGCGGATGTGGAGCGCTTTTTGGCTCTCTTTACCTTTCTGCCTATGGCGGAGGTGAAGGCAGTGGCGTGCCTCGATGGGGCCGATTTGAATCATGCCAAATCTATTCTGGCTTTTGAGGCGACGGCTCTGTGTCATGGCGAGGCCGCAGCTCAGGAAGCCCACAAATCTGCGGCGGCCATGTTTGGTGTGAAGACAATCTCGGAGACTCTTTTGGCCTCCAGTGCTATCCCACGGGGGGGCGATGCCGGGGCGATGGATGCCGTGCCCCGACTTGAGCTCTCCGCCGAACTCTTTCAAGGGGAGGGGATGCCTGCATTCAAGCTCTTTGCCTTGGCTGGCCTGGCCCAATCTGGCGGAGCGGCTCGAAAATTGATTCAGCAGGGAGGGGCCTATCTCAATGGAGCGCGCCTGGATGCGTGGGATCGACCTGTGACGGAGGCCGACTTTGACGCGGGCGACGTGTTGCTCCGTGCGGGAAAGAAACGTTACCTTCGCGTTCTTTTAACGGCGTAAGGCCTTTTTTCTTCTCTATTGGCGTATTGGAATGGTGTGTATTTCATTGGAAATTCGCACCGTTCCAAAAAAAAACAAAAAAAGTGCGAAAAGTTTTTGACACAAGCCGCCTTTCGAGGTAGAACCTTCAAGTCTTCAGCGCGGATTTGGTCGTAAACATCACGACGGAAACAGCCTAAGACTCCGGGTTCGATTAGTTTTTTGTTGACATAAAAAATCGAACAGGATACATTATTTGAGTACGTTGAATTGAAACTTCAGCGGAATATTTGATCTTTGAAAATCAGTAAGCAACGAAAAAAGAAGCGAGCAAGATTCGGTCATTATCAAGCCCCAAATTTGGGTCATTTGTTTTATATGATTTAATT
>JABXKT010000099.1 GCA_013619155.1 Desulfobacteraceae bacterium
CTTTTTTTTACCCCTCTTTTTTAAAACAGTCCTGCATTATTTGATGGTATTCGGCCCGGCCATGACGGCCAATCCGCCCTGCTTTTTTTAGTGCGGTATGACTTTTTTAGGTGACGTGGGGTCGTGCACGTCGCCTTTGCGGGAGGTGAACCATGATACATCAAATGACCATCGCCTCGTTATCCATGGACACGAAGACCCGGACCCCGGTTTTGGTCTTAAAGTCTGAAACGGATGGCACCCTTCTTCCCTTGTGGATCGGTGTCTTAGAGGCTACATCCATTGTATTCGCCCTTCAGGGTGCCCCTGTAACACGTCCCCTCACCCATGATCTCTTTCATGATTATCTCGAACAGACCGACGCCACCGTCGAGCGCATTGTGGTGTGCGATCTGGTGGATAATATCTACCACGCCCGGGTTGAATTCTCTGCCGGTGGGACCCATTTTGAGCTCGACTCTCGCCCCAGCGATGCCATTGCCCTTGCCGTTCGGTTTCAGGCCCCTATTCTTGCCGAGGGGAGTGTGCTGGAGATGTCCCGCATGGTGGACGCGTCTGTGGAGCTTGCCGATGAGAGCCATGAGGGGAAACGATGGGCGCAATACCTCCAAGGGCTCTCTCCGGAAGAGTTTGGAAAGTATAAGGTGTGAGATAAAGATGCCGTAAAAAAAATGGTTATGATTCGGTCTGTTGGCTATGCGGTGAAAGTTATCAAGAAACATGCCTCCGGCGGCCAGGGAATAAATTTCCTGGACCCCAGGTTCGTGACCATGACGGGCCTTTGGCCCGTCATGGTCACTATTAAATTCTATTTGCCAACCTTTTACAAAATGTTGGCCCCCGGCAGGGCCACCGGAGGTAAGCTTTCGCCGCATGGCCGCCGGAGGCCCTTTTTTCGGGTCACTTTAACCATAGACGGCCCATTTTTTGTTCACTGTGGCCCTATAAGGCATCTTTTTATGAAGTGTGGTATGTCTTTCGTGGTCGTCTCACCGGGGTGGGGCGGATTATTTGAACTTAATTTTTATGATAAGGATGTGTATTTACCATGATTGATCTTCACTCTCATACCTTCTTCAGCGATGGAGAACTCGTGGCTTCGGAGCTCGCCCGTCGGGCCGAGGCCAAGGGGCTCACCGCCCTGGGTATCACCGACCACGGTGATCTCTCCAATATCGATTTTATCGTCCCCCGTCTGGTGGCGGTGGCCAAAAAACTCAATGAGGTGATGGCTCTTGAGGTGATTCCCGGGATCGAGCTGACCCATGTACCGCCGGCTCATATTGCCGAAGGCGCTGCCCTGGCACGTAGCCTGGGAGCCAGAATCGTTATTGTTCACGGGGAGACCGTGGTGGAGCCTGTGGCCCCGGGAACCAATCGTGCCGCCATTGAGGCTCGGGTGGATGTTCTCGCGCATCCGGGACTGATCACAGAGGAGGAGGCCCTCCTGGCTGCAGCCAACGGTGTTTTTCTCGAGATTACTGCCCGGGGGGGGCACAGCTTGACCAATGGTCATGTGGCCCGTATGGCCGCCGTTGCCGGCGCCTCCTTGGTTTTGAATACGGACTCCCATGCTCCGGGGGATCTTATCGACGCCGCCTTTGCCCGGAAGGTGGTGGTGGGGGCCGGGCTTTCAGAGTCCAGCTTCGAGGTCATGCAGACCAATGCCCGGACCTTTCTTTTAAAGTCCTGATCTGTTGAGTCCCCCATTTTTTTAGGTGCTCGTGGCGGTAGGGGGCAGAGATATGCTGTGTATTCTGACTCCAGGTGACCCCTTACCGCTGGACAATCGCTTTATGTTCCCCTGTGGGTGTGGGGGGGCTTAGGTCTTTATCGATGATACGTCTTGGGGGTTTGACTATATAAGGATGATGATCCTTTTTGGAATCACCGATTCTCCGGGTCCCCGGACAACTCGGTCTGGGGCCTCAGGGATGAGCTGTCTATCTTTCCCCCCTCTTTTTCCCCCCTCTTTTTTTAGGCAATTTCCGCCTAATTCAGATGCCAATTAGGGCTATTTTTGGTCATTGACAGAGGGCTGGCGCGTTTCTGGGGGAAAATCCATGGAATTTTTCCGGAGTCTGAGTTTTTTTTCTGATTTAATCTATTTTCTTTGATTTTAATGCTTTTTTATGAGACGTTTTTATGCGTTCGTCATGTAAATAATGGTTTACTATTCGTTTGATTGAAAAATAATACTTAACATTGTTTTTTTATATCCTTAGGATAGGCATGGTATCACTTTTGGTTATTGATGATGATCATCTTATTTTAAATCTTTATCGCCAGATATTAAAACGTTATGGATACCAAGTCCACACGGCAGAGAGCGGTGAAGAGGGGCTGTGCATGTTTGAAAATGAGCCCTACGCTCTGGTGATTACCGATGTGGTGATGGGGGAGATGGATGGTAATGAGGTGGCCCATCGTATTCGGCTCTCGGGGAGAGGGCAGGTCCCTATTATCGGAATCTCGGGGACACCCTGGAAGGCCCACGCCCCTTATTTTAATGCTGTCATGGCCAAGCCGGTTCCCATGAAAGAGCTTGTCGAACAAGTGCGGATCTTGGTGGATGCGTATGAGACGGGTGAGCTCAAGGGGGCTCCCCTGGGAGAGGTGGCTATGGATATCTCTTAGGTGGGGTATATTGGGGGCACTTTTTTTGATCAATGTCCCGTTTTATGACAGTAACGATGGTAAGGCCTGCCCCGTAAAGCGACGGGTGCAGGCCTTTTTTTATCTATGGAGAATTTTAAGCGGCCCCGGAGGTGGATTCACACCGCCCCGTGGCTTTGTCGGCAAATCGCAGATCCACAAACTGGTGGAGGTCGATGAGCTTGCCGATGCCCATTTTGTGGTACATGTAGTTCTGGATCGTATCCAGATCTTCAATGGATGGGTAGAGATCATCCATGGTGATGCCGTTTTTCTGGCTGAGGACTTGAAGGAGAACCGGAAGGGAGAGACCCATTTTTCCTTCGGGGTCCAGGAAGGTCAGGGCTATCTCGGCGGCTCCTTTGCGGTTTTCAGACGCATATCGGCCCGCCTGGACGAGAAGATCGGTCAACTCCTGAACGGCATCGGGTTCGGAGGCGATGAGCTCTTGCCGTAAGGCCACCACACAGCAGGGGTGGTCCTGCCACAGGCTGCCCGAGACGAACTCCATGGAGCCGAGTCCGGAAGAGGCGGCGCGGGTGCAGATGGGTTCGGCCACGATAAATCCGCCCACGGAGTCGTCCTCCTTCATGATGGGGGGCATCTTCACCGGGGGGACCACCTCGAAACGGACATTGATCGCTTTTTGACCGGGAACGCCGGGCTTAAGACCCAGTCCGGTGAGGTACTTATGGGCCAGCAGGTTGTGGATCGACATCTTGTGGGGGATGTTGACCACCTTGTACTTGTAGAACTCTGCCTTGTCGGCGTATATCCCCTCTTCAAATCGTGAGCTGCGGACAAAGCCACTGCCGTTTTTATGGGCGAAGAGGACAAGGCGAATGGGCACATTGTAGGCAAAAAGGTCCATGGCGATGGGGGCCAGTACCATGGCTCCAGATACCTCGCCGTTTTCCAGCTTCTCCTGGATGGGGTTCCAGCCGGGAAGCCTTTCGGTCTCCAATATAAATTGCGTCGGGCTTATTTTCCCGGTATCGATCCAGTGTTTAAGAATACCTAAGGCGAGGTGGTCTGTGATCTGAATGTGGCCCAGCCGAATGACGACTTTTCCATCACGGTATTCCGGGGTGTGTTCTCCGGTGGTGGGGCTACCCTCCTGGGGCATGAAGGCTTTTTCAATGGCTAATTTGAGCTCCACCTCATCGAAGGGCTTGGGTACGTGCCCATTACACCCGGCCTCTCCGGCTTTTTTCTGCTGAGTCTTGTCCCCTTGGGCGGTGGCCATGATGAAGGGAATCGCCTTGAACGCCTGGCGCTTTCGGACCTCCATCAGAAATTGCAGCCCGTCCATCTTGGGCATATTCCAGTCGCTGATGATGAGGTCAAAGGGCCCTTCAGATTCGAGCTTTTCCAACGCATCCAGGCCATCGGTGGCCAGGCTGATACGTGTAAACCCTGCTTTTTCAAGATACTGCCGGAACATGACTCGCATGGTTCCAGAGTCGTCCACTGCCAATATGTTCATATTCATGTCAATAGACATCTATTATCTCCTTTTCCAAGCCAAACCAAGATCCACTTTTTCTAATACCATCGTCACTTTTTCCAGAATGTTTAACCCTTTTTTGACGTGGGGCAAAATTAATTTAAGGCGAAAGGGGCTGTGGGGGCCTTTGTTCTATGGTTTATGTCTCATCTCTTTGAGCTCTTATGAGGCTTATTTTATAAGGGCGTCGATCATGGCCAGGAGACGTTGGCTTTTTAAATAGCGGCTTGTGGCGAGAAAATGGGCACGGCAGATGGGGGTGAGTTCTGGAGCTCCCGGGTCCCTTTCGGGTGGGCCAGTGGTCAGGTGGTGGGCGATTTTTTTTAGCTTAGCCCCTTGTCCCGGATCCTTGGTGGTGCGGGCCACAAGGACAGAGCTGGTGTATCCTGGCCATAGATCGTGGCAGGGCATGAGGGGGGTGACCTTTTTTTGATCCATCATCTTCGAGAGGTCGGGCTCTTCTAAGAGGGCGGCACCGATGCTTCCCGGTGGAAGGAGCGTTAGGGCGTCGCCGATGAGATGGCAGGGCATCTCTTCTGCTATGATTTCGCCGGGCCCTGCAGAGGGGTTCAGGCTGAGGCCGAGTTCGCTAAAGAGCCGGTGGGTGAGAAGATACTCCATGGACCCCAGGCAGGAGAAGAGTATGCGTTTACCCGGAAAGGTCTGGAAGGGGGTGGGGGAAAAGGCGCTGGGGGTGACGATGGTGCTCCCCGTGTTTTTGATGCCGACCAGAAGCGAGATCTCTTTTTGTCGGTGGGCGAGGACGAGGGCCAGGGGTAGAGGCAGGATCCCGCCATCGAGCCATCCATTTAAGATACCCTGGGTGATGCGCCATGGAGAGCCGGTACGGATGGGGTGGAGGTGGTCGGATAAAAAAGAGTCCTGGGCCGTCCTCGATATGAGCGCCATGTGGGAGGAGATGTTGAGAAATCCGATGTGTAGCATTTTAAGGGGGTCCCTTCAATCTCTCGTGCCAAGGGAGCCCGCTTGGGTCCTCTCACCCGAGGCGACATGTGTGCCAGTGATTCTATGCAGCCATAACAGGTACTGCCGTGGTTTATGGCGGACCGGGTTTTTTATACGCGGAGCCCTTTTCGTCTCTTTTTTTTCGTCTCTATTTTTGCGCCTTTGGCATCAAAAATGGTCCATATAGAAAAAAAGGGGTAACAGAGTTGCCCTCTTTTTTCAAGTGTGGTTTTGTAATAGGGGGTAAGGGCTCCTCCTGTGGGGAGTCCGTGATGAATGTAAGGAATCCATACGCCCCAGGGCATGATGAGAGACGATGATGATCGTAGCAGACCCCAGTGAGATAGAGACCGGTGAAGAGGCGATGATAGAGAGGATCCGTGATGGGCTGAACCGTGACGCCTTAGAGGGGCTCCTGGCCGATGGGTTGACCCTTTCCGCCTTTGAGGTGGGAGACATATCCATGATGGCCCATGGGGGGGAGCCGGTCTTTAAAGTGGATCTCATGCTTCGGGTGGAGAGCTCCCTTTCCGTGGACCTGACACTTCCTCCCCTTTATTGGGATAAAGAGGGGCTGGCCTTTCGGAGCCGCTGTTTTTGGGAGGGGCTTAAAAAGGGGGATGGAGCCTTGTGATGGGTATATAAGGGCCCGAATGCCGGGTGGCCGTCGAACATGTATTGATTCATGCACCTCTTAAAATGGGGGCCATCCTATATTTAATACAGCGAAGGGATTCGTCCCGATTCTTGGAAACCGGTTGTCTCCTGCCTGTATCATGTGATAGGACTTTCCGCGTGATTTTAAAGGTTTTTAGATTCTCCTAAAAAAATAAGATGATTCCCTATAAAAGGGATGCTTTTTTATAGGGGCCACCCTTTGGCAGGGCATCTGTTTTTAACAACCATACCATAATAATAATAGGACAACAGATCACCATGGATCAAGTGAAGGCTCTCACCGTTCTTGACGGCAGGTATAAGCGGCTCACCGAATCGCTTCGGGATATTTTTTCGGAATACGGATTGATTCGTCATCGCGTTATAGTGGAAGCCTGCTGGCTGGAGTTCATCATCGATGACCTTGGCTTTGCCACGCCGAAAGAGGGGTGGAAGGAGGCCGTTCGCGAGATCTCAGAGACCTTCAGCGAGGCGGGGGCCTTACGGGTTAAAGAGATCGAGAGCACCACCAACCATGATGTGAAAGCCGTTGAATACTATATTAAGGAGAAGCTGGCGGAGAAGGGATACGCCGATATTCGCGAGTGGACCCATTTTGCATGTACCTCCGATGATATTAACAACACCGCCTATGCCCTCATGATCGATAAGGGACGCACCGAGGTGTTGACCGTCATGGAAGCGCTGGTATCCGGTGTGGAGACCATGGCAAAAGAGTGGCGTGCCAAGCCCATGATGTCTCGCACCCATGGCCAGCCCGCCACCCCCACCACCGTGGGTAAAGAGCTGGTGAACTTTGCATGGCGTCTTCGTCGGGAGATGAAGCATTTAGAGGCTGTGGATATCGGAGCCAAGATGAACGGTGCCACCGGTGGGTACAACGCCCATACCGCCGCATTTCCCGAGGTGGACTGGATCGCCGCTGGAGAGCGTTTTGTGCGGGATTACCTCAAGGTGAGCCCCCTTTACTACACCACCCAGATTAACCCCAACAGCTATATCGCCGAAGCGCTTCACTCCATGGTGCGCTCCGCCTCCATCATTATCGACCTGGACCGTGATATGTGGGGCTACGTCTCTTTGGGGTACTTTAAGCAGAGGACCAAGGCAGGGGAGGTGGGCTCCTCCACCATGCCCCATAAAGTCAACCCCATCGACTTTGAAAATAGCGAAGGGAATTTAGGCCTGGCCATCTCCATGATGGATCACCTTGCCGTCAAGCTCTTAAACTCGCGTTTTCAGCGAGACCTAACCGATAGCACCGTGCTTCGGAATATGGGGGCTCTCTTTGGGTATGTGATCATCGGCCTGAAGAACACCATCAAGGGTATGGGCAAGATGGAGTTAAACGAGGCGGCCATGCTGGCAGACCTTGATGGCAACCAAGAGCTCCTGGCCGAACCCATTCAGACGGTCATGCGTGTCTACGGTGAAGAGAACCCGTATGAAAAATTAAAAGCCCTCACCCGGGGCGTTCGCATCACCGAGGAAGAGATGACGGCGTTTATCGACTCCCTGGAGATGGTCCCTGAAGTGGCCAAGGCGCGCTTGAGGGAACTCACCCCGGCTCGTTATGTGGGTCTTGCCGCAGAGCAGGTGGATCACTACTTTTCCCATAAGGAGTGATCCGTCACTCCTGATATTATGATTTAAAAAAACCCTCCGTATCCACCGATACGGGGGGTTTTTTTGTGGGGAGTCCCTCTAAAATAGACGGCACCCTTTAAAAAAAAATCTGATTACCCCTTATTCCCAGCCATCACTGTGATCATCAGGATAATGATCAGCTTATACATCCTCTCTTGACAACTATCTCAGTGTGTAAGGGAAAAAGCCGCCGGCAGCCCTACCGGTGCCAACCTTTTGGAACGGTTGCCAAATAGGTTTTAATAGTGACCATGACGGGCCTTTGGCCCGTCATGGTCACTTACTTGGGGCCCAGGGGCGGCAAAGCCCCTTAGGCAAAAAATTCCCTGGCCGGGTGTCTCTATTTAATTGAAAAAACGTCTATTTTAGCCGTTTGCACTCTAAATATATGGCCGTCACTGTTTACAAAAATTAGAGATACGGTGGGTCCTACCCACCCGAATTACTTAGGGCCCTGACAAAAAATAAGCATCCTAATTTCATAAGAATAGCACTGTGACTTGTCCCGAGGAGCGGGGCAAGGCGCAGTGGTCACCCGCTTTCGAGGTGGCTCACCTCGCCGCCGGAGGCATCGCTTTTTGTATTTTTTATTTTTACTCTGGCCCTTAAATCGACAGCCCCGGCCGCCGGAGGCTTCGTTTTTAAGCCCACTGTAACTATAGACGGCCTATATTTGTTTTCAGATGAACTCGCTTACCGCATGTGGGGCTGTAAAAGGATGGTAATCAGGAAAAAAATGAGCCCAATGGTGACAAAGTAAGGTAGTAATACACAGTCGGAGGGCTTGGGTGCCCCGTGACCATATTTTAAAAAAAAGGGGGGGGAATGGATCCAGTGGAGTGGTTGAAGGGGCGTCTGCCCCATCGTCCCGGGGTGCTGGGGTGGGATCGTTTAAGTCATTCATCGGTTTTGGCTCCCGTGGTGATGGTGGATGGGGAGCTTCACCTTCTCTTTCAGGAGCGTACCAAAGGGATTCGTCAAGGGGGGGAGATCTCTTTTCCCGGAGGAATATTTGAGCCCGGCACGGATATCGATCTGTGTGCCACGGCCTTGCGTGAGTGTTGCGAGGAGATGGGCATTAAGCCGGGCCAGGTGACGGTTATCGGAGAACTCGATACCCTTATCACCTCAGTGGGGTTGACGGTCTCGTGTTACGTTGGTTTTCTGGAGGCGGGGACCTTGGAGACGATGCGTGTCAACGAGGATGAGGTGGCCGCCTGGTTCACCCTGCCCCTGGCCGACTTTATGACCAAAGACCCTGAGGTGTATCATGTTCGCCTCATGATAGAGCCCCACTACGATCATCCGGAAAAGGGTCGGGTGACCCTCTTGCCGGCGGAAGCGTTGGGACTCCCCGTGCGATATCACACACCCTGGGGGGGGGTGACTCGGGATGTCTATCTTTGGGAGACCCCCCATGGGACCCTTTGGGGCATTACCGCAGAGCTTGTCTGGGAACTTGTCCGATACGCCCGAAAGGCATCGGAGGTGACGACTTGACAGAGTATCGGGGGAGTTGTAGGTTACTTTTGGCCCGCTTGGGCTCTTAAAGATGCCCCGCCGGGAGAAGATACCCCGTACAATATGATCGATTCACAAATTGGCGGCCCCTCCACTTGAGGGTACGCTTGAGGTTTATCTGTCCCCTTTGTTCTAGATAAAGGGGTCATTTCTGGAGGAAAAGATGACCGCTATAGTTGATGTTAAGGCTCGAGAGATTCTGGATTCACGTGGAAACCCGACAGTGGAAGTGGATGTTACCCTGGCATGTGGTGCCATGGGGCGTGCCGCCGTTCCTTCAGGTGCCTCCACGGGCATTCGTGAAGCCCTGGAGTTACGAGATGGAGATAAGGGACGCTACCTTGGCAAAGGGGTGACCCAGGCTGTCTCCAATATCATGGAAAAAATTGCTCCTGAAGTGCTGGGTATGGATGCCAGTGATCAGGCGTCCATCGATCAGTATATGATCGAAATTGACGGGACGGAGAATAAGACAGCCCTTGGTGCCAACGCGATTCTTGGCGTCTCCATGGCCGTTGCCCGTGCCGCTGCCGAAGCCTTCAGCCTTCCTCTCTACCGGTACCTAGGGGGTATTAACGCCCGCAATATGCCGGTTCCCATGATGAATATCATCAACGGTGGATCCCATGCCACCAATAGCCTCGATATTCAAGAGTTTATGATTATTCCTGTGAGCGCGGGCTCTATCTCTGAAGCCGTGCGTATGGGGGCCGAGACCTTCCATAATCTCAAGGCACTCTTGAAAGGCAAGGGACTCACCACCGGTGTGGGTGATGAGGGTGGGTTTGCCCCCGATTTGGGCTCCAACGAGGAGGCGATCAAGCTCATCATGGAGGCCATCACCATGGCGGGTTACGTTCCCGGTGAGGATATCGCCCTCGCCCTGGATGCCGCTGCCAGTGAATTTTATAAAGATGGAAAGTATGTCCTTCAGAGTGAGGGTCGCAGTCTCACCGCCGACGAGATGATCGATTACTATGCTGATCTTGTTAAGAATTATCCCGTGGTCTCCATTGAAGACGGTTTGGCCGAAGGGGATTGGGATGGCTGGATTCGCATGACGGAGCGTTTGGGTGATTCGGTGCAGCTGGTGGGTGATGACGTCTTCGTCACCAACCCTGCGATCTTGGAAAAGGGGATCATAGATTCTGCCGCCAACTCGATTCTGATTAAGCTCAATCAGATCGGCACCGTCTCCGAGACTCTGGATGCCATCGAAATGGCCACCCAAGCCGGTTTTACCACGGTGATCTCCCACCGTTCTGGTGAGACTGAAGATGCCTTCATCGCCGATCTTGCCGTGGCTGTCAATGCCGGTCAGATCAAGACGGGTTCCCTCTCCCGGAGCGATCGTGTGGCGAAGTACAACCAGCTGATTCGTATCGAAGAGGCCTTAGGTACTGCCGCACGTTACAACGGACGTATTTTCGCTTAAAGATGCGATCTTAAAAAAGGCGTCACTATTTAGCGGCGCCTCCGGCGCTCTTTTTCTTAAAAAGTGTCGTAAAAACTGTTCGATGACAAAGAACACCTGCCTTTAACCTAAACGTTGCAAGCGTCCTTTGGCCATGACATAAAGCGATGAATGCAACTTTATAGGTTTAAGATGTTTTTTGTACTTAAATGTGAAGGGCCTTTAGCCCTTCACATTTAAGTAATCTGAGGCCCAGGGGCGGCAACGCCTTCGGTACATTTTTTTCTGGCCGCAGGCAGGCCTGCCTTTTTTTGCAGGGTTTAATGGTTACAAAATATACCGCCTGACGCTATCCTTATGGTTTTTCAAGGGGTCCCTTGCCCCAGAGTCGTTTTTTTCTTTTCAGCCCGGTCGGGCCCCATGGAAACTAATATTTCAATCCAAATACGAGCATGTGCCGTGATGACCCAAGTGACATACAGGGGGATCTTTCCCCTCGCCCTCTTTTTTTTGATGACCTTTATCGGGTCGGCCCAGGCCTACCTCCTTACGGCGTCCCAGATTACACGACAGATGGTGAAGGCGCTGGGACCGCCTGTGACGGTGACTATTCATCAAAAAGAGACCCTCTTTCGCCTCCCCACGTCGCTTCAGTCTGAAGGCGATTCTCTGGTTTTTGACGAGGTGGTGGCCCTCGCCGCCCCGGATCGATGTCACTCTGTGATGACGGTTCACGATAAGAGAGTGGAGCAGTTTTCAACCGCTCATGTGTCGTTTCGTGTGGTGGACGGTGTGGTGACGCAAACGCCGGAACGGGTATCGGATCACTACCGGGATCTCTTGCAGTTTCGCAAGGCGTCTCAGTTGAAAAAGCGTCTGTCCGATGCGGGGGTGGATCTTTTACAGACCTCTTTAAATCGTCATGACGGAGGCATCGCCTGGGTCATGGGAGCCGCCGCCTCGGATTCTCTGGATAGGCCCCAGCTGTGGGTGGATAAAGAGACGTTTTTGCCCCTGCGTTGGATTCTCTGGGAGGGGGGGGCGAATCCCCAGAGAATAGAGATCTGGTACCACCACTGGTTTAAGCACGGGGACTCTTTTTTCCCTCGCCGGGTGGCGTTTTATGCCCAGGGCAGGCTTTTTCGAGAGATTCGTGTGGAGAGCGTTGCCCCGGGTAAGGCCTTGCCCGCAACGCTTTTTAATCGGGCCGCTTACCGTAAAAAGAGTCCGGTGGTACCGGTGCCGAAATTGCTACAGGATGACCCTTCTGAAAAAGAGCGGCAGATGAAAGAGATTGAGCGCATTCTCTCTAGCGACCCTTTGGCCTTTTAGGGGGCAGACAAGGGGGTGGGGTGTTGTTTTAAACTAAAGTTTGTATCTTTTTTCGAGTTGCCTTGAAAATATGGGGAAAAATCACAGGCTTGGGCTTTCAAGGCTTGCGTTCCATGGGGTGATTGGATATGTTCCGGTGAATATAAAAACTAGGGTGAGCGATAACAATGGCGAAAGCCTTTGCCATTGTGATAAAAAGATAAGCAGGTGATTTTACATAACACCCGGTGCTTATCTTTTTTTTTGAAGAATGCTTCAACGTAAGGGCTCACTCATTTTCAACGCATCTCGCAGGACTTTAGAGGGTAATTTCATGGGGCATAACACCAAGTATATTTTTGTGACCGGAGGGGTTGTTTCATCATTGGGCAAGGGGCTCGCCTCAGCTGTGATCGGGGCACTTCTTGAAGCCCGTGGCCTGACGGTTACGGTTCAGAAACTGGATCCGTATATCAACGTCGACCCGGGTACCATGAGCCCTTTTCAGCATGGTGAAGTGTTCGTCACCGATGACGGTGCCGAAACCGATCTCGATCTGGGGCACTACGAGCGGTTCACTACCGCCCGTATGGGCCGGAATAACAACTTCACCACCGGCAAGATTTACAACTCTGTCATCACCAAGGAGCGCCGAGGCGAGTACTTAGGGGGGACGGTGCAGGTGATTCCCCATATCACCGATGAGATTAAGCGCAGTATTCTTCTGGTCGGGGATGATGTGGATGTGGCCCTTATTGAGATTGGCGGTACCATCGGCGATATCGAGAGTCTCCCCTTTCTCGAAGCGATTCGTCAGCTTCGGGCCGACCTGGGTAAGGAGAACGTCTTGTACGTCCACCTCACCCTGGTACCTTACATCGCCGCCGCCGGCGAATTGAAGACCAAGCCCACCCAACAGAACGTTAAAGAGCTCCGAAGTATCGGAATTCAGCCCAATATTCTCATCTGTCGTTCCGATCGTGAGATTCCCAAAGAGCTGAAGCAGAAGATCTCCCTCTTCTGTAACGTGGATGATGACGCCGTTATCACCGCTCGGGATGTGGATTGCATCTATGAGTTGCCCCAAGTTTACCATGCGGAGGGGCTCGATGATAAGATCATTAAACTACTTCGAATCTGGACGAGGGCACCGCGCCTGGACAACTGGACGGAGTTTGTGGATCGCTTTAAGCACCCGAAACATCGCGTGACCATCGCCATCGTGGGCAAGTATGTGGATCTTATCGAGTCGTACAAGAGCCTCAACGAGGCCCTTTACCACGCCGGGGTACCCAACCACTCTGGGGTGGATCTCGATTTTATCGACTCGGAAACCGTGGATGACACCAATGCGGCCGCTCTTTTGGGGCACGCCCACGGCATCCTCATCCCCGGGGGCTTCGGCTCACGGGGGACGGAAGGCAAGATCTCTGCGGCGCGTTATGCCCGTGAAGCCAAGGTGCCGTACTTTGGCATATGTCTGGGGATGCAGATTGCCGTTATCGAGTACGCGCGTCATATGGCCGGCATGATCGATGCCAACAGCGCCGAGTTCGATACCAAGACTCCGTATCCCGTCATCTATCTCATGACCGAGTGGGTGAACGAGCGCACCGGTGAGACAGAGGTGAGGGATACCGACTCGGAAAAGGGGGGAACCTTACGTCTCGGTGCGTATCCCTGTACTTTAAAAGAGGGGAGTTTCGCTCGGGATGCCTACGGCGATGAGACGATCTCCGAACGTCATCGTCATCGCTTCGAGTTTAATAACGCATTTCGTGAGGCCCTCACCGACAAGGGGCTGATCTTAAGCGGTACCTCTCCCAACGGCGAACTCGTCGAGATTGTTGAGATTCCCGATCACCCCTGGTATGTGGGCTGCCAGTTTCACCCTGAGTTTAAATCCCGCCCCATGGAGCCCCATCCTCTCTTCGTCTCCTTTATCCGGGCTTCGCTGAAGCACTCCAAAGGCTAAGCTAGGACGGAACGACGATGAGTCCTCTACCTTCGGCGAATGATCCTCCCCTTTCGGGGCGCGATTATTCGCCGGAGCTGTTTTCTCCCCCCACCCCCTCTTTTCTCATATATCTCCATTCCCTTCTTTTCTATCCATACGTGCCGTAACCACACCTTTTATGGTTAACGTGATCAGAAAAAGGGCCTCGCTTGTCCAGGATCCCGTTTATAAAAAGTGGCAACAGGTTGGCTCCCGGCAGGGCCAACCGAGGCTATACTTTCACCGCACGGCCTTCCGGCGGCACGGTGAGTCATCGTAAAGTGGGTTGTCGTAGCGATTTACCCCTGTGGTGAAAGTCTGGTCGTGCCAAATAGGTTTTTATAGTGAATGTGACGGGTCGGGCGTGTCGATTTAATCGTAAAAACGCCTATTTTAGCCATTGGTGCCTCAATATATTGCAGCCATTATTTACAAAAATTGGAGATACAGCGGATCGTCCCTGCCCGAATGAATTAGGGCTCTGGTCAAAATAGATAGACGAATTTCATAAGAATACCGCTGTGATTTGCCTCGAGGAACGAGAGGTAAAAAGCAGCGGTAAACCGCTTTCGAGGTGTTTTTGCCTCACGTGGCTTCGCCACCCTCGCCGCCGGAGGCCTGTTTTTGTTGATGGGGGGCATCAGTCTTAGAGGCATTGATCGAATAAATAAATGTACAATTTTCGGTTAAAAGTCGATACGATTTGCGGTGAAGAATCCGTATACAGTTTTCGGCCAGACCCTGGCATATGTCCATGCATATCGCCTCATCGCCGAAGGCTCTTTTTTTACCCATTTTTTTGATTCACCGCCCATGAAAAGGGAATCCCCATGACAGAACCTGTGATGAAATACTTAAGGGACTACAGCCGTCCCGATTTTTGTGTGGAGAGCGTCGATCTTCACATCGATATATTTGATGCCGAAACCATTGTCACCGCCACCTTCGGCGTTATCAAGTCGCCTGACGCGGCCGTCGATGCCCCCTTTGTCCTGGATGGCCGGGACGTTGAATTCTGTTCTATCCTCTGCGATGGTCGTTCTTTGGACGAGGAAGAGTACCTCGTGGAAGGGGAGGCCCTGACTATTTTAAGGGCTCCCGATGCCTTTGTCTTAAAGACGATAGTGAAGATCCATCCGGAGACCAACACCTCTTTAGAGGGTCTCTACTATGCTGACGGCACCTTTCTCACCCAGTGTGAGGCCGAAGGCTTTCGTCGCATCACCTATTTCCCCGATCGTCCCGATGTGATGAGTCGCTATCGCTGCACAGTGGTGGCGGATAAGGCGCGTTGTCCGGTGCTTCTCTCCAACGGTAATCGTCTCGAGGCGGGGGAGTGCGATGCGGGCCGCCACTTTGTCACCTGGGAGGATCCCCATAAGAAGCCGTGTTACCTCTTTGCCATGGTGGCCGGAGACCTGGCTTGCCAGACGGACTCGTTTACCACCGCCACAGGCCGTGAGGTGGCCTTACGATTTTATGTGGATCATCAGGATGCCCATAAGTGTGAACACGCCATCGCATCCCTTAAAAAATCCATGGCATGGGATGAGGAGACCTTTGGCCTTATCTACGATCTCGATATCTATATGGTGGTGGCCACCCATAGTTTTAACGCCGGGGCCATGGAGAACAAAGGGCTCAATGTCTTTAACTCCAAGTACGTGTTGGCAAAACCCGAGACGGCCACCGATATGGATTTTCAAGGTATCGAAGGGGTGATCGCCCACGAGTATTTTCACAACTGGACGGGCAACCGGGTCACCCTGTGCAACTGGTTTCAGCTCTCTTTGAAAGAGGGGCTCACCGTTTTTAGGGATCAGGAGTTCTCCTCGGATATGGGCTCGCGGGCCGTGAAACGCATCTCCGATGTGCGTGTGCTACGGGCCGCTCAGTTTCCCGAGGATGGAGGGCCCATGGCCCATCCCATCCGCCCGGAGTCCTACATCGAGATGAACAATTTTTATACGGCCACGGTCTACAATAAGGGGGCCGAGGTGATTCGCATGATCCACACCTTTTTAGGGAAGGCGGCCTTTCGGCAGGGGATGGATCTCTACTTTGCCCGTCACGATGCCAGTGCGGTGGCCTGCGAGGATTTTATCGCCGCCATGGAAGAGGCATCTGGCATCGATCTCTCTCGGTTTCGTCTCTGGTACAGCCAGGCCGGGACTCCGGTGGTGGATGTGAACCGTCACTACGATGCCCAGGCGAAGTGCTACACCCTGACCCTGACCCAGGCGGTGCCCGATACCCCCGGGCAGACGCATAAAAAATCGATGCAGATGCCCGTGAAGATGGGGCTGATGGATGCCCACGGAGTAGCCCTATCCCTGACCCTGGCGGGTGAGAGTGACGAGGGGCCCGTCGAGCGGGTCTTAAATTTTAGTGCGGCCGCCGAGAGTTTTACCTTTGTGGGGGTCGAGGCGGAGCCGGTGCCCTCCCTTTTTCGAGGGTTCTCGGCTCCGGTCACCAAGAGGGTGAATTACTCTGAATCGGAGCTGATTTTCCTCATGGGAAATGATACCGATTCCTTTAACCGCTGGGATGCGGCCCAGCAGCTCTATACCGATACCATCTTGAAGATGGTGGCCGATGGGGGAGAGGCGGAGCTCTCCGAGGCCTTTATTGCCGCGGTGAAGAAGACCCTGACCCACGAGACCCTGGATAAGGCCCTCATCGCCCAGGCTCTGACCCTGCCATCGGAGACGGAACTCGGCGACTCTATGACCGTGATTGACGTGGATGGTATTCATGGGGCCCGTGAGTGTGTGGCAAATACCCTTGCCGAGGCCTTAAAAGAGAGCTGGCGTGCGGTGTACGAGGCGTGTCGGCAGAGTGGCCCCTATACCCTCGATTCAGAATCCATGGCCAAGCGTCGCCTTAAGAGCCTTTGCCTCACCTATCTGGCCCGGGTGGAGGCCCCTGCCCTCACCTTCGAGTCGTATACCTCAGCCACCAATATGACCGACCAGATCGCCGCTCTCACCGTTTTAGCCGGGTTAGAGGCTCCGGAAGGGGATGCGGCCCTCGCCCTCTTCTACGAGGCGTGGAAGGGGGATACCCTGGTTCTGGATAAATGGTTCACCACCCAGGCCACATCCCTGCGAGCTGGGACTCTGGAGCGGGTGAAATCCCTGTGCGATCATCCCGATTTTGATATCAAGAATCCCAATAAGGTAAGATCCCTTATTGGGGCTTTTTGTCAGGCCAACCCCTCTCATTTTCACCGAAGAGATGGCAAGGGCTACGATATCCTGGCCGATGCCGTCATCGCCTTAAATACCATCAACCCCAGCATCGCAGCCCGCATGGTCTCAGGGTTTAATCGCTGGCGTCGTTACGATGAGGAACGTCAGCACTTGATGAAGGAGAGGCTTCAGCGTATTCAAGGGACCCCAAATTTGGCAAACGGGGTGTTCGAGATCGTATCCCGGGCCTTGGCCTAGAGAATCGGGTTTTTAAGTCGCCTCGGGGGGATGGTGGCAAGGCTCTCTTTATGGCCGGGGGATCGGTATTGAGCCTCCGGCGGCGAGGTGAGCCACCTCGAAAGCAAGTGACCGCTGCGCTTTGTCCCTCGTTCCTCGGGACAAATCACAGCGGTATTTTATGAAATTAGGGCATGGTTCAATAATGGCATTTTAGGACAACACGGGCCGGAGCCAAGGCCCCGGCAAAGAAGCCGCGGCGGAGTGCGGCGCACCCGGGATGGTGTCGGGGTGCCGCCACTCCATTGTCAACGCTCTGGCACTGTGCCCCTTCTGTGGACCCTCGCTCTCTTCAACGTCTCAACAAATATGGGCCGACTTCAAAAGAAGTAACCCTCAGTTGAACCAGGCCGAAATTAGGATGCTTGTTTTTTACCATAGCCCTCAGTCAGATACCGCTGTATCTCTAATTTTTGTAAATAGTGATGGCCATATATTTGGAGTGCAAATGGCTAAAACAGGCATTTTTTTGATTAAATCGACACGCCCGGTCAGGGGATAATCCCCTGGACCCCAGGTTTGTTATTGTGACGGACCCTTGGCCCGTTACCGTCACTATAAAAGCTGGTTTGGCAAGTCCACCTTTTCAAATCAGGCAAACGGTTGGCTCCCGGCAGGGCCAACCGAGGCTATACTTTCACGGCACTGCCTTCTATGGTCAAAGTGACCAAGAAACATGCCTCCGGCGGCCAGGAGATAAATCCCCTGGACCCCAGGTGTGTGACGGTAACGGTCCGTTACCGTCACTATAAAAACCTGTTTGGCAACCTTTTGTAAAAGGCACGGCCTCCGGCGGCGAGGTGTGCCACCGCAACGCGGCTAGCGTATGCGACCCCTCATGCCTCGGGGTCAATCAAACGTGATTTGACGCGACCTGTTTGGCAATCCCCGTTTATAAAAATTGGGTAAAAGTCTGGTTTCCGCGGTAACCGTTCTTCGTTTCACGGGTGCGCATTCAGGCGAGGTCATGCTCTTGAGAGGCGTGGAGGGTGACTTGAAAGGTGGTCCCCGTTTCGGGAAGGCTCCACGCCTGAATGTGGCCTCTGTGTGCCTGGACGATGCCGTGGACGATGGAGAGGCCAAGGCCCGTCCCTTTTCCGGCTCCCTTGGTGGTGAAGTAGGGGTCGAATATTTTTTGTATCACCCCGGGCGTGATTCCGGTGCCGTTATCCTGGACCTCGAGTTGAATATACTCTCCCGGGGGGAGGGGCAAGGCCTTTGAATCGAAGGGTGTCCCCCTTAGGGAGATATCCTTAAGAGATATATGGAGGGTTCCTCCCGTGGTCTCCATGGCGTGGCAGGCGTTGGTGCACAGGTTCATGATGATCTGATGGATCTGGGTTGGGTCGGCCTGGATCATCTTCTGAGAGGCCAGATCCTGGGTCAGGGTGATGGCTGGAGGCAGCGATGGGGCCAGGAGTGTGATCGTCTCTTCGATGATCAGAGATAACTGCACGGGGTGTTTTTCTGAATTCGATTGGGTACTGAAGGTGAGGATTTGGGAGACGAGATTCTTGGCCCTTTTTCCGCCCTGGGTGATCTGTTCGAGGGCCTCTTCTACCTTTTTCGGATCATCGATGGAGAGGCGGGCCAGCTCCGTGTAACCAAAGATCACCGAGAGGATATTGTTGAAGTCGTGGGCAATGCCGCCGGCCAGGGTTCCCATGGCCTCCATTTTTTGGGCCTGGTAGAGGCTCGCCTCCAGTTGCTTTCGTTGGGTGATATCGGTGCCGATACTTAAAATTTCCTGAAATTGCCCCCGGTCATCGATGGTGGCCTTGTTGCTCCACTGGATATAGATCGTATGGCCATCTTTACAGATATTTTTATTTTCGAAGAGCTCATATTTCTCGGGGAGTTCCAAGATTTTTTTATGGGCCATACAGAGTTTTTGAGCCCTGGCCTCATCCGGGCTTAAGATGGTGCCGATGACATTTCGTCCATAGATCTCCTCTTTGGTGTATCCAAAGAGATTCAGGCCGAATTGGTTGAGGAAGAGGATGTGGCCGTATTGGTCCATCCGGAGGATAATGCTGTTGGCGCTCTCCACCAGATCCCGGTACTGCTTCTCCCGAGAGTGCAGCTCCTGGGTGCGTTTTTTTACCGTGATATTGAGGGTTCGGTTGATGTATGCCAGGAGAACCAGGATCGCTGCAATGGCCGCCACTGTTATCCACAACCACGGGGGAATGCTCTCTTCTTTGTACTCTTCAGGTGCAATCCAGTATGAGAGCCGGTTGTGGTAATAGGAGTCCTTGTCCTGTTTCCACTGGTAGAGGTAGGTATCGATGGTCTTGAGAATGTCGGCCTGCCGCCCTTTTTTTGCCGCAAAATAGACGGAAAAAGGACAAAACTGGATAGAGCTTGCCACCAGATTGAAATTTTGGGCGTGTCGCATGCCGAAATACTGGGGGACCACACCGGCGGCCACCCTGCCTTCTTGGATGGCATGAAAGATGTGGGTGTGGGTGGGTAGCGGGACGATTTCGCAGGTGATGCCTAATTTTTTAGCGGTTTTAATGAAATTTTTGCCGCTGATATCCTCTTCCATAACGGCCACTCGCCGCCCCTTAAGATCCATGATGCTGTGGAGGGGGTTCCCTAAGGGCAAGAAGACCTGTCCCCAGAGGTCGAATACCGACTCATTGTTGAAATCCAGGGTTTTCTTGCGTTCTGGGGTGGAGGCGATGGCGGTCAAGATGTCGATCTCTTCACGGTGCAGGCGTTTTAAACCCTCAGCCCAGGTACCGGGGACAAATATCACCTCCCACTGTTTCTCGTCCGCTATTTTCCGGATCAGGTCGGGATAGAGCCCCCTATCTACGCCCTTCTCGTCTGTGAAGTTCAAGGGGGCCAGTTGGAAAATACCGACACGTATTTTTATAGGCGCTCTTTTTTTATAGCCATGGAGGGGCGAGATAGAGAGGAGGGCGGTCAAGAAAATAAGGATACGAACGGTGTATTTCATATTTACTTTTTAATGACGTTCAACGTCCATATGGGAATGGTTTTTTATACTTATGACCGGTGCCCGGGTGGAGAGGCTATATTGTCACAAGACCGGATATTTTGTGTTACAAACCGTTGTGTTTGGTCATTTTTAAAAATTCGTGACCTTACGGTGTGGGTAAAATTGTTTGTGACTTATTAGGAATTATAGAACTATACGGTATGGTCGAAGATGTCAAGATGGGGCTCTCTTTTCGAGGTGTTGCCCGTCTTATTTTAAGCCAACCAGAAATACCTTTCTTGAAATGACTAAAAAAGACCCGTGCCAAGGAGATATTTTTAAACCATCCATGGTACGGAGTGTGGTTTCACCTGCGTGAGAGACAACGGGTACCGGTTAAATGGCGATTCGGTCTGGATAGAGGCGAGGCGTCGTCCGTACCTAATTGAAGCATGACGATGGTGGTGGCTCTACTTTCGTGTGCCAATGATTTTTTGATGCATTTTTTGCATGGAGAACGGGGGGGCATTTCTATGGAGACGGTCTTTTGTCTCCGTTTTTTATCCAAGGCTCTTTGCACGATACTTTTCGACAAAGAGTCTCGGATATGGATATTGTTTTGGTTTATAAGGATATTTTGAGTATCTTTCGGCTCACCTCCAGGGTGACCTCGCCTGTTTCAGATAGAGCGGTGAGGCCATGGGCGTCCAAGGCGGTGATGACCTCTTCCAGACGATCTTCCGTCACCCCGTAGTCGGAGAGGTGCGTTTTGACCCCCAGCTCTTCGAAAAATGCGCGGGTTTTTTCGATGGCATGGGTGATGCGGCTTTCATCGTCGCCTGTGGTGATATCCCATACCCGAGTGGCATATTGGAGTAGTTTCTCACGTTTTTGCTCTGTGCGAATGGTCCAGATGGATGGTTGTAAAATGGCCAGGGTTTTTCCGTGGTCAATGCCAAAGAGAGCGGTGAGTTCGTGGCCGATCATGTGGGTGGTCCAGTCCTGAGGAACGCCGGCACCGATGAGTCCGTTCAGGGCATTGGTGGCGCACCACATGAGGTTTGCCCTGGCATCGTAGTTGGTGGGCTCATCTAAGGTCTTTTTTCCAATTTCAATGAGGGTTTTCAAAATACCCTCGGCGGTTCGGTCCTGGAAACTGCCGTCACTCGGAATCGTGACGTACTGCTCCACGGTATGGATAAAGGCATCGATGATGCCATTGGCTACCTGGGTCGCGGGTAGGGTGTAGGTGAGGGTGGGATCCAGAAGGGAGAATTTCGGGAAAGAGAAGGGGCTGAAGACGGGGAATTTTCCACCCTTATGGCTGATGACACCGCCTGAGTTCATCTCAGAGCCTGTGGCGGGAAGGGTGACCACCGTGCCCAAGGGGAGGGCCGTCTCCACAGGCACCGGCTGGAAACCATGGGTCAATAGCGATTGAGCATCGCCCTCGTACGTGGTGGCAAGGGCGACGAATTTGGTGCCGTCCATCACCGAACCGCCTCCCACGGCCAGGAGAAAATCGACGCTCTCCCGCCGTGCCATCTCCACCGCTTTCATCAGGGTCGAAAATTTTGGGTTGGGTTCGATGCCACCAAACTCCAGAAGTTCTCTCTGGGGCAAGGCCTGGATGATTTTATCGAGGGTGCCGTATTTTTTGACGCTCCCCCCACCGTAGAGGATGAGAGTCTTGGCATTTTTAGGTACGAGACTGTCCAGTTCTGTTAGGCGATTTTTTCCAAAAACAATATGAGTCGGGTTGTAAAAATCAAAATTCATCATATGAATGATCCTTTTTTTTCAGTGGGTTTATCGTGTTCGCCCACTATAGATCAACGCCCGAAATTGGGAATATACAAACCTACCTCTTTGTTGCCTGTTTCTGCTTTTGTGGGCAGGCGGTCGGTTTTAACGGCGTATTGTATGGTACCCGTGTGGTGACCATCAGATGATGTCAAGGAGACGAGATGGATAATATGGCGGCTCTGATGAGTCTATTGGCAAGGGATGAGGGTCTGAGCAGTACGCGCCTTCCGGGAGTTCGGCTCTACAAGGCGAGTGAGTATATGCCCCGGGCTCCCCTGCTCTATGACCAGGGAATTATTATCGTGGGCCAGGGGGCAAAGCGGGTCTTTCTGGGGGACAGGGTCTATGAATACAACCCGGATCGTTATCTCGTGCTTCCAGTGTCGCTTCCCGCCGAGTGTGAAACCACAGCCTCCCGAGATGCCCCCTTTATAGGACTACTGGTGGATATCGATTTGACTGTTATTCACAGCATCCTAGGGGCCATGGACGATTATATCGATCCGGGGAAATGGGCGTCGGTGGGGCCATGTCAGGGTCTGTTTTTGGCCCATGCAGACGCCCCTTTCAAACAGACGGTGTGCCGCTTGCTGACGGCTCTGCAATCGCCCGTGGATACCGAGGTACTGGGGCTCGGGATCGTCCGCGAGCTGCTTTTTCGGGTCATGGTCGGCGATAATGCCGCTTTACTGTATGCCTTGGCCATGAAAAATTCCCATATCTCTCGTATCGACAAGGCCTTAAAGCAGATTCATGGCAGCTACCAGGAGCCGATGGATGTGGGAGCCCTCGCCCGTTTGGTGAATATGAGTGTTTCAGCCTTTCATCGCACATTTAAAGATGTCACGGCCTCCTCGCCCATTCAGTATATTAAAAAGATTCGACTCAATAAAGCACGGGGGTTGATTGCTGATCAGGGGTTTCGCGTCGGTGAGGCGGCTCATGTCGTGGGTTATGAAAGTGCCACCCAGTTTAGCCGGGAGTTCAAGCGTTATTTTGGAGAGAGCCCCATGGCATTTGTGGGACGCCTCGACGGTGGGGGGACGGGTTTAAACTCAAGGAATACCTAAAACGGTCGGGTGCTCTCCACCAGGCCTTAGTACGGTCTCTCCCGAGAATACATCGCCTGGGCGCGTTTATTTTGCTGTGATATTAAGATCTTGATTGGTCTATACGGATACGGATCGGGGGTGCGGAAGTGTCCGTCACTGATCACTATTCAGCGAAAAAAGAAGCCTCCGGCGGCGAGGATGGCGACGCCACGTAGCTAAAAATACCCGGGCCGGCATCGACGTGAGAGTCCTTATGAGGCTATTTTTATCGAGGAAAAATCAGAACCGATAGAGAATCGAGAGCGTTGCCATGCTGCTTCGGCTGTCGTAAAAATTGATGGTGGAGTCACCTTCGTAGTGGGCGATGGTACCCACAAGGTTCATGGCGGGTACCTTCAAGAATCTTTTGTAGAAGAGGGAGAGGGATGCACCCATTACCTCGTCTCTCCTTGTTTTTATGAAGAGAGGATTCTCCTCGTCGAAGTCGGAACGTGCATACATAAGGTTGGTAATCACGTTAAATCGTGATCCGATGAGGAGGTAGGAGAGGAGGAGTCCGTATCTGTTGAAGGCCATGGCATCACCCTCGAGATCGTAGCGGCTGTACTCCAGGGTGGGAATGATTTTGTGACGCATTTTTTGAATGGAGAACGGGTGGGTGACTTTTCCTGAGAATATATGCCCATTTCTGTTGAGAAGATCCCTTTCTGAAGGGGTCAGGGCCTGGCTCGTACCACTTGTCTCGGTGTCGATGGAGATTTTACGCCAGGTGAACTCTGTCTCAAATTGGGTGCCAAGAATTCGGTCGAAGCCCATGCGTAGGCCTTCACCTGTGCGGTTTGTTTTTTTTCTTGCCTCACCGGTGAGATAGGGGTCTTCCCAGACGGATGTGGCAAAGGGGCTGAATGCATAAAAGAGGCTGACACTGGATTTATCGGGAAGCTCCTGGCGAATACCCAGGATACTGGAGGTGTCAAAGCGAAGCAGGTCCTCCAGGCGGTTGCCGGCGATTATTTGGGTTCGGGTTTCGGAGATGGTGTAGTTTAGTTCAAAATTTATCAGCGGGATGGCGTTGATGTCGGATTTGGGGCTTCCGGAAATGGAGTCGATGCGTTTGGGGGTCATATCGGCCATGTCATTTCCTGCAACCATGTTATTTTTAGCATTCATGGCACCGGCACCGATGTTGATAAATCCTGAAAATCCAGTTTTTTCGGGCATGGGTTGAATGGCATGGGAAGGGGCCGTGATGCTTAGAAGGGAGATGATGAGAATGAGTGTGAAGAGAGATTTTTTCATTTCTTTTCCTTTTGTGGGGGGAGTATTTAAAGATGGGCAGGGATCGTGATGAAAAAGATGAGATGAACCCATGATATCTTATAAAAGAGTGACCGGTCAAATCGAGGATTAAGCCTTGTGTCTATGTAGAAGTGGCGAATTTTTTGGATTCTATCTAATATAAATAATTGTTCTTTTTGCGGTAACATTGGCCTCTTTTACAATTGATAAATCAATGCGTGTATTGTATAGACTCATCCTTAACACTCTAAAAGTGGGCACGTGACATCTTAAGATGTCGACATTCGACATTATAGACAGGCGCAGGTGAGCCATTCTCATTTGTCTTGCGATACTCTTCGTGGGGTGAGGCATCCGGATTGTTCCACCGGGCGTATATTTATAGGGACGGGTGAATGTAGTTTATATTCTTAGTCTTTTAAGAGATGGGAGATCCATTATCCCATGACAATTATTTCAAAAGGGGGGGGGATGTGGAGCGAATGAAGCGTGGGATTGCCTTTAAAACATCGTTTGTGTGCAGTGGTGTCGTTTTACTTCTTCTATTGGTGAATAGCCTAGTTTTTATCAATATGGAGTCAGATATGGCACACACCCTCATTCATGGGAATGCGCTATCATTAAAAAAGTTAAGCGATCGATATGCGAATAAACAGATGGGGGACCTCTCAGAGTCGGTACGCCGTCTGTCGATTGTGTGCGGTGAGAGCTCGGCCTCGTTTATTTATAACTTTGACAGTGAGAATCTTCAGAAATTATTGACCTCATTTATGCAGTTCGAGGGTGTTGAGGCGATCCAGGTGGAGGACAACTCGGGACAAGCCTTTGCCGCCGCCTGGCATGAAGGAGAGTTGAGGGCGGGGGTGCAGATCCCCGATCGACTCTCCTCGGAATACGCCTTATCGTTTCGTGCCGATGCTCTGGTTCAGGGGCAGAAAACAGGGAGCGTGATTCTATACTATACGGAAACGTATATCCGCCGTGCCGTGGCAGAGCAGCAGGAGACGACTGAAAAAGGCCTCCTTGATTTTAATGAGATGGCTCAAAAAAGTATTTATGAGGTCAAGCGCCTTCAATTATGGGTGACTGCTTTGATTATTGCCGTCCTGGCATTGACCATTGTTTTTTGTCTGAAGGTGATTGTGGTCCGGCCGATTCATCAGTTGATGGAGAGTGTGATTGATCTTGCCCAAGGGGATGGGGATTTAACGCTTCGGATCGATATAAAAAGTAGTGATGAGATAGGGCAACTTGCCGCCTGGATTAATCTTTTTATCGATAAACTGCACACGGTGATAGGGGCTGTGAATCGTGATGCAGAGACAGTGAAGCTCTCTTCTCAGGATCTGTCTGGTATATCCCAGCAATTGCACACCGGATCGGGCGCCGTTTCTCATCAGACCCGGTCTCTTGTGGCAGGGGCCACCCAGTTGAGTGAGAATATGATCTCAGTGGCCGCCGGGTGCGAGCAAATATCATCGAATGCCGCCATGATGGCCACGGCAACGGAAGATATGACCCTTACTGTGGGGGATATTGCCGCCAATTGTGACCATGCACGGACGATCACCCATGCGGCCATGCAGCAATCTGAGGTGACCTCCATGAAGGTGAACGACCTGGGGGTATCCGCCCACGGTATTTCGGAGATTACCGGTGTGATCACCGAAATTGCCGCCCAGACAAATCTTCTGGCCCTTAATGCCACCATCGAGGCGGCCCGTGCGGGAGATGCGGGGAAAGGGTTTCATGTGGTTGCCAATGAGATAAAGACCTTGGCAATACAGACCTCCGATGCCACGCGGGAGATCGAACAAAAAATCGGGGCCATCCAGGCCTCGACAGCAGAGACCGTCTCCGAAGTATCCAAAATATCGTCTGTGATTAAAAATATCGACGATGTGGTGAAGAGTATTGCCCAGGCCTTAGGGGATCAGTCGAAGCGGGCACGAGAGATTTCTCAAAACATTGAAGAGACCTCCTCAAGCATCTCTGAGATTAACGAGAAGGTGTCGGACAGTTCGCGATTCTCTGGAGAAATTGCCCATAATATGGAGACACTCAATATCTCCGCCGAAAAAATGGTGGAGAGCAGTGTCTCGGTGGACCATAACACAGAGACCCTATCGGGGCTCTCCACCGGTCTCAATGAATTACTGAAATCATTTAAGGTGTGATGGCCCCCAAGGGGCAAAGTACGCCGTCTCCTTGGGGGGCTTTTGTGAAGAGGCCTTCCCCTGGAGGCACGGCGAAATCGTTATAAAATAAAAGAGCAAGGAGCATTTTATGAGGCGTTTGAAATCCCTGTTTGTGGGGGCCTTTTTTTTGGTATCGGTGTGTTCCACCTGCGGTGCAGAGTCCCTAATTTTGAGAGGAAATGCCTTTAAAGAACCCAAATCCTGGATGGAAGGCGGTATTCCCCGGGGCATTCTGGTGGATATCATGGCGTCCACCCAAAAAGAGCTGGGGGTTGACTATCGATATGATTTTGGGCCCTGGGCACGGTCATATAACCTGGCTCTCAAGGGGCAGGGGGGGATCATGGGTATATCCAAGACCGAGGAACGCCTGGCCTTGTTTGATTTCTCAGAGCCTATTTTTTACGATCGCGTTATTTTGGTGGTGAAACGGGGCCACGAATTTGCCTTCGACTCCGTGAAGGATTTGGAGGGGAAACGCATGGGCAGCTGTCGTGGTTGCTCTTTTGGCCCGGAGTATGAGCGTGTGAAGCGCTATTTTACCCTCGATACCGATGCCAATAATATTCAGCGCCTTAAAAAACTCATGGCGGGCCGTATCGATGCCGCCATCTTCAGTCCTGGAGTGGCCGCCTTGAACCGTGCCATCGATAGTGATCCCTCCCTTAAAAGAGAGATGTTTACCGTTCTTGAAAAGCCCTTGGTTGAAGATCCGAACTACGTTGCCTTTTCCAAGGATTTGCATATGCAGGCTTATTTGGACTCCTTGAATGCCGTTATCCGGAAAAGGTATCAATCGGGAGCAATTCAGTCCCTTATAGATAAGTACTGATTGAATGCCACTATTTAGCGGCGCCTCGCTTGTCCCTGCCGGGGGCCAACCTTTTGGAAAGGTTGATAAACAACTATTCTCAAGCCACTTTGGGTTTAAGCGAAGAATCAAAGGCGTATGTGATTTGCCCTGAGGCACGAGGGGTAAAGCGCATACGCTACCCGCTTTCAAGGCACCTTGCCGCCGGAGGCCCGTTTCTTGATCACTTTAATCATAGACGGTTTTTTTAGCCGCTGAATAATTAGGTACTGGGCTCATATTATTCTGACCTACAACATAGTGTGATTTTACCGTCTGTAAAATCACTTCATATTTTGTAAATTTTTCGAATTGGAACGGTGTGAGCCCAGTACCAATAATTACCGATTGAATTTAATATTTTCTGTTTTGTCTGTTTTGTCTGTTTGTGAGGGGGAGAGGGGCACATGTCCCTCCCCCCTTTTTTAGTCACCCTTCCTTCACCCCGTAGGAAGGAGGGGGCAGATGCCCTTTTATCTCCACCTGGGCCGGCAAACGGGAGCATTATTTTCCGTTTTAAGGCAGGCCTTTAGATCCCTTTCTCATACTGGTTCTGGGTGGAGGGGTGGATGGCCTGGTGGAGTCTCTCCTCTGAACCGGTATCCCCCCTTAAAAGATGCTCAAAAAGGGCGATGGTGCCCGGCTTATCCCTTGTGACTCTCGTCTCTGTCTTTATCTCTCGCAGATCAATGGAAAAACCAGAGAAAGTATGGGGCAGATCCTTCACAATATCTGTGTTTAAGAAGTGATGATTATTATAGATACATGCGTAATGGCCCTTTGTCTTTTTTATGAAGAGGGGGGTGCCATTTTCACGGGTAATGGATGAGGCCCGTTCACACGTGAGGCGGCACCTCTCATCCATGCGGGTCTTCTCACATCCCACCACCTGGTGGTGCAGACATTGACGGCTGGTGAGAAGGGAGATGGGGTGGTAGATGCTGTAGTAGAGATCAAAATTTTTGGGTTTTACGATGCGTTTGATCTGGTCTCTATGGATCTCATTGGAGATAAAGGCGCCATGGCAGTGAAAGTGCTCTTTGAGGCACACGAGGCTAAAAGAGTTGACGATATTTAAAAAGGGCCCTGCGATCCAGGGAATCCCTCTCTTGTCGGCCTCATAGGCGATGCCGGTATTGTTGGTGACAATACGTTCGGGGCGCACCGTATCGAGAAAATGAACCGCCGCTGTGTAGTCGTCTCCGATGAGAACGGCTGGAAACCAGGGAATCAGCGAGGGGTGTTCTCGGAAGAGGGTGATGAGATCAGACGACTCGTGATCAAAACATTCGGGGAGCTGGAAGAAAAAGGGCGTCGATGGGGCCTGGCAGAAGGGAATATCTTCTGGAGTGTCGATGAGGACGAAGAGAGATGGGGCATTATCTAAGGGAGGCTCTCGCTTTAAGGGGGGCAGCTCGATGGGGAGCTGCGTTTTTTTCGAGTCATTTAGAATGAATAAGATCTCTTTTTTGATCCACGAGAGCTCTTTAAAGGGGATGAAAAGGTCCCGGGAGAGGGCGTCGTGGGTGATCGTGTCGATATAATATGCCGTGGTATTTAATGGCTTAAAATTATTCAGAAAATGGAGATAGTTTGGGGCTTTTCCGGTGTGTTTCTGCGTCTCTTCGGTGAGGCAGACTCTGGAGTCAATGGTAAATGAGGTCTCACTTGTCTTGACAACGACGCGTAATGGGGTGCCAAGGCCCCCTGAAATATCCAGTTTTAGAGGCGATTTTGCGATGCTCAATGGGGCGATTTCGTTTTTGGCCCGGGTTGTGAGGGCTTTTTTCTCCTCGTAAAATCTGATGCGCTCTGCGTTCATTATCTCGGGGGTGGCGTAATGATCCGCGTTGGAGAGCTGTTTGATGGAGTGATCCCGGGGGCTATCGATAAACATATTTTTATGGATATCGCCCCGTAAGAAGGCGTTGGAAAAGTCCCGGTTAAAGACCCTGTAGAGATCGCTCTTATCCGTTAATCCCTTGTTCTCTCTATAAAAATTCTGGAGCTGTTTTTTCCAGCAGCTCACCACCGTATAGACGTAATCGAATTTTTTGATCCGCCCCTCAATCTTAAGAGAGTCCACCCCCGCATCCATGAGCGCCCTTAAGTCCCCATAGGCCGAATTGTCCTTAAGGTTTAGGGGGAAATTTTTACCTTGAGGGGTCGTTTCGTAACGATCCCGGCAGGGTTGACTGCACCGGCCGCGATTTCCCGATCGTCCCCCGAGGACAGAGCTGATATAGCACAGCCCTGAAAAAGAGAGGCAATAGGAGCCGTGGACGAAGACCTCTGTCTCCATATTGTATTCATGGCCCAGACGCGCCAGTGCTTTTATCTCATGGATGTTTAACTCCCGGGCCAGATTGGTGCGTGTGGCCGAGAGTTTTTTTAGAAAATGGATCTGGCCCGAATTGTGGGTATTGCACTGGGTGGAGGCGTGGACGTTTAGGGATGGCAGGTATTTTTTTAAGAGATAAAAGAGTCCCAAATCCTGGACGATGATGGCATCGATCTTTGTGTTGACCACCCTATTGAGTAATTTTACCAGGGCCGGGAGCTCACTCTCCACGATAATGATATTTAAGGTGAGAAAAACGGCACAATTGTGTTTATGGGCAAGATGCACAATCCCAGTCATTTCATCGAAGTCGATATTGGTCGCCCGGTCTCTGGCATTAAACTTATTCAAGCCACAGTAGATCGCATCTGCGCCTGCGGCAATGGCCGCTTTTATCGAGTCAATATCTCCGCCGGGGGCCAATAGTTCAATTTTTTTTATTTTCATAGGATTGGCTGCATGGTGTTGAGGTTGAATGAGAGGAAAAAATGCATCAGTGGATGAGCCGTTTTTTAGCACCGGGGCTTTCGGGTGTCAACGCTTGGAGCCGCTATATAAAATAGCACATCCCTTGGCGATGAAGGGGCACTCCAAAAAAGGGCCGAAGAAGAGTCAGGGGCGGTTCATGTGAAAGCAGTGGACCGATGGGCGTGGTGGGACATCCGTTATGCCTTCTATGGTCAACGTGACCAAAAAACTGGCCTCCGGCGGCAAGGTGAGCCACCTTGAAAGCAGGTTGCCGCAGCGCTTTAACCCGCTCCTCGGGTCAAATCACAGCGGCTTTTTTCTTAAACGTGAGCATTTATTTTCCTGATTACCATCCTTTTACAGCCACACATGCGGTAAGCGAGTTCCTCTGAAAACAAAATATAGGCCTCCGGCGGCCAGGGAATTTTTTGCCTAAGCGGCTTTGCCGCCCTGAACCCCAATTTAGTGACCATGACGGGCCAAAGGCCCGTCATGGTCACTATTAAAACCTGTTTGGCAACCTTTTGCAAAAGGTTGGCCCCCGGCAAAGCGCCGGAGGCAGGCTTTCGCCGCATTGCTTCGCTTGGCCCTGCTGGAGGTCAAACATTTGCCAATTCTATGAGCTGGGTTTTACAAACAGATTTGGATTAAATTTATAAGAATCTCCACGAATGATCTCACCCCGAGGAGCGGGGTGAGATCATTCGCATCCTGGGGTCCAGGGGATCATCCCCTGGCTGCCGGAGGCCTAAGCTGAATCGGTCTGTTTTTTAGACCAAAAAGGCCGTGGATGGCGTGATTATATCACTCCCAGGGAGTGGAGAAACACGATGGCGATTCCCACCGGGGCCAGGTATTTGGCGGTGAAGATGAAGGCAGCGATTAAGGGGACCTTTATTTTGCCATGGCAGGTCAGCTCCTCTTCTGATTTCTGACGCTTAAGCACCCACCCGATAAAGAGGACGGATATGGCCCCTCCGATGGGCATCTCCACATTGGAGACGGCAAAATCGGCCAAGTCGAAGAAATTTTTGCCGAAGAGGGTGAGGGACTCCCGATACTGGCCCAGGGAGAGGGAGCAGATTATCCCCACCCCGGAGATGAGGGCGGTCAGAAAAAGGGTCGCGCGTTTCCTGGAGATACCGAGGTCTTCCGATGCATAGGCCACGCTCACCTCGAGCATGGAGATCGATGAGGTCAAGGCGGCCACGGCCAGTAAGAGGAAGAAGAGGATGCAAAAGAAGTACCCTCCGGGCATCTGGACGAAGATATTGGGGAGGGTGACGAAGACAAGGCCGGGACCCTGGCCGGGTTCCACTCCAAAGGCAAAGACGGCGGGAAAGATGGCAATGCCGGCAAGCAGGGCGATGACCGTATCGGCGATACAGATCTGAAGGGCCGTTGTGGCGAGGTTTTCATCTTTATCGATGTAGGAGCCATAGGTGATCATGGTGCCGACCCCTAAGCTCAAGGTAAAGAAGGCGTGTCCCAGGGCATCCAAGACCCCGGCTGCCGATAGCTTGGAGAAGTCGGGTTTAAAGAGAAAGGCAATGCCGCCCTCGGCCCCCGGGAGGGTGAGGGAGCGAATGCACAGGAGGACGATGATACCGATGAGAATCGGCATCATCACCTTGGAGAACGCTTCGATGCCTTTTTTGACCCCTGCATAGACAACCCCTGCGGTGATGCTCATAAAGATCAGTTGATACGCGATGGGGGCGATGGGTGATGTCACGAAATCGTTGAACATGGCACCGACTTCGGCTGGACTTTTTCCGGCAAAGCCATTGGAGACGGCCTTGACCACGTAGCCTAAGGACCATCCGGCCACGACTCCGTAGAAGCTTAGCACCGTGGCACTTCCGAAGAGGGCGATGAAGCCTCCGAAGAGCCAGGGACTCCGATCTCCGGCCAGGGCCCGGAATGACCCCACGACATTTTTCCCGCCCCGTCGTCCGATCATAAAATCGGATATCAACACGGGGAGCCCGATCAATGCGATGCAGCAAAGATAGACAATGATAAAGGCGGCGCCCCCATTTTTTCCGGTAATGTAGGGAAATTTCCAGATATTTCCGAGGCCGATGGCGGACCCGGCGGCTACGGTAATGATGGACAATCGATTGCTGAAGAGGGGTCTTTTTTTTAAGGGGCGGTTTTGTAAATCCATGGTTTTTCCTGACTTATTTTTTGAAGGGGGAGTCCCGATTAAACTTTACTCCCCGGATACATTTTGAATCCTTAAGGGCCTGCGCAAAAATAAAACAGACAAAAAACGATGCCTCCGGCGGCGAGGGTGGCGAAGCCACGTGAGGCAAAAACACCTAAACGAAAGCGGGTTACCGCTGCGCTTTGCCCCGCTCCTCGGGTCAAATCACAGCGGAATTTTTCTTAAACGGGTGCATTTATTTTTTGCCTGATCCCTTATGTCTCGTTACGGATTCAATCCATACGTGACTATAGTAGTATATTCAACAATATTTCGAGGCTGTTACCTCTCGAGGTGCGTGGGGGAATTCTTTTTTTGACGGGGGCGGGTTTAAAAAAATAGATAAAAATAAGGGGTAACTCTTTCGTTTCTTTTAAAAATGTCCGACAGGGGCAGGGGATCTTCATTTAAAGGGGGGGCGTGGCTGGGTGTTTGGCAGAGATGGCGGTCACTAGGCACCTTTTTCCGGTGGACCCCGATGATGTGTCGATGGATATGTTTAATTTTTGGCAGGAGCCAGGGAAAATATGGGATACGGCCACATTTTCGATGACAAAACAGTCTTTTGATTCGCATCTTCTATCGAACTTTATGTGTTCTTCGCCGTGGGCCCCGATGCCATAGCTGTCGATAATAATAAATGCCGGTGATTTTAAAAGAATAGCATCAAGGGCGTTACTTTTTAGATGTGTATTCATCGCCCCGTACTCTGGCGTTCCGTACCCATTTTTCTCCATGTTTCCGGTAAAGAGGATGAGGGCCTTGCCTGAGATATTAAGGGCCTCGATCTCTTTTACGGATGGCATCTCTTTTGTGCAGTCGATGATCAGGGTGTCCACTTCATAATGGGTCTTTTCGGGTGTTGATTGATAACAGTCGATATGGGTGCCCAGGTGGCCGAAGGCCCCCACCGCATCGGACTGGTTTTTTGCCCATTCATAGGCGGGATGCCCCTCTTCAATGATAAGGCTTAATTTTATTTCGTGCATAGTCGGTCCTGGATTTATATGGGTGGCCTTTTTTAGGCCCCCACTTTGGTGAGAGCACTCTCATTGGGCTGGAAAAGCAGGCCTGCCGGCGTTAGAGGGTAAATGCCCGGGACTCCAGGATTTTGACTGTGGAGGGCTAAAGGCCCGTCACCGTCATCGCACAGTGTTTTTGGTGCTTTTTGATAAAAAGAGCGCCGGAGTCAGCCGGGTTAAAGATGCCTCCGATAGCCCTGCCGGGAGCCAAGCTTTTGCCTTATTTTATAAAAACGGGATGGGCAAACAGACATCATTAGATCGCTTTAATAAAAAAATCAACGGTGTATGCGATTTGCCCCGAGGCACGAGGGGTGACGCGCATATGCAACCTGCTTTCAAGGTGGCACACCTTGCCGCCGGAGGCCCATTCTTTAGCCATTTTAGCCATAGAAGGCATATCTCGAATAGTCACGCCCACTGTTACCCAAAAGATACGGTATCAAAACGATCATCCCTATGTATTTGGGGTCGATGCGAAGTCGATGGTGATCTCATAGACCCCATCGCTCATGGAGACGGTGCACTGGTGGCCCCATTTTTTGAAGACGGCCAGCATCTGCCGGTTAGAGGTCAGTACATCGGCGGTGAATCCTCTGAGCCCCCTCTCTTTGGCGATATCGGTGAGAATGGAGAGCATGCCGCTGGCGATACCCATATTTTGAAAGGCGTCATCCACAACGAAGGCGACCTCGGCGTACCCCTCCCGCCGTCCTTTTACAAATCGTCCTTCGGATATCAGTCGTTCTTTTTGGGCTTTGCCGGTGAACCCGACAATGGAGATGGTGTCGGTGTAGTCGATGTTGACGTATGCCTGCATGCGTGCGTGGGGCATGGCGGTAACCGAGGTGAAGTATCGGTAGTAGACGGCGGTGTCTGAGAACCGATAGAAGAGTTTTCGCATGCCCTCCTCGTCGGAGGGGCGGATGGGGCGAAAGTTGATCTCCTGATTCCCCTTGAAGGTGCGGGTTTGGTGGAGCTCTGCGGGGTAGGCGTGGGCGGCGTGCTCCAGGTAGATCTGGTCGGGGTAGAGGATGTTGTTTTTTTTGGCGGTCTCCATAAGGGCAGCCCGGTCATCGGGGTGGGCGATTTCGATGAGGGCCTGGGCCCGTTCACGTATGGTGCGTCCTTTGAGGCTGGCCACCCCGTATTCGGTGACGACCAGATCCACGGCCTCGTGAACGGAGAACTGATTGGGATAGTTGCTGACACTGCAGGTGACGTTGGGTTTGCCATGAAGATTTCGGCTGGAGAGGGCAAAGATGGTGCAGCCACCCCTGGAGATCTCCGCGCCGTTGAAGAAGTCCATCACCTCTGAAGGGCCGGTGGCCATGTTGTCTTTACCGGTATGCAGGACGAATCGTCCTTTTAAATCCACTTTTCGGGCGTGGATAATGGTGACCACCGAGGGGTTTTTGCCGATCTGTATGGGGCTGAAGACCCGGTCGATGGCCTGGAACTCCACCATGGGGTTTCCATCAAGCCATCTCAAGAGGGCCGGAGAGCCCAAGGCGTAGGAGGTGAGAGATTTTCCCTGGTAGATCTTCTTGTTTCGATTGGTCACGGCGCCGCTGTTGATGAGATCCATGAGGGCATCGGTGATGAAGGGGCTGTGGATCCCGAGGTTTTTTTTCCCCTTTAGATGGCGGGGCAGAGCCTCGAAGAGGGGTCCGATGGAGTAGGAGAGGCAGCTGCCATCCTCGATGACCGAGGCGACCTTTTCGGCCACCACATCGAATACCGGATCCACCGGCCATTGTTTAAAGACAATGGGGGGCTCATGGGAGAGGACAAAACAGTCGAAGTCGGAGATGGGAACGAAGGTGTCGCCGAAGGTACGGGGCACATATTCGTTGATTTCACCGATGACAATGGAGGCTTTGTCGATGGCCTGTCTGGCCACGTCCACGGCGGTGCCTAAGCTGCAGTAGCCCGAATCGTTGGGTGCAGAGACTTGGATGATGGCCACGTTGACATCGATATGGTCCGAGGCAAAGAGGTTGGGAATTTCCGAGTATCGGCTGGGGATGTAGTCGACATACCCCTTTGAGATCGCCTCATCGGCCATCCAGCCGGAGAAGAAGGTCTTGAGCCGAAAGCGCTCGGCAGAGAAACCTTCGGCGAGAACGGCGTCTCCGAAACTGATGATCTGGATCAGCTCCAAGTCTTGGATGTTGGGGGCCGAAGAGTTGATGAGGGCACGAACCATGGTGCGAGGTTCGGCGGCACCGGTTCCGATGAAGATACTCATTCCCGGTTCAATATCTTTGAGGGCCTCCTCGGGGGAGACGGTCATTTCGTGAAGCACTGTTGTGTAATCTCGTACCATGGGCAAGGTATCTCACTGGAAAAATGGGTCAGGGTCCATGGAGTGGGGCCGATGCGATTCCCCTCACTGCATCGGGAGGAGACAAAATAAGACGGATGAATCTTTAAGATCCGGCAACCGGTGGATCCTTGACAGGGCCGGGTACTCATTTTTTGTTAAAGTAGTCGTTGCCGAAGGGAAAGGAAAGTAAAAAGTGCGGGTACAAAAAGGGGAAAGCCCGAGACTGGGGCACCTCCTCATGGTGAGGTGCCCAGTCTCGGGGTCAGGCCTTGAGGGGACGGAGACTGGTTGGGCCTTCGCCCAGGCGCGGCATTTGCGGTTTGTGTCGAATCTCGAAGCGATAGTGAAAGGCCCCACCCGAGTTTATTGAGGGCTGGGGCCTTGGAACCCAAATTCGCGAATGCTCCGTACCCTTGTTCCCCGGGTCCGTCACATTCGTTGCCAAAAAGAAGGCCACCGTGACACCATTCCCTATGAACGAGGGCATGTTGTCACGGTAATCGGAAAGTTTTTGTGACGCTTTTTTTTAAAAAGCGACCCGCCGGAGGCCGGCTTTAGTCACATTGCCCCAGCGGCGAGGGTGGCGACGCCACTTCGGCAAAAACACCTTGAAGGTGAGTTGTCGCTGCACTTTACACCGCTCCTCGGGGCAAATCACAGCGGTATTCTTATGAAATCTATTTATTTATTTTTTGCCAGAGTCCTTAAAGGGGGGATCGGCACCCTGAAGGGCACTCAAGGGTATATCCAGGACAAGACGAAATCCGGTATAGCCACTTTTGTCCCCGGCGTTGTCACTGTTTCTGTGGGCCCCTCGAATGGTGTCGATGCCGTGAAACCAGCTGCCACCGCGACTGACTCGGAACTCTCCGTTCAGAGGGCCTTGGGGCGATTCGCTTAAGGGGGTCTCGGGGTAAGGACCATACCAGTCGCTGCACCACTCTGACACGTTGCCGTTCATGTCGTAGATATTCCAGAGGTTGGAGCGTCGGGTGGCCACAGGGTGGGGGGCTCCTCCTGAGTTTTCACGATACCAGGCGTAGAAGGAGGCCTTCGAGTCGGATTGAACCCAAGGGTCTACGGTGCCTGTGCGGGCCACGTATTCCCATTCGCTTTCGGTGGGAAGCCTGAAACGTCCCTTGCCCTTGTAGAGGGCGTTTAGCTTGGTGATGAAGCGTAGGGTCTCCTGCCAGTAGATATTTTCGATGGGGCAGTCTCCGCCGCAGTGGGGGAAGGCCGAGGGGTTGTTGCCCATGACCTCTTCCCACTGGGCCTGGGTCACCTCGGTGGTTTGTATATAAAAGGGGCGATTGAGCACCACCTTGTGTTGGCTCTCATCGGGGAGGCGTCCCGGAGTACGCCGGGGGCTACCCATATCAAAGGGTCGGGAGGAGACAAAGACAAACCGCATATTGGGCAGCGGCCCCTCTAGGGCATTGCTTAAGGCCATGAGGATACGAGCCGAGGGGAGCTCATCGGACCGAATGCGCTCTAAGCGGGTGATGGCATCAAAGGGGGTGGGGGTATCGATGGGGAATTCGATGAGGGACGTTTTTTTTGAATCGGCGACGATAAAGGCGGTGAGTGTGAGGGCAATGCCCCCGTCTCCTGAAGGTTCCGGACTGTAGCGTGGGAAGACTTTGAGTTCGTGGCGACCTCTCCATATGGTTTCGGCCCGGTCTCGGTCGGGATAGGGCCAGCTGTTTCGGTAGAGGGTTCCCCTGTGATTGATGGTGACGGGGAATAAGAAGGCGTCCGCATTGGGGGGTTGTACGGTGATGGTGGCCGAGTCGCCCGTCATCAGGCACCCCTTGTCTTGCAGGTGGCCAATGGTCTCTGCCATGGGAGAGAGACGTGTCAGTTGGGCCTTCAGCCACTCCATTTCGATCTTTGCCACCTGAAGGCGAAGTGCGCCCTCGCGCTGCATCTCGGTCAGTTTTTTCTTGTTTGTCTTTTTTACGATGGCCAGCTCTTTGCGGTGGAGTGCCTTTCGCTGCCTGTACTCTTCGGTGGTCTCGAACATCGCCTTGGGCTCGATGGGATCTGGAACCTTCATTTTGAGGGTGTTGAGCCTTAGATAGTAGGCGCGTTCAACTTTTCTGAGCTTATCCCTGCGCTGGATGTCGAGGCGTTGGCGCTCCACACGGTATCGTTCAAGGGCCATGGTGAGATCGGGGAGGACCTGGGTGCGTAAAGGGGGAAGCCCGGCATGGGCCGGAGAGGTCGAGATCAGCTGATATAAAATGGTAAGAATCAAGATCAAACGAGGCATAGTGGGCTAACTCTTTTGGCTGACGGTATGTTGATGACGGATACGCTGGAGAAAGGCGAGAACCTCTGTCATGACGTCATTTTCCGGTCTCCCCGGGGAGGGAGTCACTCCCACGGTATAATTTCCCATGGGGATGAGGAGGAGAGACGCTTCGGTACCTCGGATCCAAAGTCCGGATAGGGGGGGGAAGTCACTTTTTTCGCGTCTCGTTTGTCCTCTTTTTGCTATGCGTGAAAGGGCTGTGCAGACGTTTTTTGTGTACATGGCCGTGCCGGCCAAGCACTGGCCGTCATCTCGAAGAAGGCAATAGGAGGCGACCCCGTCGATACGGGCGATCTTAATAAAATCCAGAAGGGTGGTCATGCCAGTTTCTCTCCCCTTTTTTTCCGCGGTACAGTGGTCAGTATTTTTTTCGCTTTTTCGGTGTAATGGCCTCGCATGACCGGATCGTGGATGGTGGCTGCAAGCATGGAAGAGAGTTGGTCTAAGCTACCTTGGCATGGGTCTTCCCTGTTGATCCATCGATTCATGATTTGGTGGCATAAATTCTGGCAGGGGGCCCCGGTGATCTCTGTCCGGAGCTTTATCAGGGGACGAATCCATGGGGCCAGCTCCCCTTTTATTAGGGCATTGGGGGTCAGGATGGAGAGGAGGTCCCGTTGCGGCACCCCTGTCGTCATGCGGGTGGCGGCCCTTTGTAGGGCGTCGATGGCGGTCTGGGGGCATTTCTGGTCATGGTGGATGGCCAGAATCCAGTTTTTAGGCAGGGGGCGCAGGGTGATCCAGGTGGTCTCGAAGGCGAGGGTAAGCTCATGGCCTCCAGGGATCAGTTGGGTGGCATCGTGGTAAAACCGATTGAGATGGTTTGTGGGATACTGGGAGAGGAGGGCCTTATGCGGGTGGCAGTGGGCAATCGTTTCATCGGGGGTGATGACGAAAATACTGAAGATTGTCGGGTTTTTTTTTAAGATGGCACGAATTACATTCATAGTATTTCCGAGTCGGGAGGGGGCAAGAAATTAAGGGGTATGTGCCTCCCTTGGGACAAGAGCCTCGATGTATTTAAATTTTTTTTTAAAGAGCCCTTAGGATACGGCGTGTGTGTCAAGCCATCGTAACCCTTGATATTTGGGCATATGTCGATGTGTACCGAAGATATTTATCTCTTTTTTTATTAATTGTAATGCCAATTTCGCCGATACTATTAATTATATATGAACGCCCTAGGTGAGTCAAACAAGTGCTTGGCCGGTGAGGGACGGATGCCGTGATGGTGATTGGTCGCTGGCGGTAATATTAATGTCGGTTTTACTGCCGGAAAAGAGGTTTTGGTGCAGATTGATCCCTTTGATGTGGGTCTTATCCCCCCGTTGTTGTCTGTTTATGTCTGTGTTTGTGTCTGTTTGCTCTCCCTAATTAGGGGGCGCCACAATCCTGGGACGCTTTTTTTTACCTGTATTTGTCTCATTATGACCCTTAGACCGGCCCAGTATCTTCTTCAGCGTCTGGTCTTCCCTATCGGTTTTTCCATAAACCTTGAGCCTGAAATTCTCTGCGCCTACGCTTTCTTGCCCCTGGTGGTGATCTTTTTTTTTCACCGGACCTTACGGGTGTGCCGTCCCCTCCTTGAAACCTTGGTATTGGTTATCTGCGCGTGTATGGCCATCGCCTCTTACGGGGAGTGGTTTATAGCTGGTACCGGATCTTACCTCCCCTTTCTTATTCTCCACGGCATCTTTTCAGCCAGTTACATCATATATTGTGGATTTATAACCACCCGGATCTGTGGCGATGCCGCATTGCGACTCAAGCATCGGTATATTTTTATTTCATTGATGCTGGGAGTCCTTCTTCCCGTGGTGACGGGAGGGTCATTGGGGAGCCGCTCTCTTTACCCGAGCGCTAATTTTATGTTTATACCCATGGGGATCATGGCCTACGGTGTCCTGCAGTATCGGGTGCTTGATATGGGGGCCCTCCTGCGATTGATTGGGTACCGGCTGGTGTATGGTACCGTGATCGTGGTGATAAATTTTTGGATCTTTATGGCGATACGCCCGATTCTTTTGGATGCGCCGTTTTATTGGCTGGCCCCGTGTGTTGTGGGTTGGTATATGGCCAATTATCTCTATGTTATACGGGTGCATCCCCGGCTGGACCGTCGCTTTTATCGGTATGAACACTATTTAAAGACCATTGGGGAAAAATTTGTACGGGATCTTCTTATTTTGCGTGATACCCGGCGATTGGTGGATGAATTCGGTGGGCTGGTGAAGTCCACCCTCCTGTTTGACTCCAGTCGTTTTTTTTTCGCCCCTGCCGAGGTGTCGAGCCATCTGGTGGATATGAATGGAGAGGTCATTGCCTTCACGGAGGGGACCACGAAGTGGCTTGTGGAGGCGGACTGTTTTATCGATCGTTACCTGTTGAACTCTTACGGACGGTGCCCGAATGAGGGTATCTGTCGTGACTTTATCTCCTTTCTGGATGTCTACGATGGGACGTGTGGGGTACCTTTGGTGCAGCATGATCAATTGATCGGGCTGGTGATTTTTGGCGCCAAGCAGGGGCGTGCACTGGTGACACCCAAGGAGATCCAATTTTTGGAGAAGGTGAGCCGCTACCTCTCCATTGCCCTGTACAACTCGCGGGTCTACCAAGTGGTCACCTCCCTTAAAGATGAGCTGGAGTTAAGGCGGCGTGAACTCTCTCGAGAGATTATAGAGCGTCACAAGGCCGGAGAGAGCCTTCGGGAGAGTGAATTGCGCTACAGGATCCTGGCCGACAATATTTTAGATACCTTTGTGGTGGTGGACGTGGCCGATGGCACCCTTCAATACGCCAGCCCCTCATGCTTTAAACTTACCGGATACAGCGTCGACGAGCTGATGGGACGACGGTTTTGGGATTTCTTGACGGAGAGCTCTGTGAGGGAGTTGACTCAGTTGCTTCCCTCTCCCCGGGAGGGGGCGGCTTTTATGGCGGAGATCGAGCACACGAGAAAAGATGGTCAGCTGGCCTGGATTGAGGTATCGGGTCACTTTATCACCACCGGGGAGGGGGGCATGGAGGTGGTGGGACTGGCCCGGGATATCTCGGAACGTCGGGAGGGGG
>JABXKT010000272.1 GCA_013619155.1 Desulfobacteraceae bacterium
TTATAAAATACAACCTTGAAGACGCTAAAGAAGCTGTGAAAGAGAGTGATGTATATGGTGCTTATTATATAAAAGAAGGTTTCGAAGCAGACTTAGCAAATAATAAGGTGACCATTGAAAAGTTAATTGTGGCAGAAAATATGTCCAATATGCAGATGGATAATCTGATTCAGGGTGTTATTAGTGAAGTTAATACGGATGAAAAAATCATTTCAATGCTTCATATGATTGTACCAAATGAAAAGGTGAAGACTTATGCTCGAGATGCTTTTGAAGAACATAGAACATTTAAGTTTCCTGTTGAAGTAAAATCAATTACATTAACTGAAGAATCAACATATAGTTCAGTTAAACACTCAGTTATTGGATTCTCATTATTCTTTGCTATGTTTACCATTATATTTGGTATCTCTGATATCCTAATGGATAAAGAATATCATACATGGGATCGACTACTGATGTCACCGATATCAAAGTTTTCAATACTAGGTGGCAATCTTATTATGACATTTGCCTTAGGATTTATCCAAGTGAGTAGTATGTTCTTAGTTAGTAAGTATTTGTTTAAAGTAGATTGGGTAGGTAATATACTGTATCTACTGATTATATTAGCAGCATTTGTATTCTGTGTAACAGCTTTAGGTATGTTCTTATCAAACTTTGTTAATACCATGGGACAATTATCAGCAATATCACCTGTTATTATTACAGGTACAGCAATGTTAGGTGGTTGTTTCTGGCCATTAGAAATTGTATCATCTAAGCCATTGTTACTGTTATCTAATATCACACCTCAAAAATGGGCCATTTATTCCATTGAGAAAGTGATGATCCATGGTGCTGGATTTGAAGAAGTATTATTTAGTGTTTTGGTATTGGTAGGTATGGGTATCGTTTATATGGCTGCAGGTACGTATTTGTTAGAGAAAAAGTCAGCTTAATTTAGAAAATAGAATTGCTGTTAAAGGCAAAAAAAATTGGCTCTTTGTCAAATAGTGTTGGTGGAGAGTAAATCACAAAATTAAATGTAACTGCAGTCTAAGATCAAAGTGATCTTAGGCTGCTTTTAGTTTCAGCTTACCTTGAGTGATAAGTATTCTGTTTTTAAAGTGTACAAAGCTTCTGTAACCGAATGCAATTCTTTTGATTACCTTGATTTTGTTATTAATTCCTTCGATAACTCCATTTGTATATTCTGTATTAAACATATTTACTATGTAATCCCGATACTTCTTAGTTGTCTTAATCGATGTAAGCATATAATCAGATATTAAGATATCAGGCTCCTCGATAGAGCGGTCTAATAACTCAATGCTTTTTAGCTTGATTGCTGTTTTTATGTCTTGATACAAACAATAGTTTGCTCTAAGTTCAGGACAACGATCTAATAGAAATGCAACTATGTCTATTTCTCTCATTTGTTTTTTGAACGAATGATTATACCTAAGTTTGACACAGTCAAGCTTATCACGATCTTTAAGAATGAGTTTCCAATATCTTTTTAGTTTGCTATAGAGCTCATTATCTTGATTCATAATTCTTATTCTTGTTTTATTTAATGCTCTGTTAAACAGCTGTACTAAGTGAAATTTATCAATAATAATCTTTGCATTAGGGAAGAGAGCTTTGATTAACGTCATATATGGTGCATACATATCTATTACAATATTTCTTACAGCCCTTCTAGCAGCTTTGGTAAACCCTAGAAAATAGTTCTTTAAGTAATACAGTTTTCTATTCTCTACAATATCAACAATTTCACCAGTATCAGCATCAACAAAGAGAAACGACATTGCACCAGATGCTTCTTTTACAGATTTGAACTCATCAAAGTTAAGGTTCTTTGGTAGATAATTACGCTTGGTTTTGTACGCTTCATAAGCAGTATCAATAATTCTACTCACAGTAGAGTGTGATACATTGTGTCTTTTAGCCAAGTCTTTCTCAGAAATTTTATCTTGTGCATCGATTGCAATAGCTAGTTTAGTTTTAGTTGCAATGAAGCAGTTTTTCTTCACAAGATCAGTCTTGAGAGTGAAAGTAGAATGACAGTGATGACAAATGTAACGTTGTTTATTTAAATCTAGTAGAGAAGGATATCCAGCTGTACTTAGTAGTTTAATGGTGGACTTCTTGAAGCCGTGTTTAGTGATCTGCTCATCGAATATATGTCCACATTTATAACAAGCATTTGGTTGATAAGTGAGCTTAGCGCGTATTACTTTATGAACAATTTTTTTGATAATCCTTTCCGAGTAAAAGTTTTCATGAAAAGTAATGTTTGGGTCTTTTAAATCAAGTAAAATTCCTATAGAATCATTATGAGGCATGAGAGTTCTCCTTTTTATATTTGTTTTTTCGACAATTACATTATAAATTAGAGAAT
>JABXKT010000273.1 GCA_013619155.1 Desulfobacteraceae bacterium
GGGTGAGGCTCGCCTCATCATAGGCGATGCGGCAGATGACTCCTTCGGGCAGGGTGGGGGGTAGGATCCCGGCGGGCAGACAGAGCCCCTCATCGGTGCGGGCGAGAAGGTGGGCATGACCCGCCTCCTCGAGGCGATTCGTCATGGCCCCCAAGGCGGCCTGGTCCCCGTGCAGTGAGAGCCGGCGAATGTATCCCCCGTCGGTGACGGTTTCCCATGGCTCGCTCACGGTCTCTGCGGCCCGGCTTCGCGCCCCGGCCCCTTGAAAACGCTGTTTGTATACAAACGAGCAGTAGTTGATGCCCAGGTTAATCTCCTCATCGATGGCATGACGAATGATCTCCAGGGCCCCCAGCTCCGACTCCAGGATGGTCACCCGGTCTCCGTGGAGAAAGGTGTAGTTTTTCCAGGCGAGGTGGCGAATGTTGTGGGGCGTGAGGCGAAGCTGATGCAGGTTGAGATGGGAGATACCGGCGCTGACCATGGGGGAGAGAAGGGCCTTGAGATGATCCTTCTCTTCGGGAACCATGGGGATCTCCACGGTGATGGTGGGGATGATTCCCGAAGCCATGGCCGCTTTTTTTAAGGCGTAGCGGGTGGCGCCGATATCGACACGAATCTCATCGAGCCCGGCGGCGGCCAGACGCCTTAGCCTCTCTTTGGTGATCCGCGTGCCGTTGGTGTAGAGCCAGATATGGATGGCTGGACCCATCCTCTCCCGTACGGCCTGGATGTAGGCGAGGCTGCGTTCAAAGGTGAGGAGGGGCTCGCCGCCGGTGATACTCATGCCTGTGAATCCCAGGGCGGCTACGTAGTCGGCATAGGCATCCGGTGAGGCGAAGGTGAGGTGGTTGGTGGTGGGGTCCCCCACCTCGTCCTGGGGGGTGGGGCAGTAAAAACATCGCCCGTTGCAGATTCCGTTGATAAAGAGGCAGGACCACTTCCCCGCAAGGCAGCACTGGCATCCTGGCGAGAGGTGGGAGGCGCCCATTTTTGTCTCGGACGCCCATATTCCTCCGTGTTGTCGGATGGCCGTAAGGGCCGTTTTGCGCTCTGTCTCCCCTTTGACTGCCTGGCTGGATGTAACCCAGGAAAGGGCATCATAGCTCCTGCCGTACTCCTCTCGATTGCGCTGAATCATGGATTTTTTGCCGGCGTCTGAATGATGCATGGTTCTCTCCTGTCATGGCCAGGTGAAAAGAAGATGCTGTGCGGATAGTAAGGTAGGTGATTGGACTTTTATAGGGTCGCTTTGGGAGTAAAAGAAGTCAATGGAAAAGTGGTTGGGCCCATAGGTTTGAGTCTGTCATTTCCTTACGGAATATTCGAAAGGGCTTTTTTTTGACCTCTAATCTTCCAAGGCTATCAACAGTGATCTCATGATGCGATTAACGGTGGCAAAATGGTGGGGAGAGGCGAAGATCTCCTCTTCGGTCTGGACGAAGGGGGAGCCATCGAGTTCGTGGCGGCCATTTTCGATGAGTTGGGTCGCGGAATGGGGCGTGGTCTCTAAGTGGAATTGAAGGGCGATAATGCGGTTATCCATAATAAAGCCCTGATTTGGGCAGGCCTCGCTTGAGGCGAGGGGGGTGGCTCCATCCGGAATGGTAAAGGTATCCCCGTGCCAGTGGAACACCGCGACCTCGCGGGGAAATATCCCCTTTAATCGCGTCGTCTCTAAGGCGAGGTGGGGCCTGATGGGGAACCAGCCAATCTCCCGGTGGGGGTTGGGGGTGATGGTGGCCCCCAGGACCTGCGCCACCAGTTGTGCGCCCAGGCAGATGCCGAGGAGTCGCTTTTTGGCGCTTAGGGTGGCGTTGATAAATCGTTTTTCTGCGTTAAGCCAGGGGTGTGCCGCTTCATCAAAGACCCCCATGGGGCCCCCCATGATGATGAGAAGGTCGAAGGTGTTGACGAGGGGTAGGGGCTCCCCATCGTAGAGGCGTGTCATGGTGAGGGTGTGGCCCCGTTCTTTTAAGGTGGCCTCCATGCTGCCGAGACCTTCAAAGGGGACATGTTGCAGGGTGTGGACTCTCATGGGCTCTCCTCTGGATATGGATGGGGGGCAAAAAAGGGGCGCTGCCGGATGCCTGCGTCGGGCCCCTTTCTTGTGTGTTCTCTTATAAGAAGAGTTCGGGCTCCCGGCGTATCTGGCAGTGGGTGTAGAGAGTATCCACCTTCTCCAGGAGCGCGGGAATGGCCATGGTGATGGCGTGTTCCGGACAGGCCTTGAGGCAGGCGCAGCAAAACGTGCAGCGGGATGCATCGGTGGTGAGGCCCTCTTCGAGGGTGATGGCCCCGGTGGGGCAGATCTCGATACAGTGACCGCATAGGGTGCATAAGATCGGGTCGGTGGTCGGGGTGATATGAGCGGGGCCGGGG
>JABXKT010000274.1 GCA_013619155.1 Desulfobacteraceae bacterium
GTCTCGTGGGCTCGGAGATGTGTATAAGAGACAGTGGCTGATGAAGACGGTAACGTGAATTCAAACTATGGTTGGCAATGGAAAAGAAACAATCAACTATATAAAGTTATTGCGATGCTTGAGAATAACCCTAGCACTAGGCAAGCAACAATATCTATTTATGATGGCAAGGAGATAGATAGCTACACAAAAGATACGCCATGCACTTATGCTGTTCAGTTCACGATCTTAGACAATAAGCTTTGTATGTCAGTTCTGATGCGTTCTAATGACCTCTGGTATGGTTTCTGTAATGATCAGTATCAATTTGCATCATTACAACAAATGGTTGCAGACAGTCTGTCTATTGAGACGGGTTGGTATTACCACTACGCACACAATATGCATTTATATAACGATAAACTTTAAAAACAACAGAATATGTATTATATTTATCACATCCCTGGTAAAAAAATAGGGGCAACAAGTAATCTTAAGACAAGAGTAACACTTATGCAAGGTTATAAGGAAGGAGAGTACGAGGTTTTACATGCTAGCGAAAATATAGATGAGATATCTGCTCTAGAAATAGAACTTCAAAAGTCGTATGGGTACAAAGTCGACCGTCAATCATACAAAAATGTAATCAAATTAAATAAAAGCAATAAAATGAAAGTAAACGTAACAGAACAAACAACAACCTTTCCAATGCCTGTGAATAAGCTAAAAGGCAACTTGATGGATAACATGGGGCTTAAGTGGGAGACTGAACATGGTGTGTTTGGTTTAGACGATCAAACAGTAGACTGGATAGTTAAGAACGCTAAAGTTTCAATGTTTAATATAAACAGGTGTTACATATATAATAAGGCTTATGCTTCTGAGTTCTTAGAATTCGGTGGTATTCTTGAAGAGGTTCTAAGTTTAGCTAAACAGCCTAATGTTTATGACTTAATTAGAACTTGGGCTACTGAGAAAGGTATATACAAATCTGGTGATGCTAAAACTCAGTACTTAAAACTAATGGAAGAAGCTGGTGAACTAGCTGAAGCTATACTTAAAAATGATGAACCAGAAGTTATAGACGCTATTGGCGATATGGTTGTTGTCTTAACTAACTTGGCTAAACTAAGAGGTCATAATATAGAAGACTGTATTACATCTGCTTACGATGTGATCAAGTCTAGACAAGGTAAAATGGTTAATGGAACATTTGTAAAGGAGACGTTATAATGGATAAGCAAGAAATAGAATTCAGAGACCCTGTCGTTAAAAGAGTTGTAAACAAGTTTGTTGATAGATCTAATCTAGGTTTTGAAAAATACGGTAGAACTTTAGATGCTGAACGAACTGGTGGTCATAAAGATTTATATGGTTATTTAAACGATGTTCAAGAAGAGCTTATGGATGCGATACTATATATCCAAGCAGCTAAAGAAGAGTTTTCAGATAACAAAGAGCAAGCTGAATTAGACTTAGAACTTGAGCGTATGAATCGTATCAATATAATTGCTCAGAACGGTAACACAGGAGAGCATTATGAAGAAGCAATTTAAAAAAAGGAGTAGCAAAAAAGGTCCAGTAAGAGCAAAGAAGGTATCGTACGACGGTATCGACTTTGCCTCAGGGCTTGAAAAGCATATGTACGTAGCTATGAAAGAAGCTGGTATAAAAAGCAAGTACGAAGGAGAAACCTTTGTTCTATTAAATGGTTTTCATTTTGAGAACCAAGTGTATGAGAGACAAGCTAATGGTAAGGGAGAATATAAAAACAGAGGTGAGAAAAGGATCTTACCTATCAAGTATACTCCTGACTTCATCGGTGAAGATTTTATAATAGAAACAAAAGGTAGAGCAAACGAGTCATTCCCTATGAGATGGAAGTTATTTAAGCAATTAGTAACTAATCAGTTTCCAGGATATACTATTTATAAACCACAAAATCAAGCAGAATGTCAAGAGACAGTAAGGTTAATCCTTTCGAAGCAAAAAAAATAGCAAGAAAAAAGTATGCTGAAAGGCAGATCGATAAGTTTGTTAAATGGAGCTGGGAGACAAGAGGAAAAGTTAGATACGTGGATATTAAACAATTACAAAACAGATACGATATAGAATGTTATGCAAGAACAAGAGAAAAATAATGAAAGATCATGGGCAATAGAAATTGGGCTTTATCCAGGCATGCTGCTTGGCGTAAGAAGCTACAACACTCCAGATTCTAAGATACATGTCTTGTATCTACCATTTATAGATATAGCTTTCTATTTATATGAATGATGAGACAGAGATGAAGTTTGAGACAATAAATATGTTTTTAGGTAATGTATTACTAGAAATGAAAAAAGTCTCAATGAAATCATCTAAACAAGATATGATAGCTTATATCAGTGCGTGGGAAAACGA
>JABXKT010000100.1 GCA_013619155.1 Desulfobacteraceae bacterium
GTGCGCCCCTGGCGCTCCCCCGGCACTACACCCTCTACGAGACCAGTGCCCCGGAACTCTCCGCCCCCTGGTGGACCACCTTTGAGAACGAAGAGCTCAATACTCTCATGGCCATGGCCTTAAAGGAGAACCTCACCCTCAGCGAGGCGTGGGCCCGATTAAGGCAAGCGGCGGCCCTTCACAAAAGCCGGAGTAGCGCCCTCTTCCCCACCCTCTCGGGAGAGGCCGGTGCCGACACCACGGAGCGGGGTGGCGACACCACAACGACCAGCGATACGGCCTACCTGGGCCTGGCCGCCTCCTATGAACTCGACCTGTGGGGACGCATCCGTTCACTCAAAGAGGCAGAGGGAGAAAGGCTCCTGGCCAGCCGCGCCGATATGGAAGCCACGGCCGTCACCCTCGCCGGGGAGGTCTGCCAGACGTGGATCGATCTCATCGCCACCCGGGAGGAGATCCGCTTAGTCACCGCCCAGATGAATCTCAACCAGACACTCCTCGCCGCCCTGGAGCGTCGCTTCGAAAACTCCCTCATCTCCGTGGTGGATTTCCTCCGCCAGCGCAAGGTGATCGAACAGCAACGGGCCGAGATGCCCGAGTTGGCGGAAAGAGAGACGATCCTTGAAAACAGGCTGGCCCTCCTCCTCGGCAAGCCACCAGGCCAGGCCCCCCCGGTCACCACCCACACCCTCCCTGCCTTAGGCCCTCTGCCCGCCACAGGGATCCCTGCGGATCTGCTGGCCATGCGCCCCGATGTACGGGCCGCCGGCCTCCGCCTCAAGGCAGGGGAGTGGGAGATCGCCGCCGCTCGGGCAGATCGCCTCCCCGCCCTCTCCATCACCGCCCGCGCCCGGTTCTCCTCAGACCAGGTCCAGACCCTTTTCGATAACTGGTTCCTCAACCTGGCCGCCAACCTCACCGGTCCCATCTTCGATGCCGGACGCCGCACGGCCGAGGTGGCCCGGGCCCGAGCCCAGGCCGAGGAGAGCCTGGCCCTCTACAGACGCGTCGTGCTCACCGCTCTCACCGAGGTGGAGAACAGCCTCATGGGCGAGGGACATAAAAAAGAGACCTTAACCGCCTTAAACCAGCAGCTCACCACCTCACGCCTCACCCTGACAGAGTCTGAGAGACGCTACACCCAAGGCGTCACAGACTACGTCACCCTCCTTGCCGAGCTCAAGGAGCTCCAGAGCTTAGAGCGCAAAATCGTGCAGGAGAGAGCCCTTCTCATCAAGAAACGCATCGCCCTCTACCGCGCCTTAGGCGGCCACTGGCCCCAGACTCTGACCGGAGCACCCCCCTCTTCGAAGGGGTGACGCGGTGAAAGTATAGCCTCCGGCGGCCCTGCCGGGGGCCAATCTTTTACAAAAGGTTGCCAAACAGGATTTAATAGTGTCCATGACGGGCCAAAGGCCCGCCATGGACACATACCTGGAGCCCAGGGCCCCAATCCCTGGCCTCCGGAGGCATGTTTCTTGGTCAATTTAACCAGACCCGACGGTAATACGATTCAACCATGCACACCCGAAGCAAATAATAAAGACTCGACACTTTATACGGAGCCCCTATGACCCGCCACGACACTGAAATACCCCATACAAACCCCATGCCCTCCACCCTCCTGCGCATCTTGGTACCCCTATTGATCCTTTGCGCTGCATCGGTGGCCGCCTATTTCATCGTCACCACACGGCCCGCAGTGAAGAAACGGGCCGCCCCAAACCCACCCCCTCGGGTGGAGTGGATCACGGCTAAGCTCCAGGATCACGGGGTCACCCTCTCCGGCATGGGGACGGTAAAGCCGGCGACTCAGATAGAGCTGAAGACACGGGTCGGCGGGCAGGTGGAGTGGATCTCCCCCGCCCTCGTTCCGGGGGGACGCTTCACCAAAGGAGAGCCCCTCCTCACCCTGGATGAGGCGGATCTTCGACTCAGCCTGGCAACGGCTGAAGCCAAGCTCAGGCAGGCCAGGGCCGAACTCGCCCTGGAGGCGGGTAACCAAGATGTGGCACGAAACGAACTGGCCCTCATGGAGGCCACCACCGGCCGCCGGGTCAAAGACCACACCCTGGCCCTTCGCGAGCCCCAACTGGCCAAGGCCGAGGCCGTGGTGGCCCTGGCCGAAATTGAGGTGAAAAAAGCGGAGCTCGACCTCTCACGGGCCACCATCCGTGCCCCCTTCCAGGGCATCGTCCTCACCCGCACGGCGTCGGTGGGCACCCTGATGACGGCTGGGCTCTCCGTGGCGGAAATCACCGGAGATGCCGCCTGGTGGGTGGAGATGACCCTTCCTGTACGCGATCTCGCCTGGCTGAATATGGACCCGAAGAAGGGACCCGCTCCAAAAGTTCGCGTCCTCTCTCCGGAAGGGACTCCTTACGAGGGGCACCTCATGCGCATCCTGACGGATCTCTCCCCCCAAAGCCGCATGGCCCGCCTCCTCGTGGAGATCAAAGAGCCCATGGCGCAGGCAAAGGCCCGTCACGGCCTGCCCCTTCTCTTAAACAGCTACGTGAGAGTCACCCTTTCGGGCACCCCCATCACCCAGGTGGTGGCCCTCCCGGAAAAAGCGCTTCGGGATGACTCCGAGGTGTGGGTCATCCAAAACGGAACCCTGACCGTTACCCCCGTTGAGCTGGCCCGACGCGAAGGAGATACCGTCTATATCCGTCAAGGCCTCACCTCCGGAGACCGGGTGATCATCACCAACCTCGCCGCCCCCGTCGACGGCATGGCCGTCCTCACCGAGACAGCGCCCCCGTCAATGGGAAAAAAAGGGCCAAAGGGACGCCAAGATAAAAACGCCGGGGCGTAAAAAAGAGTGCCTCCGATGGTTAAAGTGACCAAAAAAAGGCCTCCGGCGGCCAGGAGATAAATCCCCTGGACCCCACGTGTGTGACTGTAACGGACCGTTGGTCCGTTACAGTCACGATAAAAACCTGTTTGGCGAGCCCGATCTTTTAAATCAGGCAAAAGCTTGGCTCCCGGCAGGGCCGCCGGAGGCAAACTTTCACCGCACGGCCTCCGGCGGCGAGGTGAGCCACCTCGAAAGCGAGTGACCGTTGCGCTTCGCCCCTCGTCCCTCGGGGCAAACCACAGCGGTATTCTTATAAAATTCGGATTTTTATACATATGACCATGACGGGCCGTTGGCCTGGCATAGTCACTATAAAAATCTGTTTGGCACCCTTTTGTAAAAGGGTGGCCCCCGGCAGGGCTTCCGGAGGCTCAACCAAGAACGGCCTGTAACACACATGACAAACGCGTGGCTCCCGGCAGAATCGCCGGCCCCTTTTTTTAAACACCATCAGCAGAAACGAGCCCCATCATGACCCGAGACACCACCACCGAATCCAACGGTGCCATCGCCTGGATGGCCGGAAACTCCGTGGCCGCCAACCTACTCATGGCCATCTTGCTCATTGGCGGCCTCTTCATCGGCGCCTCCATCAAGCAGGAGGTTTTTCCCGAGTTCTCCTTAGACTATATCAACATCCGCGTCCCCTACCCCGGCGCCAGCCCGGAAGAGGTGGAGCGCGGGGTGATTCTCGTGGTGGAGGAGGCGGTTCAGGGGATCGAAGGGGCGAAGGAGGTCACCTCCACCGCCTCGGAAGGGGGGGGCACCGTCTCTGTGGAGGCCCTTAAGGGGACCGATATCCAGAAGCTCTACCAGGATATCGACAAGGCGGTTACCGACATCACCACCCTTCCAGTGGATGCGGAGAATCCGGAGATATCCATTGCCGCCCGCCAGCGGGAGGTGATCTCCTTTGCCATCTATGGCGAGCAAAAAGATGCAGTCTTAAAGGGCATTGCCGAGACCTTTCGGACACGCCTCCTGGAAAACCCGGAGATCACCCAGGTAACCTTAGAGGACGTGCGGGACCCAGAGATCCAGATTGAGGTCTCCCAGGAGACGCTCCGTACCTATGGACTCACCCTGGCCCAGGTGGCCAGCCGCGTTAGAAACGCCTCGGTGGATCTTCCCGGGGGCAGCCTCAAGACCCAGGGCGGGGAGCTCCTCGTCCGCATGCGAGAGAAGCGCTACACCGCCCACGACTACGCGAGCCTCCCCATCCTCTCCTTAGAGGATGGCTCCCATCTCACCTTAGGCGATCTCGCCACCGTGCGCGAAGGATTCGCCGAGACGAGCCGGTACGCCACCTTTAACGGCTCACCCACCGTCATGGTGGAGGTGTATCGGGTGGGGGAGCAAAAACCCGTCAAGGTGGCCAAGGCCGCCAAGAGAAGCTTAGAGGCCTTTAACCGCGATCTACCCACCGGCGTGGAGGCGGCCATGGTGCGGGATCTCTCCGAGATCTTTCAGCAGCGTGGGGAGCTCCTCATTAAAAATGCCTTCATCGGCTTGGGGCTGGTCTTTATCATCCTCGCCCTCTTCCTGGAGATCCGCCTGGCGTTCTGGGTCGCCCTAGGGATCCCCATCTCTTTTTTGGGGGCCTTTCTCATCCTCCCCGCCTCCGATTTTACCATCAACATTATCACGATGTTTGCCTTTATCGTCACCCTGGGCATCGTGGTGGATGACGCCATCGTGGTGGGTGAGAACATCTACCAGAAACGGCAGCAGGGGATGGCCCTCCTTCCGGCGGCTATCCAAGGGGCCCGAGATATCGCAAAACCAGTGGTATTTAGCGTTCTCACCAATATCGTGGCCTTCATGCCCATCTATTTTGTGCCCGGATTCCTGGGGAAAATCTTCAAGAGTATCCCCATCGTGGTGACGATGGTCTTCGCCGTCTCCCTGGTGGAGAGTCTCCTCATCCTTCCCGCCCATCTGGGCCACAGCCGGGGCGAGGGTTTCGGCGGATGGCTGAAACCCCTCTCCGATCTCCAGCGCCGTTTCAGCCAGGGCTTTACCCGTTTTGTGGCCCATCGCTACGGCCCCATCCTCTCTTTTTGTCTCACCCATCGATACACCTCCCTGGCCGTGGGCATGGCCATTCTCGGTATCACCACCACCTGGTCCCTCACCGGACGCATGGGCATGGAGCTCTTCCCCCGCATCGAATCCAATTACGCCTTTGCCACCCTATCCCTGCCTTACGGCACCCCGGCCCCTCAAGTAAACCGCATCGCGAAAGTGGCCATCTCCGCAGCCCAGGCGGTGGTGGATGAAAACGGCGGGGTGGCCCTCTCACGGGGTATCCTCACCCGCATCAACGAGGAGGAGATCCGCATCCGTATTCTTCTCACGGCCCCGGATATCCGTCCCATAAGCACCACGGCGGTAACCCGAAAGTGGCGAGAACGGGTAGGCACCCTCCCCGGCGTCGAGTCGGGACTATTTCAATCGAACCGGGGCGGCCCCGGATCGGGAAAAGGGCTCACCATTGAATTGCGCCACCACGACATCGATATCTTAGAGCAGGCGAGCCGCGAGCTGGCCACGGAGGTGGCCGCCTTTCCCAACACAAAAGATATCGACGACGGCTCGGCCACGGGAAAGACGCAATTTGACCTGACCATGCGCCGGGAGGGGCGGCTCTTTGGCTTCTCCGCCGAGGGGGTGGCACGAAAGGTACGAAACGCCTATTACGGGGTGGAGGCCTTAAGGCTCCAGAGGGGACGCGACGAGGTAAAGGTGATGGTCCGCCTTCCCGCCGAGGAGAGACAGACCCAGATGGATTTAGAACGCCTGATCATCCGGTCGGATGACGGGGTAGAGGCCCCCTTAAATGAGGTGGTCACCCTAACTCGTGGACGCGCCTACACCACCATCAGCCGTCGAAACCAGCAGCGCATCACCAATGTCACCGCCAATATCATTCCCGAGGCGGATGCCGGCCTTGTCACCGAGGCCCTGGTCGGTGACGGCCTCGCGAGAATCATCCGCCAATTTCCGGGTCTCTCCTACAGCTTTCAGGGCAAACAGGCCGACTTGAAGGAGAGCGTGGGGAGCCTCATTCGAGGGCTTCTCATGGCCCTTCTCATCATTTACGCCCTTCTGGCCATCCCCTTTCGAAGCTATATTCAACCCATCATCATCATGATCTGCATCCCCTTTGGGATTATCGGAGCGGTGATGGGCCATATGATCATGGGCTACTCCCTCTCCGTCATGAGCCTCTTCGGCATCGTGGCCCTCTCGGGCGTGGTGGTCAACGACTCCCTGGTGCTCATCGACTCTGCCAACCGCAAACGAGACGAGGGGCGCCCCCCCATAGAGGCAATTCAACTCGCCGGGGTGCAGCGGTTCCGCCCCATCCTCCTCACCACCATCACCACCTTCGGGGGACTGGCCCCCATGATCTTCGAGACCTCACGCCAGGCCCGATTTCTCATCCCCATGGCCCTCTCCTTGGGCTTTGGCATCCTCTTTGCCACGGTCATCACCCTCCTTCTCGTTCCCTGTCTCTACATGATCTTAGAGGACATCAAGGAGTTGGTTGGAGGCACCGAGGTGCCCGAGGATTTAACCACCGATGAGACACCATAAATAGGCCCGGGAAGAGGGGCCCCTCTTTGGACAAAGGGGTCCCTCTTTTTTTCTGATAAAGTGAGCTATCGAGGGTCAAACGTTTGAAACATTTGACAAACAGCCCATAAGGTATAAATCTTAAATAACTATTCAGCTATGCCTCCGGCGGCCCTGCCGGGGGCCACGCTTTTGCCATGATTTTATAAAGCAAGGCGTGACAAACAGCTCTTCTACAATTGTTCATAAGCAGATTTTGTCTTAAAGGCGGATGTGATTTGCCCCGAGGAGCGGGGTAAATCGCATCCGCACCCTGCTTTCGAGGTGTTCTTGCCTAAGTGGCTTCGCCACCCTCGCCTCCGGAGGCTCTTTTTTGCCAAACTTTGACCATAGAACGCTTCTTTTTTGGAGCTGAATAGTTGCCATTTTTTTATCTCTTTTATGGGGGCGTTAGGCCCTTCACCATCACACCCCGAGGACCGATGCAGAGACCTTCCGAGACCACCATCATGAGCGTCAACCTTCGTTTCGGCCTGGCCGACGATGGAGAGAACGCCTGGCAGCATAGGTGCCAGGCCTTTGCCCCCCTCTTCGAAAACTGTACCCCCGATTTCATCGGCATGCAGGAGGCCAACAACTTTCAGACGGAGTACCTGACCCAAACGCTTCCCGACTACCATGTAATCGGTCTGCGGGACCCCTCTCCGCCAACCTGGCAGAACAACCCGATCTTCTATAAAAAAAAGTGGCAATGCCTTAAGCACACCCACTATTTTCTAAGCGATACGCCCCACATGGAGAGCAAGCTGCCGGGAAGCCGCTGGCCTCGGCAGTGCGTCATCGGGCTCTTTAAAAGCGAAGAAAAGCGCCTCATCATTGCCACCACCCACTTTGACTTCGATTCAGGGGTCCAGACGCGAAGCGCCGAGCTGATACTCAAGTTTTTAACCGAATTTCCAGAGGAGGTCCCCGTCATCCTCACCGGAGACTTCAACGCATCCCCAGGGAGTCCGGCCCACAAACTCTTTGAAGCCCACGGCTTCAAAGACAGCTTCACCGGAGATCACTCCTCCACCTTCCACGGATTTACCGGAGAGGACTTAGGGGGCCATATCGACTGGATTCTCTATCGGGGCGAGCTCCGGATGACCCATGCCCGGGTGGTCAAAGAGGCGTTCCACGGAGTCTACCCCTCGGACCACTTCCCCGTACTCTGCCGGTTCCAGTCACGTGTGCCCTAAAGGGGTGGGGTAAAAGATGCCTCGCTTGCTTGGCCCTGCCGGGAGCCAAGCTTTTACTGTAACGATGACGGACTAAAAGTCCGTCACCGTTACAAATTTGGGGTCCAGGGGATTTATCTCCTGGCTGGGCGTGTCGATTTAATCGGAAAAACGTCTATTTTAGCCGTTTGCACTCCAAATATATGGCCGTCACTATTTACAAAAATTAGAGATACGGCGGGTCCTACCCACCCGAATTACTGAGGGCTCTGACAAAAAATAAACATCATAATTTCATAAGAATAGCGCTGTGATTTATCCCGAGGAACGAGGGGCAAAGCGCACCGGTCACCCGCTTTCGAGGTGTTTTTGCCTAAGTGGCTTCGCCACCCTCGCCGCCGGAGGCATCGCTTTGTGTATCTTTTATTTTTACTCCGGCACTTAAATCGACAGCCCCGGCCGCCGGAGGCCTTTTTCTGGTCACTTTAACCATAGAAAGCTGCCATGAACGCTTAGCCTCGGCTGGCCCTGCCGGGGCTAAAATTTTGCCAATTTTTATAAACTTAGGCGTGCCAAACAGGTGTCGTCAGGTAAGGCCCAAGGCAAAAAACAGATGCACCCGCTTAAGAAAAATACCGATGTGATCTGACCTGAGAAACGAGGGTTAAAGCACTGCGGCAATCCGCTTTACGGTGGCTCACCGTGCCGCCGGAGGCCCATTTTTTTGAGCTGAGAAAATCCATGCCCCACCCCAATTAAACGAGCCCTAATTACTCACTTTCCATCCCAAACACCGTTTCAAACCCTCTTTTCTTTTCTTTTTATAGCAAAAGTGGTATAGCCGATACACTGTTTAAGAAGCCATAAACACAAGCGCTCCGCCACCGATATTGGCGAAGTGCATTGCCGAACTCTTTTGACTATATGGACATCTGCTATGAGTGTATTTGAGATCGCCATGCTGCTCTGTTTTGGATTTGCCTGGCCTGCTTCCATCTGGAAATCGTGGACATCGGAGAATAACGCGGGGAAGAGCCTCTCCTTTCTATGTATCATCCTCGTCGGATACGCTGCCGGCATTACCCACAAACTTCTCTACAGCTATGATGCCGCCATTTTACTCTACGTCATCAATGCCATCATGGTGGCCATCGATACGGCTCTGTGGTTCAGAAACGGCCGCCTCATGAGAAAAGAGAAAACGGTCCCCGACTTTGTCTCTCACCAGGGAGCCCACGGATAACAACTGCCTCGTGGATCTTTCTCCTTTTCCACCGAGCAGCCCCATTGATACACACGCATAAGAGGGGCCGTCATAGCCGCAGCCCCCCCCTTTTTTCCCAGCCTCCCTTTCTATACTCCCCTCTGTTTTTTCCTATCTTCCTTATTTTTTAGTGATTTATCGTTTCCTAAAAATATTAACATTGTTTTTTATTTATCTCTATGTATACATATTTAGTCAAATGTACACTCTTTCTATCGATTAATACAAAGAGACAAACGAGATCAGAATCACCAGAGAGTATCACCACGAACCACCTGCCACACAATTTGCGCATCACTTTTTGTCATGCATTCATCGCAAGGCAAAGAGAGTCTTTTATCTGTTTATCGATATCAATACAGGAGGAAGATATGGAAATGCAAAACGTTGTTATGGTCAGTGCATGCCGGACCGCCATCGGTAAATTTCAAGGGGCCTTAAAAAATGTCTCGGCACGGGAACTTGCCATCCACGTAGGCAAAGAGGCCGTCACCCGCGCCAACATCGATGTCAACCTCATCGATGAACTCATCTTGGGTCAGTGCCTCTCCGGCCTTCAGGGATCACTTCCCGCCCGGCAAGTCTCCAAGCGCATCGGGTTATCCGATGCCAGCAGTGCCCTCTCCGTCAATCAGAACTGCGGTTCCGGCATGCGCGCCGTCGAGATCGCCGCCCACAGCATCATGATCGGAAAAAATGATATCGTCATGGTGGTAGGCGTGGAGAGTATGACAAACACCCCCTACATGCTCCCCAAAGCCCGGACCGGCTACCGCATGGGCAACGGCACCATCGAGGACTCCCTTCTCAACGATGCCCTGGTGGATGAGCTGGCCGGAGGTCACATGGGCACCACCGCGGAGAATGTGGCCGAAAAGTATGGGATTACCCGGAAAGAGTGCGATGAGCTGGCCCTCTTAAGCCACAACCGGGCCTTAAACGCCATCGATGCAGGCCACTTCAAGCCAGAGATTACCCCCTTTGAGATCGTCACGCGCCGGGGGTCCACCTTTTTTGATACCGATGAACACCCCATAAAGAACAGCACCATGGAGAGTCTGTCGGCTTTAAAACCCGCCTTTAAAAAGGGGGGCGTGGTCACCGCGGCCAACGCCTCGGGCATCAACGACGGGGCCGCCGCCGCCCTCTTCATGAGCGCAGCGAAGGCAGAAGAGCTGGGCATCAAACCCTTGATGACCCTTGTCAATACCGCCTGTGCCGGTGTGGATGCACGCCTCATGGGCCTGGGCCCCGCCGTGGCCATCCCCAAGGTCCTTAAGGGGAGTGGGTATACCTTCGATGATGTGGAGTACTGGGAGATCAACGAGGCCTTTGCCGCCCAGTTCTTAGGGGTGGGACGCATGCTGAAAGAGGACTACGGCATGGAACTCTCCATGGAGAAAACCAACCACAACGGCTCGGGCATCGCCCTGGGCCACCCCATCGGTTGCACGGCCCTTCGCATCATCGTCAGCCTCTACTACGAAATGGAGCGGCTGAATCTATCCGTCGGAGGGGCCTCCCTCTGCGTGGGCTCGGGCCCGGCCATCGCCTCCCTCTGGACAAGAGAGGCGTAAGGCCGTATAACGGTTTTCAGAAAGCATGAATGGATGCGTTCGTAAAACATATTTTTAGGCATCGCGCCGGGACCTCTGGCGTGGTGCCCCTTCCTGACAAAGACCTCCCGTCTTTAATCCAATTCATCACCTGGAGCCGCCCGTGAAAACATTAACCCTCTGGCTTGCCTCTTTTTTCATTAAAAATCATACCCGCACATCCGACCCGGACGTACGCGCCGGCTACGGCGTCTTCGAAGGGTGGATAAGCATCATCGGCAACACGGCCCTTTTTATTGTCAAACTCATCATCGGCCTCTCCGTGGGTAGCGCCGCCCTTATCGCCGACGCCATCCACACCCTGACCGACTCTGCCACCTCTGCCGTGGTCATCGTGGGCTTTAAGATGTCCCGGAAACCCTCGGATAGGAAACACCCCTTCGGCCACGGTCGCATCGAACCGGTGGCCACCCTCATCATCGCCATCCTCCTCTTCGTGGCGGGTTTCGAGCTCCTCAAGCACAGCATCGGGTCCATCCTCACCCCCACCGTGGGCATCGCTAGCTACGGCATCATCGCCATCGTCTTCGGCACCGCCCTGGCCAAAGAGCTCATGGCCCGATTCTCCTTTATCTTAGGGGACCTCATCGACTCGGCCACCTTAAAGGCCGATGCCCTGCATCACCGCACCGATGCCATCTCCACCCTCCTCGTCATCGTGGCCCTTATCGCATCACGCTTCGGATGGACTCAAGTGGACGGCATCATGGGCATCGGGGTCTCCCTTGCCATCTTCGGCTCGGCATGGTCCATCGCCCGGGAGGCGGTAAGCCCCCTCATCGGTGAGGCGCCCTCCCAGTCTCTCCTCCATGAGATCGAGGCCGCCTGCAGAACCGTCACCCACGTCCTCGGCGTCCACGATATCGTGGTACACAACTACGGGGAGAATCGCGTGGTATCCCTTCATATCGAAGTGTCCCACCATCTCACCGCCCTGGCCGTGCACGATATCGCCGAAGATGTGGAGGAGTCTGTGGGCCGCATCACCGGCGGCATGGTGGTGGTGCACATGGACCCCATCAACCGGGACCATCCCGACTATGAGACAATTCTTACCGCGATCCAGGAGGTGATGGCCCATGACGATCGCATCCTCACCTTCCACGATCTGCGTATCGTGGGAAACAGCCTCGACCGGGGCACCCTCCTCTTTGACATCACCGTCAAGGAGACGATCCCAGATAGTGCCCACACCGACGTGCTCAAAGAGACCCGGGAGGCGGTAAAAAAACAATTCCCCTACCTCGATCTCCTCATCAAGATCGCCCCCATGTACTGCTACAATCCCAGCTAAGGAGACCAACTTCTCATGACCACCATACCCAAACGATGCGATATACCCAAGGCTCATAAGTGGGACCTCTCCCCCATGTTTTCAGACGATACGGCATGGGAGACCCTCTTTAAAACAACCGAAGAAAAAATCTGCCGGTACACCGCTTTTCATGGGCAGCTGGGTGACTCGGCGGCGCGCCTGAAAGAGGCCATCGACTTCGATCTCTCGGTAAACCGGGATATAGAGCGTCTCTACACCTATGCCCACCTGAAAAACGATGAAGATAAGACCCACGCCACCTATGACGCCCTCTTTCAGAAAGCCGTGAATCTTTACACCCGCATCGCCCAGGCATCGAGCTTCTTCACCCCGGAGATACAGGCCATCGATGAGGGGATCATGGCGGATTTTTTAAAGGATCCCGCCCTTAACGGGTATCAATTCTTCATGGAGAAGATCCTCCGATACAAACCCCACACACGCAGCCCCGAGGTGGAAGAGCTCCTCGCCATGTCTGCCGAAGCCATGGGCGCCCCCTCACGTATCTTCGGCCAGCTGAACAACGCCGATCTTCGCTTCGGCACCCTCACCGATGAGAAGGGACAAACCCAGGAACTCTCCCACGGCAACTTCACCACCTTTCTCATGCACCCCGACCGGGCCGTCAGAAAGAACGCCTTCACCACCTATTATGCCACCTACGAAAGCCACAAACATACCATCGGGGCCTCCTTGGCCGCCTCCATCAAGAAAGACCTCTTCCTCTCCCGGGCCAAGCGATTCGATGCCACCCTCGACCGGGCCCTCTTCTCCGACAATGTCGACAAGACGGTCTACACCGCCCTCATCGACAACGTACGAGGAGGATTTGCACCCCTCTTCGAGTATCTCCGGCTGAGAAAAAAGGTGCTGGGAGTGGAGTCACTCCACATCTACGACACCTATGTACCCCTGGTATCGGATGTGGACTTCTCCATGGACTACGACGAGGCGGTGGAGGTGATCTTAGAGGCCCTGGCACCCTTAGGGAGCGAGTATACAACGATCCTTGAAAAAGGACTGAAAGGGGGCTGGGTGGACCGGTATGAGAATCGGGGCAAACGCAGCGGCGCCTACTCATCGGGCTGCTACGACTCATCCCCTTACATCCTCTTGAACCACGACTCCCGAAGTATCAACAGCCTCTTTACCCTGGCCCACGAGGCGGGCCACTCCATGCACTCCCACTACTCCCGAAAAAATCAGCCCTATATCTACGGCGACTATACCATCTTCGTCGCCGAGGTGGCCTCCACCCTAAACGAGGCCCTCCTCGGACAATACCTCCTCAAAAAATACGCAAACGATGAGAAAATGAGGGCCTATATCCTCAACCGGGAGATCGACAATATCCGGGGGACCCTATTTCGCCAGACGATGTTTGCCGAATTCGAGATGCAGATTCATGCCCAAGCCACCCGGAATCAGCCCATCACCGTGGAGACCTTAACCGACCTCTACGGAGAGCTTCTCAAAGAGTACTTCGGTGATACCATGGAGATCGATGAGACCTTGACCCTCGAGTGCCTGCGCATCCCCCACTTCTACTCCTCGTTCTACGTCTATAAATACGCCACCGGCATCTCGGCGGCCTTAGATATTGCCGGACGCATCCTCAAAGGGGAGGAGAGCGCCCTCCCTCGCTACATGGAGTTCCTCACCTTAGGGGGGAGCCAGTTCCCCGTCGACGAGCTGCGCACCGCCGGAGTGGATATGACCCAACCCCACCCCGTGGCCAACACCATCGCCCACTTTGGCGCCTTGGTCAAAGAGCTCACCACCCTTCTCACATAAGGGCCTTCTGGGGTCAGAGGAGGCGTAAAAAGCCACGCCTCCGGCGGCCAGGGACGGGGCCCCTGGACCCCAGGTTTGTGAGTGTGACGGACCTTTGGTCCGAAACACTCACCATGAAAGACTATTTGGCAAAACCGATTTTTTAAATCAGGCAAAAGGTTGGCTTCCAGCATCCAAGTATGTCGATTTAATCGGGGAAAATG
>JABXKT010000101.1 GCA_013619155.1 Desulfobacteraceae bacterium
GTCTGAAACAGGGCGCTGAGATGGGGGGCTGAATCGGGGAGGGGGTCGGACGGTGTGTGGTGAAAAAGATTTTCTGGGCGAATAACGTGTTATAAGAAGATGTTATGGATGATGAAACGCGGGAAATGCTTTTTTTCATCATGGATGTTTGGAAAAGCCTTGAAATGCTCAGGGCCTTCGGGTATAAGTCTCTTGTCTTTGTGGTGGGCGTAGCTCAGTTGGTAGAGCCCTGGATTGTGATTCCGGCTGTCGCGGGTTCAAGCCCCGTCGCTCACCCCATTTACATAATGCGCTCGTAGCTCAGCTGGATAGAGCGCCGGACTTCGAATCCGTAGGTCGCAGGTTCGAATCCTGCCGGGCGCACCACAGTGAAACATGAAAAGCCTTGGGCTTTTGTCTATGGCTCTTTTTTGTTTTGGTTCTCTTTTTTATCTTTTCTTGGGGTGTGGCTTTCGTCTCTCCTTGGGATATGTGGAAAAGATGGCCAGGTTAGATAATAAATCGGGGCAATTTACGTTTCCCTTATATATATTATCATAAATATGGGCACGTTTTATTTTGAAACATGCCTTCCGTTTCGCACTTAAGGGAAATACTAATTTGTCAGATGATTACACCAGCGTGACAATTACCTCAAGTTTGGAACATTTAAACTTTTTTTTAGGAGATTGTCACAATGGCTAACGGTATCGTAAAATGGTTCAATGAGTCTAAGGGTTTTGGTTTTATCGAGCAGGAAAGCGGAGCCGATCTTTTCGTTCACCACTCGAGCATTAACGCCACTGGTTTTAAAACTCTCCAGGAAGGCGACCGAGTCACCTTTGACGTTGAGCAGGGCCAGAAAGGTCCCGCTGCAGCCAACGTAACTGTGGTATAATTATAGATTGTACAGCTTAAAATCACGATTATTTTTAAAAAATGATAGTGATAGATAAGCCGCATATAGTTTGAAAGAGGCCCCGGTGATTTATTTCACCGGGGCTTTTTTTGTGGCGTATACCTATCCCTCTTTTTTGCCCACCCATCCTCCTCGTCCAATCGTCTCTTCTTCCCTGTCCCTCTCTTTTTATTTTCCACCCATTTCTGAAGCGGCTTGGGTGTGAATTGTGTTTCATATTTGTATGTCGGCAATGTGCTAGTGATGGGTGGTTACTTTCTTTATATTGGGATGTCGATGCCCGGGGAGGGGATAATTCCCTCTTCCGTCCGGGTGTGAAATATCCTTTGTCCCGCCTCTTTTTTTGAGTCATCCTCTCTTGCCTTCTATGAAGCCCCTTCGTTTAAAATATAATTTGATGACCTCTTGTTTGCCGCCCTCGCTTGCCTCCTGTCCCAGGCATTTTTTTAAGTATTTTCGAACTTTTGTTTGGATTTCTGACCAGGGTGTCCCAAACAATGACCAGGGCCGAACGCTTGTTTTGTATGCGCCATACTATAGCTACCATGATCCTTTAGTTTTGGCTTCGGCTATACACTGGACGGAAAGGCTTTGCTTATGGTGTGTGTGGCTGAAAAAGATGGTAATCAGGAAAGCGAATGAGTGGATGTGTGAAAGGTATGTTAATTGCTTTAATGGGGGGTGGCGGTGTTTTTTAGGGCCTCGGGGTCCGTCAACGGTATCTTTCTCATGGTTTGGAGGGTGGGACGCGTATACTCGTATGGTTTAAGGGAGGGCACGTGCAGAGGACAGATTCTGTGGAGCGCCGGGTGAATGAAGAGCGGCGTATCTATTCATACAACAGCTATTACCCTGAACGACGGAGCGGTGAAGACCGTCGTTCAGGGAGGGGCCGACGGAAGGGGTATGGGACGGCAATTGACGGGAAGGTTTTGCCCTGGATACCCAATATCCGGGGCGTAAAAAACAGGACCTGATTCTGGTTTCCGTTGACGCTTCTGTTGAAGTGGGATGGCCTATGTTTTTGGCGGGGTTTAAAATTGATGCTCCGGAAAAAGTGTCATCCTGATTTGAACCAGGCCTTATTTTGGAATCAGTGTAGTCAGTAACCGGGTCTTTGGATGTCTAATTGCCCAATTTTTGTAAGTAGTGTTTTATAACTTATTTTTAATATTTTTGAGGCGTGGGTTCTGTTCCAGTTCGTGGTTGTTAAAACCTGGGATATCACCTCTTTTTCGACGATATCGGTGGCATTCTTTTTGATCTCTTTCAATGAAAATGTGGTCATATCATTTGGTGTATTGATGGCAAAATGACGAATTTCATCCATGAGTTGACCGTGAATGGATGTGGCAGTATCCGAGTGATGTGTTGTCGGGCAGGGGGGGTCGTAGAGAATTTCGTCGAGAGTGTCTCCATCGCAACCCATAAGAAAGATGCGATGGAGAATACTGATGAGTTGTCTTACATTGCCGGGCCATGAAAACGAGCAAAGTCTGTTGAATGTTGGCGTGTCTATGTCGTTTATTTCACGATGCGAGTACTTTTTTTTATAGGTTTTTGTGTAGTGATTGATGAGTTCGGGAATGTCTTTAGGCCTCTTGCGTAGGGGGGGGATGTCGATCTGAAACATGTTCAGTCGGTAATAGAGATCTTTCCGGAACTCTTGGCGGTGTATTTTTTCTCTTAAATTGTGGTTAGTGGCGGAAATGACCCATGTATCGGATTTAATATTGGTCTCGGATCCCAGGCGGTTGTACTCCCCGCTTTGGAGGACATGGAGAAGTTTTGCCTGCAAGGGGAAGGGGATGTCTCCGATTTCATCGAGGAATAGCACTCCGCCATCGGCCAGCTCAAATTTCCCACGCCTTTTTTTATTGGCACCCGTGTAGGCACCTTGTTCGACCCCAAACAGTTCACTTTCGAGTAAGGTCTCAGGGATAGCGGCGCAGTTAACCTTAATGAACCCCTTTTTTTTTCTCGGTGACGATTCATAGAGAGTGCGCGCCACCACTTCTTTGCCCACACCCGTTTCACCGGTGATGATAACATTGAGTGCCGCATCTATGGAGATGGCATCGATGGTTTCTCGGATCTTTTGGATCTCCGGGCTTACGCCGATAAAGGGAGTGTTCATGCTAATGCCCCTGTGTGGTTTAGACCTGTTCGCATCTTTATATTTGGGCTGCGTCCAGCAATAGTCCAGATGGTTGTTTTATTGGGATATTAACCGGCTTACTGTAAAAAATAAAATAGATAAAATAATTCCTGCCTATGATTTAAGTTCAGTAGAAAGGCTATTTGCGGTACTGTGGGTGGGGGTTGAGTGCTACTTTTCATCTCTCTGGATATCAGTATTGCAGTATTTTTATGAAATCTATGTGCTTATTTTTACATGACCCCTTAAATCTTCAGGTTTTTTTTTGCTGATTTTGTTCGCTGGTCTTCCTTTCAATCGTGTATCAAATCTCAAAGATCCTCAAATATCAAGCCCCTTTATTCTTTCCTTTTTACTAAAAAAATAGAATTTGTAAATCCGCTAAGGGAGATTATCGATCTTCTATATCCTGTTTTGTTGTGATTGTATTTATCATGGAAAACAAATAGTTGTCTATCTTTCTGTGTGGTAGGGTAATCTATTGTATGGGTATTGATTGGGTAGTTTATTTCTGTGTTTTATTTTTTTATAAGTAGATGTGAATTTTATTTTTTACTTAATTGTTTAGTGACAAGGCCTCTATTCGTGTCTTTATAATTAATGAATAAAGTTATTTCAATCTATTTATTGCTTATAAATAGATTGAATTTAGGAGAAGAGATAACGCTGTATTGATATACTCTATAGACGAATAGTATGTATATATAAAATTGTAAGTGTCTAATTAATATTGTTTTATTTGGGGCTTTGAGGGGCGTTTAATTTTATTTGTTCATCAAACCTGTTGACTCTTATCTAGTTATCAGTATAAGACTTAATTAGTTCTAGGGTCGTTGTTTTATACTTTGATTCAATATGGAAATGGTGGGAAGATTGAATAACGATAAAGCCGGACTAGAATTTTATATTGGTATGATTTTTAAATGGTATTGGGTTGTATTTATACCATTTATCATAGCTATAGTCATTGGTATTTACCTTGTAATTTTCTCACAAAGATTTTATGAATCAAGGACAGTCATTCTGGTCCAACCTCAAAAATTACCTGAAGATGTGGTAAAAAATGTAGTTGCCGAAGATATAAATACGCGAGTGACCACCTTGGCCCAACGTATTCAGAGCCGTACGAATTTGGAAAAGATCATTCATGAGTTTCATCTGTTTGAGGGTGAGGCGTTTGCACATATGTACGTGGAGGATATGGTGGTTACACTTCGGGATCGCATCGCCGTTAAAACCACCAAGGGGGGGAATCGAAATGTCGAGTCCTTTATCGTCTCATATCGGGGAACCGATCCGGATCGTGTGGCCAAGATCACCAATACCCTGGCCACCCATATCATCGATGAGAATATGAAATTAAGGGAGACCCAGGTCCTTGGGACCAATTCGTTTCTGGAAGATGAACTGGAGTCCATGCGGAAGAGACTCGTGGAGACCGAGACCCGTCTGAAAGAGTATCGAGAGCAGTATATGGGTGGCTTGCCCGAACAATTAAATAGTAATTTACGTATATTGGATACTTTTCATGAGCGCTTGACTCATGTCAAAGATGAGATCAGGACTTCCAAATATCGTCTGGACAGCGTTCTTCGGAGTATGAATCCGCCGACGGAAAAAGGGGAGGTGGGAGGCGCCGGAGATAGAGAGGAGACCCTCGAGCGCTTGCGTGAAGAGCTCAATGATCGCTTGACGCATTATACAAAGTACCATCCCGATATCCTGAGGCTTCAAGCCGATATTCGTCAGATAGAGTCCCATAAGAGCTCCCATACGACTAAAAGAGTATCCAAAAGAGATGCGGATACAACGTATAAGCACCAGCGCCGTGATATTTTATCTGAAATTTCATTGAGTGAGGTGGAACGGGACAAGTTGCTCTCCCAGATTGCCGTCTATAAAAAAAGGGTGGAGGATACCCCGAAACGGGAGCAGGAGCTTCTCTCCCTGAAGAGGGATTATGAGAATATCCGGAGTGCATATCACTCCCTTTTGGGCCGTCAACTTGAGGCCCAGATCGCCGTGAATATGGAGAAAAAACAGAAAGGGGAGCAGTTCAGGGTCATTGACCCTGCCCGGGTGACCCAAAAACCGGTAAGCCCTGATATGAAGAAATTGGTGGTATTCGTTCTGGCCGCGGGGCTGGGCGTGGGATGTGGGGTTGTGGCACTCCTCGAATTTTTTATGCAGACCTTTAGAGGACCGCAGGCCGTGGAGTTATATACATCCATTCCGGTGATTGCGGTGATCCCGAGCATCGAAGGGCCGAGGAGTCTGGGGCGGCGTTTTCTGGATCGCATGATCCCTATTCTTTTAGGGGGGGTCACCGTCTCCTCATTGGTGCTATTTCTCGGTCTTGCCTTTATCAGAGGGTGATTCATGGGCTATTTTTTAAGGCACTGGAAAAAATGGATTCGAAAAAAAAGGGGGGCACCCACGAGGGTGGGCCTCGGTCAGAGGAGGGGCGTGGTGTATTCATGAAAGGGCAAGAGGAAAAGAGAATTTTAGGGGCTCCTTTGGCGACGTGCCCTCTTGTGGCTCTTTCGGATCCCTGGAGTTATGGTTCCGAGCAGTTTCGCGCCATTAAGACCTCCATCATGTTCCCGGAAAATGGGCGAGAGCTTCGCACGATTCTTGTGACGAGTGCCATGCCCGGGGAGGGAAAGTCGTTTATCGCGTCGAATATTGCGGCAGCCATTGCCAGTAGCATGGATAACTATGCTCTCATCATCGATAGCGATTTGAGGCTTCCGACCCTGGCTGATATCTTCTCTCTGCCACCTGAGGGGCCAGGCCTGGGGCTCTATTTAAACAATCAATGCTCTCTTGAGGACGTTATCTATCGTACGTATATCGATAAATTATCGGTTATCCCTGCGGGGCCTGTCGTGGATAATCCATCGGAACTCATTACCTCATCGACGATGATCCGAATGATTGCCGATGTCCGATCTCGGTACTCGGATCGCTATGTCATTATCGACTCTCCCCCCCCTCTCTTTGCCCCGGAAGCAACGGCCATATCGAAGCATGTGGATGGCATTATTGTTGTTGTGAGAAACGATAAAACATTAAAAAAATCTGTGGCGAAAATGCTGGATAAGCTGGACCGATCCAAAGTGATCGGAATCGTCTTGAATCGGTATACGCCTTATCTGGGTGATGATTATGGTTATAAAAATTATTATTCCAATGGCAAGGGAACTAGAAGAGGGAGCTGCCCATTTTGATATGGCAGGTCTCGGTGGGACTTATTGTGAAAAGAGGATGTGAGGTTTCCTGTATGGGGATAGCCAGTCGTAGTGTGTTGGTTTTATGTTTTTTAAATTAAAATATTATGTGGTGTTGATATGATTGCTCTCTTTCGGAACTACTATACAATTCGCAATGTTTTTTTGATTACCCTGGAGAGTTTATTCCTCTATATGAGTATCATTTTTTCATCCTTTATTGTCTTTCAAGATAGCCTGGGCGTCGATTCTCTATCTCTTGACATGAAGGCGGCGTGTATTGTGAGTGTCTGTGTCTTGTGCCTCTACTGCAATAATATTTACAGTATTAAGGATATGACGGGGTATATGGATTTGACCATCAGGCTATTTCAATCCTTTGGCGTGGCCCTGATTATTCTGGCTCTCTTCTATCTTAAATTTAGTGAAGCCATCATCAGTACACGGTTTTTTCTCGTTTATATTCCTGTGGTTATAGGGGGGCTCTCGGCCTGGCGGTTTGTCTATGTATTTCTTCTAAGGTCCGGCATTTTGAGTCAGAATATTTTTATCTTAGGGGGGAGTGATCTTGCCCTGGATATGTATCATGAAATTGAGAGTGAAATAGATTGTGGGTACTGTGTGAAGGGGATTGTCTCACAAAATTATATTCCTGAATTCGATACACTCAAGGTTCCTTATATCAACACATACGAAGGCTTATCAAAAACAGCCAGGGCGTATGGAGTGACGCGTATTGTGGTCGCGTTGAAGGAGAAACGTGGAAATTTTCCCATGGAGGAACTCCTTATGTGCCGTATCAATGGCATTGACGTGATTGAGGGGCACACTTTTTACGAGATGCTGACGGGTAAATTCCTGGTCTCCTCCATCAACCCCACTTGGCTCATTTTTTCCAATGGCTTCAGAAAAAGTCGGGTGCGCAATGTTCTCAAACGGATCGAGGATATCCTCTCTTCCCTGATTCTTATGACTTTTTTTTTACCGGTTATTTTGGTGGCAGCCCTTCTCATTAAGTGTGAGTCGAAGGGGCCTATCTTTTTTTGTCAGGAGAGGCTGGGTCTGAAACATAAGCCCTATACCTTGTATAAATTTCGATCCATGGTGGAGAATGCCGAAGCCTTGAGTGGGCCTGTTTGGGCCAGTAAAGAGGATAGGCGGATCACCCGGGTGGGATCCTTTATACGAAAGTGGCGGGTCGATGAGCTTCCCCAGTTATTCAACGTCTTGAAGGGGGATATGAGTCTTGTGGGGCCCCGGCCGGAGAGAGAATATTTCGTGAAGGATCTTGAAGTGAAGATTCCCTATTATGAGGAGCGTTTTATCGTTCGGCCCGGAGTCACAGGGTGGGCCCAGGTACGATACGAGTACGGGGATTCGGTGGAAGATGCCATGGAAAAGCTCAATTATGACCTCTTTTATATCAAGAATATGAGTATTTTTATGGATATCGTTATTGTCTTTCGTACCATCCGAACCGTCTTGTTTGGGGTGGGTGCGCGTTAGTGTGACGGCCCTATTTTAGAATGGGGCGAGTACCGTAGCCGCCAGGGCTATTTTTAGGTGAGTGGTTCCCCCCGCCTGGGGGGTGTTGTCCATTTTATGAAATGAATGCAGATGGGTGATGTAACCCAAAGGGCGGAGCTATGTCCTGTCGCAAAGGTCTCTTGGCCATTTTACTGGTACTTTTGATGTGGAGTCCGGGGGGGGTATGGGGGGCGGAGAAGAGCGCCCCATTAAAGATGGGTACCGATGACTATACGATGGGGTATGGGGATGTGATCAGTATTCTGGTCTGGAAAGAGCCGGATTTTAGCCTCGAAGAGAGTATCGTCCGTCTCGATGGGAAAATCACCCTGCCCCTTGTCAATGATATCCAGGCCGCGGGGCGAACGACACGTGTTCTGAAGGCCTATCTTGAGATTATCCTGCGCAAGTATATCGATAATCCTGTGGTGACGGTGATATTGAAAGAGGCCCGCAGTCAGCGTTTTTATATCCTGGGGGAGGTGGCCCGTACGGGGGAGTACTCTCTTTCCAAGGAGTTAACCGTTCTCCAGGCCTTTGCCCTTGCCGGTGGATTTACGGAGTGGGCAAATAAAAAGGGGGTCTTTGTGCTGCGGCGTGATGATTCGGGGGATACGGTGATTAAGGTCAACTACCTTGATATCGTTTCCGGACGTGATTTTAAGGGCAATATTATCCTCCAGGCCGATGACACCATCGTGGTGCCGTAAATAATCCCATGGGAATCGATTTTAAAGGACCTCTCTTCGTATCCCTCCCCTTGCTTCTCTGTTTTTGCCTGGGGGCCGGCGTCTATTCACCGGCCTTTGCGAAGGTGCAAATGGGTGTTCAATCGCGGGTGGAGTCCAGTGATAATATCCATCGTGACGCGGTGGATAAGGTCTCCGATATCATCTACACTCTCTCTCCCTGGATGGAGATGAAGAGGAGGAGACCCCGCCTGCAGATGCGACTTGGCTACCATCCCAGCTATACCTGGTATGAGAAGAATCGTGAGTATAATTTAGCGGGGCACCGGGTGGATATGGGGGCACGGGGAGAGGTGGCCCGGGATTTTGTTCTCTCCCTTGATGGCTCTTTTGACCGAAGTGAGGAGACGGCCTCAGGTCAGGCGACGATCCACGACCCCACGAGACGGCCATATTCCACGTATACCTCCACCATTTCAGGCCTGTGGACGACGGGCAAGGATGAAAACCTCGGCGGGTCACTTTTCGGGACGGACATTGATTATGATCCGAAGAGCGCCTCCCAGGATAGCCATGAAATAGGCGGTGATGTCACCTCACGGACCGAGGTGGCAGAGCACATTTTTGGTACGATTGATGCGGGATATTTAAACGGCGAGTATGACGATGCCACCGGCTACCGGCAGATTCGTGGGACCCTGGGCGTCGAGTACCTCTTGAATCCGAGAAGACGAGTATTCGGGCGATTTGGTTTTTCCCAGTACACCGGAGACTCCCGGACACATTATGCCACATGGAATCCCACTGTGGGTATGGCAGAATCATTCCAAAATGGGAACTATGATATTGGCGCCGGGGTTCTTATACGTGATGAAGAGGGGACAGATACCAGCTATCGTTTCTCTGTGGTGGGTAATGCCGATCTGAAAAAGAGAGGGCGCCGAGGGGAGATGGGAGCCTCTCTCTCCACCGGTTATGAAGAGTCGTATATTGATTCTGACAGTCCCGGTTTTGATACCTTTGTCTCTGCCGGGGTATCGGGCTCGTACGGTATCTCCAAACGCTTCACATTGAAGGGGAGCTGTAATCTGCGTGACGATGCCTATAAGGATAATCGCCCTGGAGAGTCCGATCGCAATGATCTCACCTGGACGCTGACCACCGGTATGGATCACCCGCTTACGAAATGGGCCACCCTCCGGCTTGACTACACCTATTGTACCAGACGATCCAATGTGGATGAACAGGAGTACGATGAGAACAGCATCGCCCTGACTCTCAACTGTTTTACCCGATAAACGCATCTATTTGACAAGAAGCCCGTGTTCGACGGGTTGTATTAATCCTTTGTCCTCGACTCTCTGTGCTTGTTTGATTCGGGTGTGGTGAAGGGTGCTTTGGCCGTATTCTATATGTGAAAGAGGGTGTTTTTCCATGATTTGCTTAGCCATGGTTTTACCCATAATTTGCCTTTTTTACCGGTGTGAGTAATTTTTGAAAAGGGGCTGTGAAAAATGATGATTCCTGAAAAAGAGATTCGCATCGCCATTATTGGGTTGGGGTATGTGGGCCTTCCTCTGGCCGTGGCCTTTGGTGGTCTCTTCACAACGTTGGGGTATGATATCAATGAAGCGCGTATCAGAGAGCTTGAGACCGGTGTGGACGCCACCCTGGAGGTAGATGAAGCGGCTTTGAAATCTGTTCGTTACCTTACCTATTCGTGCGATATCGCTGCGCTGAAGCGGTGCAATGTTTACATCGTCACTGTTCCCACTCCCATCGATAAGAACAAATGCCCCGATTTGACTCCCCTCGAGAATGCCAGTGCACTTATTGGAGAGGTGGTGGGGCCAGGAGATGTGGTGATCTATGAATCCACCGTCTATCCGGGTGCCACGGAAGAGGTGTGCGTTCCCATCATCGAGCGGATCTCAGGATTGGTCTACAACACTCACTTTTTTGCCGGTTACAGTCCGGAGCGCATCAACCCCGGAGATAAAGAGCACCGGGTGGCAACCATCTTAAAGGTTACCTCGGGTTCAACGCCTGAGGCCTCCGAGTTCGTAGATGGTCTCTACCGGAGGGTGATTACCGCCGGAACCCACAGGGCGAGTTCTATTCGTGTTGCCGAGGCGGCCAAGGTCATCGAGAACACCCAGCGTGACCTCAATATTGCCCTGATCAATGAGCTTGCCATCATCTTTAATAAGATGGGGATCGATACGGAAGAGGTGCTACAGGCCGCCGGCACGAAGTGGAACTTTCTGCCTTTTCGGCCTGGCCTGGTGGGGGGGCACTGCATTGGGGTCGATCCCTACTACCTGACCCATAAGGCCCAGGAGATCGGCTATCATCCGGAGGTTATTCTTGCCGGACGGCGTATCAATGACGGTATGGGCGCCTATATCGTCTCTGAGGTGGTCAAGCAGATGATCAAGAGGCGCATTCAGGTGAAAGGGGCCTCCGTGTTGATTATGGGGCTCACCTTTAAGGAGAACTGCCCGGACCTTCGAAACACCCGTGTGGTGGATATGGTGCATGAGCTCTCTGAATTCAGCGCCGAGGTTGAGGTATACGACCCGTGGGTCCATGGGGATGAGGCCGAGGAGGCTTATGGAATTACCCTTGTCCATGAGTTGAGGCAAGGCGCCTATGACGCCGTGATTCTGGCCGTCGCCCATGACGCGTTTAAGGCGATGGGGATCGATGCGATCCGAGGTTTGGGAAAGGATCCTCATCTTCTCTTTGACATTAAATACCTGTTTTCGAAAGATCAGGTGGATGCAAGGTTATAGCTATGACAGCGTTTGTGACTCTTGAAGAAAAACTTCGTACGACTCGGCGAACCTGGCTTGTGACAGGGGTTGCCGGGTTTATCGGCTCCAATCTCCTGGAGACCCTTCTATCCCTGGATCAAGATGTGGTTGGTCTGGATAATTTCTCTACGGGGCACCAGAGAAACCTCGATGAGGTCCAGGGGTTAGTCACCGAAGATCAGTGGGATCGGTTTCACCTGGTGACCGGTGATATTACGGACGAGACGATATGCATGCAGGCATGTCAGGGTGTCGATTATGTCTTGCATCAGGCCGCCCTGGGTTCGGTGCCGCGCTCTATTGAAGACCCCATTAAAACCCACGCCAGCAACAATACCGGTTTTTTGAATATGCTGGTGGCCGCCCGGGATGCCGGGGTTAAAAAATTTGTCTACGCCGCCTCGAGTTCCACCTATGGCGATCACCCGGCCCTGCCCAAGGTGGAGGATAATATCGGGAACCCTCTATCTCCCTATGCCGTCACAAAGTATGTGAACGAGCTCTATGCCGATGTGTTTGGAAAGGTCTATGGATTCAAATCCATAGGGCTTCGTTACTTTAATATCTTTGGCCCCCGCCAGGATCCGGACGGAGCTTATGCTGCCGTGATTCCCAAATGGATCGCAGGCGTTTTGCAACACGAGCCGGTCTATATCAATGGAGACGGCGAGACCAGTCGTGATTTTTGTTATGTGAAAAATGCCGTTCAGGCCAATCTCCTGGCCGCAAGCACGGAGGATGAAGCGGCGGTAAACCAGGTCTACAATGTGGCCGTGGGAGATCGCACCACCTTGAACCATCTCTATGATGCCATCCAGAAGAGCCTCATCTCCCGTGTGGATACCTTGGAGCCATCAGAGCCCCTCTATCGGGATTTTCGTTCCGGTGATGTGCGCCACTCCCAAGCCGATATATCCAAGGCCTCCCGCCTCTTACATTACCGCCCTACCCACCGTATCAATGAGGGGCTCGAAGCGGCTATGGATTGGTATGTGAGATTTTTGGGGTCGCATTGATATGTGGCACTTTTATGAAGATGGCCACGACCCGCTATCAATTATATCAACGTTTTTGATGCCTGGAAGGCCCGTTCATGGGTTCCCATTTGCCGGCATTATCAACCCGTAGGGTGCACTCCGTGCACCAACCTTAGGATCACCCCTTATACGTATGCCCATTTCAAATAAATTTACGCAGTCCCTTTATCTTCCCCATATGCGGATTATTTTTGTCATCCTGTTGATGGTCTTTACCGGGATCTTGATTCGAGTCGTGAACCTCACCGAAGCAGTTCCCCCCAGAAAACCCTTTGACTCCTTTCCATTGGAGATCGGCGAGTGGGCGGGGGAAAAAGGTCGCTTCGATCAGAGCATCTATGATGCCCTGGGGGTGGATGACTCCATCCTAGGGAGTTACCGGACGGGCCAAGGGGACCTGGTGCAGCTCTATGTCGGCTATTATCAGAGTCAGAAAAAAGGAGATCTTATTCATTCGCCCAAGAACTGCATGCCGGGTTCTGGATGGAATATCACGGAGTTTTCCACGGAAGTGGTGAGAGGCGATGAGGACACCGATACATTCACGGCCATTAAGCTTCTCATCGAAAATGGCGGGGAGCAGCAGGTGGTCCTCTACTGGTTCCAGTCGAGGGGCCGGATTATCGCCTCGGAATACATGCAGAAGATCTACCTTGTGGTGGACTCTATATTGAAGAGGCGCACCGACGGCTCCTTTGTCCGGCTCATCTCGCCTGTCCAGGACGGCGATATTGATGCCACCACCCAGAAAATGAAGGTATTTGCCCATGACCTTGCACCCTACCTCCATGCGTACATCCCCTCTTAGGGCACGACCCCGGGTCTCTCTTTATCTCTATGGCGTGCTTTTTGTCGCGGCCTTTGCCTTCTTATATTTTGGAACCTTTGTCGACCTTGTCTTGGACTGGAACCATAACCCCAATTTTTCCCATGGATTTCTCGTGCCATTCATTTCCGTCTATCTGGTCTGGTATCGGAAAGAGCGGTTGAAATCACTCTTTCTGGAACCTTGGGGGCTGGGCCTAGTGGTCCTCGGCCTGGGGTTGCTTCTCTTTACGGTGGGAACCATCGGTGCCGAACTCTTTGTCATGCGTGTCTCCATCCTGGTGACCCTATTGGGGGCCATTCTCTTCTGTCTTGGCAAAGCCTGGGCCAAAGAGTTATCCGTGCCGGTTCTCTATCTCCTCTTCATGATTCCATTGCCCAGCATTATATGGAACCGCATCGCCTTTCCCCTACAACTCATGGCGGCCTCCGCCTCGGCCGGTTCACTCTCATTTTTAGGTATCCCGGTTTTTCGCGAAGGCAATGTCCTCCATCTGGCCACCACCAGCCTGGAGGTGGTAGACGCCTGCTCGGGGCTTCGGTCTTTAACGACCCTCCTCGCCCTGGGTGCCGCCTTTGCCTTTATCTCTCACATTGCCTTCTGGAAAAAATGGATCCTCTTCCTC
>JABXKT010000102.1 GCA_013619155.1 Desulfobacteraceae bacterium
CTCTACCTTGGTATATCGTGGCCCAAATAAAAGAGCGGTGCCTATCCCCATAGTAAGATGGGAGCCGCCACTAACCATCGGGGGGAAAGTGCTCATCACCGCCTCGAATTGAAGGTAGGAGGACCCTTTCAAATGCTGCCTGCAAAGGCCTTCCACGCCTGTCTACAATTCGAATGAAGGCACATCACCATCACCTGAACCCTTCCCCACACATGACACCACACGGCCACACCTGCCGATATAAAATAATGAGCCCGTAAAAAAAATTACCGTCCCAAAGGCCTCACGGTCCCATCGCCGCTCCCGGTTCACATCAACCATGGCAGGCATCTATGGCCACGGATATCGGTAACTTTTTTAAAAGCGGCCATCAAAAGAGTAACCCTATGGATAAAATTGTTGTCAAAGAAGGGGGTCCCCTTCACGGTCATGTCCGTGTCAGCGGCTCCAAAAATGCCGCCCTCCCCGTCCTCGTATCCTCCCTTCTTGTGGGCGGAAAAACCACCTTTCGAAATGTCCCAGGGCTCATGGACATCCATAGCATACTAAGCCTCCTGGGCGAGTTGGGAGCCACGGTACACCGAAACGGCGACATCGTGACCATCGATGCCACCACCATCGACTGCGTGGAGGCACCCTACGATCTGGTACGAAAAATGCGGGCATCCATCCTCGTATTGGGTCCCCTGGTGGCCCGCATGGGGCGCGCCAAAGTCTCCATGCCCGGAGGGTGTGCCATTGGCGACCGCCCCATCGATCTCCACTTAAAAGGCCTCGAAGCCATGGGGGCCACAATCTCCCTCGAACATGGGTATGTGGAGGCCAGCGCCCATCGCCTAAAAGGGGCCCACATCATCTTTGACATCGTCTCTGTGGGCGCCACAGAGAACCTGATGATGGCTGCCACCCTCGCCGAGGGGGTAACCACCCTCTCCAATGCAGCCCAGGAACCTGAAATCATCGCCCTGGCCGACGTATTGTGCGCCATGGGGGCCCAGATCAAGGGGGCGGGAACGCCTGAAATCACCATTACCGGGGTGACTGAACTCTCTCCGGCGGAGGCTGATATCATCCCCGACCGCATCGAGGCGGGCACCTTTATGGTGGCTGCAGCCATGACGGGTGGGGATGTGGTGGTGGATGCCTGTGAACCCAAACACATGGAAGCTACCCTAAAAAAACTCGAAGAGGCTGGGGCCACCCTCGAAGTGGGCATCGATTCGGTACGTGTTATCGGTCCAAAAACCATCAAAAGTGTGGATATCCGCACCGCCCCCTACCCCGGTTTCCCCACGGATATGCAGGCCCAGTTCATGGCCATGCTCACCCGAGCCGATGGGACCAGTGTCATCCATGAAACCATCTTTGAAAATCGCTTTATTCACGTCTCAGAACTGAAACGGATGGGTGCCGAGATTGGAATCAAGGGCAAGGACGTCGCCACGGTGAACGGGGTAAAACATCTCTCCGGAGCCCCGGTCATGGCCTCGGACTTACGGGCCAGCGCCTCCCTCATTCTATCCGGTTTGGTGGCAGAAGGTGAAACTATTGTCAATCGGGTCTACCACCTCGATCGGGGGTATGAACACATAGAAACCAAACTCCGAGGCCTGGGAGCCACCATCAAACGCGTCAAAGAGTAGCCATTGTAAGGACCCTTTCCATACGCCCCCGATAAGGGAAGGGGTCCTCAACAAAAATCAGGATTTAAACGGGTAAAATTCCGAATAAAATAGTCCATCTGAACCTCCTGCCCCGCCGACAATGCCTCAAAAATCAAAAAACGCCGTCGCACCATCGTAAACGGCCCAAAACACTCCGTCCCCACCCGTTCGTCCGAAAAAATACGAAAAGAGATGCCACCGATAGAGACGTTGCCATACCGTATATCGGCACATGTATCCAGGCTCCGCACATCGGAGGCCTCATCGGCATAGTAGAGACAACAGAGCCCCGTATGGCTGATATGGAGAATGGGCCCCCGTCGTGTCAACGAGGGAGAGAAGACGACATAAGAGCCCCGCTTGGGAAGATACCGGTCACACCGATATATACCATCCATACACACCTCTGTTTTCTTGACCGTATACCCCATAAAAATAGGGGCACATCCGAGGGGAAGAGATTGGGTAGCTCCGAAAAAAAGAAGGGGGGGGGCTGCTTCACAAATTCAATGATTCCAGAAAAGGTCTAGGGAAAATCATCGATCCTGCCATAAAAATGATAAATGAAAAGAAGGGGCCGGAAGGCATGCCAGGACGTGATTAAGGGGAGTATCGATAAAAAAACAGGCACATGAGAGTATGCATGAAAGGATTGTATCCTACCATACCCCTTGGGATAAAGAAAACGCTTCTCTTTCTCCTTCCCGCCGCCGAAGGGTTAAAAAAGCGCCCCTTGCTTCTCATGCTCATGGGGCTTGTGATGGGTATCCTCTTGGGTCATGGGACCCATGACCCAAGAATCATCACAATGGGTCTACTGGTCCTCACTCTCGGCTGCGGGGGGATGCTTCCCCGGCACCGCACCTTAGCCGCCCTGATGCCTCTTTTTGCCCTGGCCGGAGTCGGCCTCATGGCACCATGGATAGAGCATACAAGTCCGCTCTTTATGCCCACAGGTCCCCCCATCCCATGGCAAGGACGCATCACGCAGCCCATATCTCGAGGTCAAGATCTCATATGTGTACTTCGAGATATCGCCCCCCTTAAAAAAACGGGACCGGCGCCCCTTTTTTCCGCCATGCGTCTCAGTATCAAAGGGGGAGATGCCCTGCCTGCCGCCGAAGGAATGCTCCTCTCCACCACCTGCCGGCCTCGCCCCTTTACCAATTTTGACAATCCAGGCGGATTTGATTACAGACGATACATGGCGCGGAAGGGCATAGGCGCCTGGGCCACGGTGAAAGCGAAAGAGGTAAGCCTTGAGACGGCGCCTTCCATGTATCGATGGCAGACACTCCTTCACAGGGCCAGGCGCCATATCGAAGGAGTCCTTTCGGACCACGCCCCCACCCCATATTCGAAGGCCCTTCTCTATGCCCTCATCACAGGAAACCGCTCCCTCATACCCCAACCGATGCGGGATCTCTTCATCCAGACAGGCATCTCCCATCTGCTGGCCATATCGGGACTTCACTTAGGGGTCGTCACCGCCCTCTTCTTCTCTCTCTTTAAACACCTCTTCTCCCTCTGGGAGCGCCCCCTCATCAAGGGTCACACCCAGGCATTCACGGCCATGGCCACCTTGATTCCGGTATCTCTCTACGCCCTGCTCTCGGGTCTGGCCCCATCGACCCAACGGGCCCTTGTGGCCGCTGCCCTCCTCCTGGGGTCTCTACCCCTCCACGAAGAGGTGGATCTCCCCACCACCCTTGCCCTTGCGGCCCTGATCATCCTTGCCATACACCCCCCCGCTCTTTTTTCTATATCCTTCCAGCTCTCCTTTGCCGCCGTGGCAGCCATCGTGGCCGGTCTGAATCGATACCCCCGGAGAAAAAAGGCGCACGGGCCCCCCTCCTTACGCCAGCGAATCCTCATCTTCATCACCCCCGCCTGGTGTGCCTCTCTGGGCACGGCCCCTCTGGTCTGGTACCACTTCGGATATATCGCCCCCATCGGGCTCATCGCGAATCTCATCCTCGTGCCCATCGTCAGTTTTGGTATCATCCTTCCGGGTCTTGCCGGTGTGATCCTCCTCCCCATCCTCGCCCCCATCTCAGGCCTTTGCTTTCTCCTTTCGGGGCATACCGCCGAGATCGCCATGCGTATCGCCACCCTCTTCACCAGGATTCCCGGAGGGTTTTTCACCCTTCCCCGCCCGGGTATTCCCACCACCCTCCTTGTTCTCCTTCTCCTCTTCTCCCTGATTCTCCCGCACGGGGGGCGACGAAAAGGCCCTATCACCCTAGCCCTCTGCTGCCTGCTTCTCCTGGGATACTCAGCTCAAGCAGCCTTTAAACAGCGCCATACCAACCCTCACCTTGAGGTAACGGTTCTGGATGTGGGCCAGGGATCTTCCCTGGTCATCGCCTTCCCCCATGGAAAAAGGTGGCTGGTGGATGGGGGCTTTGCCTGGCCCGAAGGCTATGATGTCGGCCGGTTTGCCGTGGCCCCTTACCTGCAAAAAGCCCAGATCACGACCCTGGATGCCGTGGTCCTCACCCACCCAGAGAGTGATCACATGGGGGGACTCATTCATATTTTAAACCACTTCACCGTCAAAGAGCTCATCACGAGCCCCTATGGTGGCAAAGGAGAGCTGTGGGAAAAATTTTGCGCGGTGGCTTCACACTCGGGCATCCCCCGGCGCTACCTCACCGCCCAGGACCTCCCCATGCAGGTAGAAGGCGTAGAGATCACCTGCCTTCACCCCCCTGGCCCCCCATCCATCTTCTCCGGTAAAGGGGCGGTAAACAACAACTCACTGGTGCTCCAACTGGTCTATGGAACCCATCGATTTCTCCTCACCGGAGACATCATGAAGAGAGCGGAAGCCCGGCTGTTAGAGAAGAGGGCCGAAGCACTCAAAGCCGATATCCTGATCATCCCCCACCATGGGAGCGCCACCTCCAGTACCCCGGCATTTGTCGCCCGCGTCCGCCCCTCCGTTGGGGTGGTCTCCGCGGGTGAAAAAAATCGCTACCGACTCCCCCACAAAAAAGTGCTGGCACGCTACACCCAGGCGGGGTGCCTCATCTACAGAACGGATCACCATGGCGCCATTACCATCGAATCCGACGGCACCCATCTAAGGGTCTCCTCCTTCCTTTCACCCCTTCCGGACCACAGCCTTGACACCTTCCCTCCCGAAACATAAAGTACGACCATTGACATTGATTCTTCTCCCTTGGAGGTTCCACTTTGCCCTCTCTTTTCCATAGCAGCCCCCATCCTCGGATCGTTTCCATCATGATGGTGCTTGTCATAGCTCTCCTACTCCAAGGGTGCGCGGCACATACCGCGTCCTCCATCCTCCCGCCCCCCTTAGAGAATAAAGATCCGAGCCTCGCCAAAGAGGTCCCCCCAGATGAAGGAGCCTCCCAGGAAGAGACCAACGACCCATTCATGGAAGAGATGGAAGAAGGCGATTTTTTCGATGAAGATGAGTTCATGGAGATGTTTGAAGAGCCTCCCACCATACTGGTCAGAGACCCCCTGGCCCCCGTCAATCGGGTGATGTTCTATATAAACGACAAGCTCCTTCTCTGGGTCATAAAACCCGTAGCCATCGGATATCGTACGGTAGCCCCCACCATGGTGCGCCAGGGCGTCTCAAATTTCTTCGATAACCTGAAGATGCCTATCCGTCTTATCAACAGCCTGCTGCAGGGAAAGATCAAAGGGGCGGGATCCGAGCTGAGTCGTTTTGTAGTCAATACCACGGTAGGGGTCCTTGGGTTCGGCGACCCCGCAGGCCACTGGCTTCACTTAAAACCCAGCGATGAAGACCTCGGGCAGACCCTGGGAGCCTGGGGTATCGGCAATGGACTCTACATCGTCTGGCCCATCCTGGGCCCCTCGACTTTAAGGGACACCGCCTCCATTCCCGAGTATTTTTATCTCAACCCCATCGGATACGTGAAGCCCACAGAGCTCTCCCTCGGCATCAGCGCCTATGAAAAAATCAACCTGGCATCCTTCACCATCGAAGATTATGAGACCCTAAAAGCGTCCGCCCTGGATCCGTATACCTTTATCCGAGACCTCTACATCCAGAGCCGGAATAAAAAAGTCAGCGAGTAAAGGAAGGGACCACGCGCCTCCCTCATGGGCACCATTGCCTAAAAGAGATGGGAACGGCGAAAACAAAGCATCGCCTCAGGGGGAGATACCTTAACGCGGGTCTTTTCCTGAAAAAAGCGTCGCAAAAACCTTTTGATGACAAGAACACATGCCTGTAATACGTTTTTTGTAGCGAATATTAAGGGCCAACGGCCCTTAATATTCGCAAATGTGGGTTCCAAGGGCACAGCCTTGGCCGGGCGTATCGATCGGGCAAACGCCTATTTTAGCCGTTTACACTCCAAATATATGGCCGTCACTGTTTACAAAAATTAGAGATACGGCGGGTCCTACCCACCCAAATCACTTAGGGCTCTGACAAAAAAATAAGCATCCGAATTTCATAAGAATAGCGCTATGATTTGCCCCGATAAACGAGGGGCAAAGCGCAGCTGTCACCCGCTTTCGAGGTGTTTTTGCCTAAGTGGCTTCGCCACCCTCGCCGCCGGAGGCTTTTTTATAAAAAATGAGGGATAAGAGGCATCCCGTGCCATGGCACTCATCGCCTCGAGGAGCCCTATGGATATACCTATCTTAGAGATCCAGAATCTAACCAAGCACTACGCCGAGGTAAAGGCGGTGGATGGAATATCCTTTGCCATCCAGCGCGGCACCTGTTTTGGTCTCCTGGGCCCCAATGGGGCCGGTAAGACAACGACCATGGAGGTCATCGAGGGGATTATTCCCGAAACCTTCGGAGACATTTTATACAAAGGAGCCCCCCGGGGAGAGAGTTTTACCCAAGAGGTGGGTATCCAGCTGCAGAATACCGAATTGCCCCTGTTTCTCACCGTGGAAGAGACCCTGGAGAGCTTTCGCAACCTCTACACCCAACGCGCCAACAAAAAATCACTCATTGCCGCCTGTCGCTTAGAAGAGATCCTTAAACGGGACAACCGAAAGATCTCCGGAGGCCAGAAACAGAGACTGCTCCTGGCCATGGCCCTTGCCAATGACCCGGATCTCATCTTCCTGGATGAGCCCACCACCGGTCTCGATCCCCAGGCCCGCCGCCACCTGTGGGAGATTGTCGAAAATCTCAAAAAAGGGGGAACAACAGTGGTACTGACCACTCACTATATGGAGGAGGCACAAAACCTCTGCGATGAGATCGCCATCATGGATCACGGACACATCATCGCCACGGGAAAAACCAACACCCTCCTTGACGCTCACTGCAAAGGCGCCTCAATCACTCTACCGGGGACCTCTATAGATAGCGGCACCGCTCCCTTATCCACCCCATGGTTCCGACTCTCCGATGGCCGTATCTCCATCCAGACCGAAGACTTAGACGCCACTTTACGGGAACTGGTGGCCATGAATATAGACCTTTCACGCATCGTGGTGAGCCCCCAAACCCTGGAAGATCTCTTTCTTAAGCTGACAGGAAAAGCACTCCGGAACTGAGGAGACGATTGGCAAAAACCCCTCACTCCAGTATCCAACACGCACTTTTTTAAATGGGTATGGGAGTCGAGATCCCCCTTCCTTATGCCCCTTTCTATTATAAAAAGGCATCCCCATGTTCACACGCATCTGGACCCTCTTCAAAGCCCGAAATATCGAATTCTACCGCGACCGATCCGCCTTGGGGTGGAGTCTTCTATTCCCCTTTCTCGTCATTGCCGGGTTTTCCCTTATTTTCAGCGAAAACTCACAAAAACTCTACAAGGCAGGCATTCTGAAAACAAAAACAGCCGACATCCTGCCCGAAAGCCACCACCTCATCTCCCACCCCCTCATCCAGGCCATCGACATCTCAAATTCGAAGCGCGCCCTTTCAAAACTGCGCCACCACCAACTGGACATCCTCCTCGCCCCGGACACGGGGCACTATTGGATCAACAATGACTCTACGAAGGGGACCCTCTTAGAAGAGATTCTTCTGGGAGGGGGACGCCAGACCACGGGTCCATTTACCAAACAGGTGGTCACCGGGGAACTCATCCCCTATGTGGAGTGGCTATTTCCCGGTGTCTTGGGCATGAATATGATGTTCTCAGCCCTCTTCGGCGTGGGGTATGTGGTGGTCCGATACAGAAAAAATGGGGTCCTCAAACGACTCAGCGTCACCCCCGTCCGCCCATGGGAATTTTTAACCGCCCAGATTCTCTCACGCATTATTGTGATGCTCGCCACCACAGGAATCGTCTACGGTATCTGCACGGCCATCTATGGATTTACCTGCCGGGGCTCCATTTACGCTCTCTTTACCATCTTTCTCTCCGGAGGCCTGGCCATGATCGCCCTGGGCCTTCTCCTTGCCGCACGCGGCAATAGCGAAGAGCTTGCCGGAGGCATCCTTAATCTGATATCTTGGCCCATGATGTTCTTGTCAGGCGTCTGGTTCTCCCTTGAAGGAGCCGCCCCGTGGGTGCAAACCCTCTCCAGGGCATTCCCCCTGACCCATCTCATCGAAGGAGCCCGAAAGGTGATGAATGATGGCGCCGGTTTCCATGACATTCAATGGGAAATCGCCATCCTCCTCGCCATGGCTTTCATCTGCCTGACCGCCGGCTCCCTTCTCTTTCAATGGAAAAAAGACTAATCGGAGTCCACCCCATGTCCCCCTTTTTTTATCAGCCCCTCTTCCCCCTGGAAGCCGACACCACAATCTACCGAAAAATAAGCGATGCAGGCGTTACCAGTGGCGATATATTTGGTCAATCCGTCACCCACGTTCCCTCTGAAGCACTGACCCTCCTGGCCAGAGAGGCCTTCGCCGATGTATCCTTCCTCTACCGGACAGGGCACCTTCAGCAACTGCGTGACATCTTAGATGATCCCGAAGCCTCGAAAAATGATGCCTACGTGGCCCTGGAGATGCTGAAAAATGCCGTCATCGCCTCGGAAAAAATCTTTCCCATGTGTCAGGATACGGGCACGGCAACGGTAGTGGCAAAAAAGGGGGACCGCATCTTCTCCGGTGGCGGATGCTCCGATGAAGAGGCCATCTCCCGTGGGATATTTGAGACCTATACAGAGAAAAACCTGCGCTATTCACAAATGGCCCCCCTCACCCTCTTTGAAGAGAAAAATACCGGCTGCAACCTTCCCGCGCAGATTGACATCCAAAGCGTCTCATCCAGCAGCTACGATTTTCTCTTTATCGCCAAGGGGGGGGGATCCGCCAACAAGAGTTTTCTCTTCCAGGAGACCAAGGCCATACTCAATCACCAGAGCCTTCTCCCCTTTTTAAAGAGAAAAATCACCGATATCGGGACCTCCGCCTGCCCTCCCTACCATCTGGCCATCGTCATCGGGGGGAGTTCGGCGGAGACGACCTTAAAAACCGTCAAACTTGCCTCGGCGGGATACTTGGACACCCTTCCCGAAGAGGGCAACGCTTACGGCCGCGCCTTCCGCGATCGGACCATGGAGGGTGAGGTACTTCAGATGACTCGGGAGATAGGCCTGGGCGCACAATTCGGGGGAAAATATTTCTGTCATGATGTACGCGTGATCCGATTGCCACGCCACGGAGCCTCCTGCCCCGTGGGCATCGGTGTCAGTTGCAGCGCCGACCGGAACATCAAGGGGAAGATCACAAGAGAGGGGGTATTCTTAGAGCAGCTTGAGACGGAACCGGCCCGGTTTCTCCCCACCCCAAAAACCGATGAGGCCTCCGGTGTCGCCATCGACCTGAACCGGCCCATGGATGAGATCCTCTCTGAACTATCCAACCATCCGGTGGGCACCCGGCTCTCGCTCTCCGGGGAGATCATCGTCGCTCGGGATATCGCCCACGCCAAGCTCGCCGAAGAGATTAAAAATGGAGGCGACCTTCCCCCCTACTTCAAAAATCGGGTCATCTACTATGCAGGGCCCGCCAAGACACCAAAGGGCCATGCCTCAGGCTCTTTTGGTCCCACCACAGCAGGCCGCATGGACCCCTATGTCCCCATATTTCAGGCCCTGGGTGGATCTCGCATCATGCTGGCCAAGGGAAACAGAAGCCAAAAGGTCACCGAGGCCTGCCAGAAGAACAAGGGCTTCTACCTGGGATCCATCGGTGGGCCGGCAGCCCGCCTCGGTCGGGACTGCATCACCAGAGCCGAGGTGCTCGCCTATGAAGAGCTGGGAATGGAGGCGATATTCAGTATCACGGTCAAAGATTTCCCCGCCTTCATCATCGTGGATGACAAGGGGAATGACTTCTACCAGCAAGCCATCGCATAAAAAAAGCCCCGAATGCTCTGAGTCAGGCATTCGGGGCTTTTTTGGGTAACTATGTGGCGTCAAAGTGACCAAAAAACTGGCCTCCGGCGGCCAAGGGCTATACCCTTGGAATCCACGCTCACGAATGCTCTAGTACCCTCGTTCCTCGGGTACATCACATTCGCTGTCAAAAAAAATCCACCGCGACAACATTTCCGAGGAACGAGGGAATGTTGTCGCGGTAATCAAAAAAGTTTTTTGCGGAGCTTTTTCAAAAAGCGACCCGCCGGAGGCTTTTTTTGACGCTGAATAGTTACCTTTTTTTATATATTGTTTCGGGGATACCCAGAGGCGGCCCTCTTAGCCATCCGACATCACAAAAGATTCAAGAGATGAGATATCCATGAGACGATCGAAGGCAATATGGATAGATATGGCCCTCTCCCCCCGTGCGTTGACACTCGTGACCCGGCCATAGGGGGAGAGACCCTCCAGCGGATCCCCAGGCTTTAATCGTGTCTCAATGGCCCGACCAAGAAGTAAACGCGCCATGGCGTACCCGCTACTCTTCACCTCCGTAGAGATGCCCCCTTGAGAGATATCGATTAACGTGCCGGCAAAGGCTTTCCCCACGGTCTCTCCCGTGTCGGTCACCAGCTGAAAAGCCACTCTCCCTTTAACATCAAATCGTTTGTAACGGCGTCTCTCAACACCTTTGGCCTGAACGGTCTCGGCAAGATTATTGAACTGACCGCAAAAAGCCTGAAGTTTGGCAGAGACCGCCGGATATTTTTTTTCTAGGAGTTTTAGCCCTTCACGATCCAAGGCGCCAATATTGACGGGAGAGAGAGCCACCAGGGACGCCGTGCTCACGTTGGCCCGAAAAAAAGCATCATATCCAACCACCTCGCCCTGGCCCACCTCTTTAATAAAGGTCTCTTTGGGACCATCCTTATAGATAATCTTCAGGCGGCCACTGTTCACAAAATAGAGCTTGTCGATCACCTGTCCCTGGGAAATGATCTGAAAATCGACACCCATGGACTCATTTTTCACATGGTAATAAAAACTTGCGGCCTCATCCTCGGTCAATACTGCGTAGAGAGCCTTCCATGTCTCCATGTACTCTCCAGAGTCTGGAACATATTTTTCCTGACCAATGATCGCCTCGGCTTTCACGGCCTCCCCAAGGGCCATGGCATCGACATCGGAGAGCCATGACCTGTAGGCCTCAGCACGTTGAAAATCTTTTTCCCGAGAGGCGCGTTCCACCATGAGGAGAAGCATTTTTAAGGCAAGAGGCCTCTTCTCGCCACTGACCAGACCCATCACCACCGATTCAAGGGTCTCAAAATCCTCTTCGTCTATATAGGCATCGGTCACCCTCACTCTGGCCCCACCAGAGGGATCCCCAGATGGTGTACGAACTTTTGAACCGGCATCCCGGATCTTCAAGATCATCTCTTCGGCTATCTTTTTCTGCTCTGATGTAAACCGACTGATTCCAAGAATCCCCTTTTGGTCCACCACAAATTGAAGGGCCGGTAAGGCCTTCATAGAACCAATCTCTCCCAGGGCTTTGCAGGCAGAGAGAATCACCCCATTTTTCTCTTCGGGGGTTCCCATGAGTTTGGATCTCAACACATTGGAGAGGGCATACACCGCCTCGTCGCCTCCCAGTTGGGCCAAAAAGTTGGCCAAACGCGGCTTAATCTGAAGGGACACCTGCAAAATAGCCTTGGAAAAAAAATGGGCCTGTTTGGCACCACCAATCTCTTTTACACAAGAGATCACCGCATCCACGACTTGATCTTCAGACCTTAAAATCAAAGGTTCCAGGCAATCCACCTGGTCTGTAGAGCCAATCTCACTCAAGAGTTTCAATAGATTACGAAGATAAAACCAGGCCGTTTTAAAGGTAATTCTATCCATTATCTCAGGCAGAGCGGCCGATCCTATGGCCTGCAACACCCCCATAATGCGGATCCGTGCCCCCATGACCTCACTTTCTCGAAGCAGATCCAACAAGGGGGGCACCGATATTTTACCGAGTTGCGTCAAAAAATGGGCGGCATGCTCGCGTCGCCCCTTTTCATTTTTCCGAAACTCCACAAGCGCCGTATTAAAAACACGCTCTGAAGCCATGCGCTCCATGACCTTATTGGCATATTGTGTCACCACCTCATTTTTCTTCAATCGCCCCTGTTCAATGAGGTGAAAGGTCTCCACCACGGGTATCGATTCAGAAAATCGACCGGAGACAACAAGGCTATGGATATGATGGACCATCATATCGCACGACGCCTCATACAAAGGGGTGATCTCCTGCTGATAGCGTACCCAAAAATTTAAAGGAACAATCACCCGGCTGACCATATCCACATAATCAAATCGGGCAAAGGCCTTGGCCGTGTGAAGCAGGACCCGCACCGCTTCCATAACCTGTTTTTTATCATCGAGATTAATAGAGAGTGAAATGGCATGGATCAGCTTATCCACCGCATCATGATGCCCCTGCTGAACCCGTTCGGTCAACGCCTGGGGGAGCACACCCCGTACCCCTAAATCATTTAAGGCATGGGTATCGCCATCCATGAGTGCCTCGATCAATACATCGATACGCACCAGCTCTTTTTTTTGGTCTCTCTCTTGAAGCGCTCTCAAGGCATCCACTCGAGACCTCAAAACAATCCCCCTCGGAAGGGATAGCATCCAGTCCGAGGCCTCACTATAGAGTCTTAAATGCATGGGATCCATCGGACAGCTTCCCCGTCTATGGCTCCTCTTGATCAGCATCAGGCACGCTGAAAGGTGCACAAAAGAGTCATCGTCCAGTTGATCGATACTCTCTGTAATCGTCTTATCGGATAAGTTCAAGGCCAGGGCATCGCTGTTGAAATAAGGCCCCAGGGCGTTCAGACTCCGATACAAGGTATGAAAAACTGACGCATCATCCCCTTCCACACCCGCCTTGGTTAAAAAACCACTCAAGGTGGCCAGGCTGGAGATGAACTCCCACTCGGTCGGCACAGATCCTTTATCGACCATAAATGCCAAAAAACGCCGCCCCAGGGAGTTGACCCAGGCGCTCTCCCCAATTTTTTTAAAAATATAGCCCAGCGCCTGGGGCTCTGAGGCCTGACGAAACCAGATATGTGTGAAGAGGTCCTCATCATTTTCAATGACTGAGTCGTATACGGCCGCCACAAATAATTTATGATTGACGGTGATATAGTTGACCCCCGTCGTATCCATGATCTCCCTGACGCCTCCCAGGGCCATGACCTCTTCAGGAGGCAGACTTAAGATACGTGAAAAATGGCCATAATTCTGTTTATCAATGCCACGATCAAAGATGATACTCTTAAGGTCCAGTGTCTCCATCAGAACCCTCAGTGAGGTAATCTGAGGCATGCGCTGAGATTTGGGTTCTAGAACCTTCCCATCGAAAAGAATGCTCCCTTCTGCCTCCGACACAACGAAGGGGACGTTACGATAAAAGACTGTGGTAAGGCGCTTATAGCCTGTCTCTATAGAATTTATAACGCTATCACTGGTTTCTGGATAGAGCCGACAATTTTTCACAGCCTTTATAAAGAGATTCACTGCACCCATTGCAGTGTTGATATTAAGTTCTTCAGCCATAGAGCATCACACCTTAATTATTGTCAATCATTGATGAAGTGGCATTTCTTATAGGAATCTCCATTAAAAACAATGAAGAGAAATCGATATACCTACCGAAGATCTTAAAAAACAATCTGGTTACCACTTATTCTCAGCCATCACTGTGGTCATTACGACAATGATGTGCTTATACATCCTCTCTTTACAACTATTTCAGATTGTAAGAAAAAACCGCATGTGTGGCTGTAAAAGGATGGTAATCAGGAAAAACAATGCCTGCATAATAACACCAACAAATTATCAATGTAAGACCCTCTTATCTAAAACGAGCCATGATCAGGATGGGAACAAAAAAACGTGTCACACCCCCTTTAAAAATCCGTATGACACACATTCCGATTCACGGCCCATGAAAAACAAAAAAGGCCCGCATGATTTCATCATACGGGCCTTAAATATATAAAAAAGAGTCCGGCGGCGACCGACTCGAAACGCTCTGCTGCCCGTGCGAGGACCATCGGCGCAGATAAGCGTACAATCTTACTTAAAACTGGCTGTGGTCGGAATAGAAACGGGTATGGCCTTATCGCAATCACCACCGAAAAACTGTATAATCTGTTTTTCAATTGGATAAATAAATATCTCACGATCTGTTATAAATCAGGCAAACCCAACGAACCACTTTAATTGGCAAACAGCCGTCACTGTTTTAAACTTATATAAAACAAAAAGACCCGTATGATAAAATCATACGGGTCTTTATAAAAAGATTCCGGCGGCGACCTACTCGAAATGCTCTGCTGACCGTGCAGTACCATCGGCGCAGATAAGCTTACCCTTTTATTTGAGACTGGCCGTGTTCGGGATGGGAACGGGTGTGGCCTTATCGCAATCACCACCGAAAATTGGCGAATAGTCACCACTGTTTTCAAATTATATAAAACAAAAAGGCCCGTATGATAAAATCATACGGGCCTTTATAAAAAGATTCCGGCGGCGACCTACTCTCCCACACAGCTGCCCATGCAGTACCATCGGCGCAGATAAGCTTAACTTCCGTGTTCGGGATGGGAACGGGTGTGACCTTATCGCAATCACCACCGAAAAACTGTATATACTATATATTGTTTTTCGGATCTACTTTGCTTTAGCCCGCAAGTTCTAACTCATATCGTATGGTCCGTCAAGACCCAATATAAGAAAAGTTGCGGGTGCAATTAATTAGGATATAGTTTCAATAAAGCACTCAGAATCTATGTAGTAAGATTGTGGCTAAGCCTCACGACCAATTAGTACCGGTAAGCTGAACACATTGCTGTGCTTACACATCCGGCCTATCAACCTCGTAGTCTTCGAGGGGTCTTCAGCTGACTTACGTCAGAGGGATATCTAATCTTGAAGGGGGTTTCCCGCTTAGATGCTTTCAGCGGTTATCCTTTCCGAACTTAGCTACCCTGCTATGCCGCTGGCGCGACAACAGGAACACCAGAGGTTCGTCCATTCCGGTCCTCTCGTACTAGGAACAGATCTCCTCAAATATCCTCCGCCCACGAAAGATAGGGACCAAACTGTCTCACGACGTTTTAAAC
>JABXKT010000009.1 GCA_013619155.1 Desulfobacteraceae bacterium
GTGACATCATCATGGCGGACGGCACGCGTGCCACAACCGAGACGGGTTCCATCGACTACACGGCGACCGGTGATGTGGCCCTCTCACTCCTGACCTCTATCCGTGGAACGATAAACGTCACGGCCGGATCGGGCGATTCCGTACTCGGTGCCATCACCGACACCACCGACCTCGAAACCGCCAACCTGGTGAGTATCGGTCTGGTGACCCTGACGGCTGAGACGGGCATCGGTGGTGCAGACGCGGCCGATATAGACACGACCATATCAACCTTTCAGGCAAGCAACAGGATCAGCGGTTCCATCATCATCCAAGAAACCGACGGGCTGGTTATTACGGGAACCGGGGTGCAGACTTTTGGCGGGGATGGTTCCATCGCCGTGGATGTGGATGCGGGCGATCTGACCCTAGGCGGACCCGTTACGGCCCACGGCTTTGGAAATGTGAACCTGAATGCCGATGCGGGCAGCCTGACCCAGAATGCCGGACATACCATCGCTTCCACGAGCGGTCATATTGTACTCACTGCCGATGAAATCGTCCAGAACGACAAGCTCCTGACCGGAGAGGCAGGTACCATAAGCGTGACGGCGGACAACGGTGACATCACCATGGCGGACGGCACGCGTGCCACAACCGAGACGGGTGCCATCGACTACACGGCGACCGGTGATGTTGGCCTCTCACTTCTAACCTCTACCAGTGGAACGATAAACATCACGGCCGGATCGGGCGATTCCGTACTCGGTGCCATAACCGACAACACCGCCCTCGAAATCGCAAACCTGGTGAGCACCGGTCTGGTGACCCTAACGGCGGAGACGGGCATCGGTGGTGCAGACGCGGCCGATATAGGAAACCAAAGACCTGATCCTCTCCGGAACTGGGATGCAGACATTGGGCGACGATGGTGCCATCTCTGTTGACGTGGATGCGGGTGATCTCACCGTGAGCGGTCTTGTCACGGCCCATAGTGCGGGAAATGTAACCCTGAACGCCGATGCAGGTACCCTGACGCAGGATGTCGGACAGAACATTAGCTCCACCAGCGGTCATATCGAGCTGGCGGCGGATGCGGTGGCTCAGAGCGGCAATATCCTGACCGGTGAAGCCGGAACCCTTACCGTTACGGCGGACAACGGTGCCATCGCCATGACGGACGGCACGCATGCGACAACGCAGACGGGTGACATCACCTACATGGCGACCGGTGATGTGGCCCTCTCACTTCTCACCAGTGAAAGCGGATCTATAAGTGTGACGGCCGGTGCGGTGACTCAAAACGGCAATATTTTGACCGGAGGAGACGGAGCCATCACCGTGACGGCGGACAATGGTGACATCACCATGGCGGACGGCACGAGTGCGACAACGCAGACGGGTGCCATCGACTACACGGCGACCGGTGATGTGGCCCTCTCACTCCTGACCTCTCTCCGTGGAACGATAAACGTCACGGCCGGATCGGGCGATTCCGTACTCGGTGCCATCACCGACACCACTGACCTCGAAGCCGCCAACCTGGTGAGTACGGGTCTGGTGACCCTGACGGCGGAGACGGGCATCGGTGGTGCAGACGCGGCCGATATCGACACGACCATCTTAATCCTTCAGGCAGGCAACAGGACCCGCGGTTCCATCATCATTCAGGAAACCGACGGGCTGGTTATTACGGGAACCGGGATGCAGACCCTTGGTGGGGATGGTGCCATCGCGGTGGATGTGGCTGCGGGCGATCTGACCATAGGCGGATCCGTTACGTCCCATGGCGCAGGGAGTGTGACGCTGAATGCCGATGCGGGTACGCTGACGCAGGCCACCGGTAAGGGCATTGGCTCCACCAGCGGTTCTATCGAGCTTACGGCCGAAGCGGTGGCTCAAAACGGCAATCTCCTGACCGGGGAGGCAGGAACCCTAACCGTGACGGCGGACAAGGGTGCCATCACCATGGTGGATGGCATGGGCGTAAGAGCGCAGGCGGGTGTTATTACCTACACGGCGGCCAGTGATATCACCATTGGCGCCGTAAGCACTTTAGCCGGCGACGTGCACATCATGGCCGCAGAGAGCATCTCCCAGATCGCCGATATCACGACATCTGGCGGTAATCTGAGATTGTCGGCACAGAACGGCTCTATCACCATGGCCGACGGAACCCGTGCCAACACAGCGGGACAGGGCAGCGTCACCTATGAAGCGGTTGAGGACATTGCGCTGAGTATCATTGATTCGGCATCCGACGTCACCATTATAACAACAGGCGGATCTATATCCGATGTGTTGTCGGGCGAAACAGCCAATATTACCGGCTCGGATTTAACTCTGAAGGCGGTATCCGGCATCGGATCCGACGATGATATCGATACGAAGGCTTTACTCCTGGATGCCCTGAATAGCGGGGCTGTAGGAGATATCTGGATCAATCAGGTTGATGGCGGTGGCCCGCTGAGTGTGAATCGTTTGGCCCAGAGCGATTCGAACGGAGATGGCGACATTCATCTGGTCAGTGAAGACGGTACGGTGGTTGTTCTTTCCTCTGGTGATGGGGTGGTCATTACCGGCAGCGGTGATGTCACACTTCTGGCCATGGGGTCGGCATCGGATCTGGTTATTGATACCTCCATATCTTCGGTGTCCGGTCGTATTGTACTGGGAGGGGGGCGGAACGTGGATGTGAATGAGGGGATCGAGGCCGTCGATGGTGCGCACATTGAGATGGATGCCGGCAGAAAGATTCTCTACGATTCAGAACTCTCTTTTGACGGAGAGATGGTGACCCATGTCTTGCCTGAATTCACCTGGAGTCGGGTGGCATCTGCGGGTGGTTACTACGTTACTATGGAACGCGATGGTGTGATGTACGACTCGACCTGGGTGTACAACGCCGAGAGCTGGGCCCCCGGATATGATCTGCCCGCTGGCCAGTTCAAGGTGATGGCCCATGCCCTGGCCGATGATGGAACCGTCCCAGGCGAACTTATTTCCACCCTTCGGATCAATGAGCCATCCCATACTCTGAGATCGGTGCAGCGGTTGGAGGAGAATCTCTCCCTTCTCTATAGCGAGAGGCCTCTCGAAGTATCTCTGGTGGCCAATGGTATGATGATCGAGAGTCCGGCCCAGGTGTTAGGGGAGTATCCCTCGAGCATGGGAGACGGGCTGCTCTATGGAGAGCATCTCATCTCCGATCCTGTGGCTCTTGTGGGACCGGGCTCTTTGGGTGGGGAGACCTCTTCAAATGATACTTTGGTGGATAGGGATCTTGCAGACCATGAAAGAAAACGAGTCGACAGGCGCTTTTTCTCTGAGGAGACGACCCACGGCCGCTCTTCCCGATTTTTAGCGGTGGCTCCCTCATCCAATGATGGGGCCGCACATGCAGGTGGCTATGCCGAGAAGAGGGCCTTTCGATTTTTCAGTGATGAGGTGAAACCGAGTGAGCCAGAAGTCAGGGAATTTGTCTCTGTGGATGAGTTCTATGTGGCTATTTTTGATTGGTTTGATGTCTCCTTTGGGTCTCTCCCTGAAGAGACTCGGCAGGCCCTTGAACAGCTCTTTAAGACGCATAAAAATCCCGGGGAGTTACAGGTGCTGAGTCAGAAAATTCTTATGGGAGAGGATTGATCTTCGGCGCGCCCGGAAAGGGTGCGCGAAAAGGGATGGGTATAGAGATGAAACAGCGCATGATTCTGATGAATCACGCGCTGTTTTTTTTCTTACGACGGAAATATCTCGTTTAGATTTTTTTAATCAACAGCTCTTTTTTCATACGTCCTGAGAGCCCTTCTAAGCGTTCGGCACCGGAGATAATGGCCACGCTTTTGAGGTGCTCTTCCGGTGGGAAGTAGCGTGCGGCGACGGTGCGCACTTTTTTCGCTGTGAGAGAGAGGAGTTCCTCTTTGTAGGTACGCCGAGTATCGTCTGAGAGGCCTACAAGTTCACGGAAGAACCCTTTACGTGCGGCGGCTGCCGGGGTGTCGGGATGGTCGATGACGGAGCACGCCTGGAGTATGGCCTCTTTTACGTCTTCGTCAGTGTAGTCGGTACCGGTTATAAAGCGGGCCGCCTTGTCGTAGGCATCAAGGGTACCTATGATGTGAGGGTCCCTGTAGGATCCCATACTAAAGGTCCCCTCCTCGGCATTGTAGTTGGCAAAGGCACCGTAGGCACCGCCTTTTTCTCGGATTTCCCGGTGGAGGTAGAGGGCCCGAAGGAGGCGTCCCGTTATGGATAGGGCCGGGGCATCTTCATGGCCCATGGAGACGACGGGAAAGGCCGATGCCACGAAGGATACGGCGCTGTTGGTGCTCCACCCTTCATGGACGGGGTGGCCATGGGCCGGTACGGAGACGAAGGTAAGGGGAGAGGACCCTTGGGGAAGCGCACGGGAGAGGGTGTTTTGATTGGTTTCGGCCATGGCCAGGGTGGCGCTGTCACCGGCCAGGGCGCAGCGTAGGTTGCCTCGATTGATGAAGCTCTGGCCGATCTGGGTCATCTGATGACCGATCTGGGCCAGGGCCTCTTCGGCAGATTCTCCGCGTACCAGCTTATCGGTGATTTTTTTGATGTATTGGATCTGGCCGACACCTCCCCAGAGCTCAGACAGAGCCAGGGAGTCCGTGAAATTGCGGTTGGCCAGGGAGATGGCAAGGCTATGCCCATTTTGTACCACGGCAGACTCTAAGGCGGCTCGGTACTCTAAGAGTAGGTTGCGAAGTCTGGACAGATCGGTAAACCGGTATTGGGTGAGGGTTTCGGTGAGGAGCTCGAACATGGCCTCTCGGTTTCTGGAGAGGCACTTGCTGTTGATAGAGATAAGGGGCAGTGCAGATCGGTTTTCATCGTAGCGCCGTCTCGATGATGAGGAGAGGCTTATGCCACCGGTGTGTGCTGAAATGGATCGGGCCAGCTCCTCATAGTTTTTTTTCTGGGTCCCCATTTTCATAAATGAGGAACAGAAGAAGGGGACCAGTGGGATCAATTCGTCGTCAATACTCCCTGCCTCCAGAACGCCGGTGTAGTAAAGAATGGAGTTGGTGGCACACGGATAACGAAAGAGGCGTTCATCCCCACGGCTTTTCGGGATGACCGAATCGATGGTGGCGGGAATGTCAGAAAGTTCTAGGGTGGGGAGAGAGGAGATATCCTCTTCGGCCTCCTGGAGGGATTTTAGGGCATCTGTGTCGCGACGGATTTTGGCTTTCGACTCTTCCGTCAATGTGAGCATGATGTCATGGAGTTTTTTTTGCTCTTGCTTGTCTTGTGTCTCGGCAAGGCTTGTATCCGGGGCGAGGATGAAACGGACACGATGGGGGTTTTCAAGAAGTCTCTTGCGGATGAGTCCCTCGAAATAACCGCCCGTTTTTACAGATTCTTTGATGGCGTCCAAATCTTTATCGAGAAGGAGAAGTCGTTCGGGGTCTCCGCCGTGAAACCAGCATCCAGAGATTCCCAGAAGCAGTTTGATGCCATATGGGTATGGTGTGTTGGATATTTCACGTTGTCGGATTTCCATCTGGTGGATGGCCGAGTCAATGAGGGTGGGATCAATGCCTTTATTTGAAAGGGATGTAAGGGTATCGAAGATAAGGGCCTCGATGGCGTTCGCGTCTTCAGTGCGGGTCTCTTTGAGTCCACAGCCAAAGGAGGTATCCCGTGCATCGGAGTCAAAGCCGGTGGCATCGCAGAGAGAAGACCCCAGATTGGAGTCGATGAGGGCCTTGCGTAGTGGGGCTGCAGCATTACCGAGGAGGATTTGGGAGAGGAGACTGAAGGCCAGAACCTCTTCGGTATTACGAATATCGCTCACCAGCCAGGCCAGACTGACTTGGGATCGGTTGTCACGATTTTCTTCTGCTTCTGCTGGATAGTATTCTGTAACGCGCTTGGGTTCCAGCCAACGGGGCTGGGGATTCACCGTGGTTTGGGGGTCGATTTTTTCAAAATGATTGAGAACTTTATCATCGATCATTTTTAAATGCTCATTTAAGGCCATGTCCCCGTAGGTGAAAAAATAGGCATTGCTGGGGTGGTAATGGCGGCCATGAAAGGCCTTGAGCTCTTCCCAGGTTAAATCTGTGATGGCTTCAGGATCTCCACCTGAGTTATTGGCGTATGTGGTCTCTGGCATGAGGGCTTTATTGAGGGCGCGTCCCAGAATTTGGCTGGGAGAACTCATGGCCCCCTTCATCTCATTATAGACGATGCCTTTAAATGTGAGTGTCTCTTCGGTGCTCTTTGCCGTGCTCTCCTCGGCGGGGCTGAACTCCAAGCGGTGCCCCTCTTGTTTGAAACTTAATTCATCGATGCACGGAAAAAAAGCCGCATCGAGATATACTCCCATGAGGTTGTAAAAATCTTTCCTGTTCTGGGATGCAAAGGGATACATCGTCCAGTCTGAGGAGGTAAATGCATTCATGAAGGTGTTTAAGCTTCGTTTGATCATGGAGAAAAAAGGATCGCGAACCGGGTATTTTTTAGAGCCACAAAGGGCGGTATGTTCAAGGATATGAGCCACACCCGTGGAATCTTTGGGTACGGTTTTGAAGGCAACGGCAAAGGTGTTCTCTTGATCTTTGGCGCTGATGTGAATGTGAGAAGCGCCGCTGGCCTCATGAATCAACTCATAGTAATAGGCATTGATATCAGTAAGGGGGAACGCCTTTATTACTAGAAAGCCATGGATGATTTGGCCGGGTAATACGTCATTGAAGGGGTCATTTTGAGTCATGGTTTGGTTTATCCCAAAATCTATGGTTCTGCGTACACGAGGCGAACCTGTAAAGGCCCTTGAATTACCTGTGAACGCTCAAGGGTTCGTTGCGACATGGCCTGGGATGATTTCCATACGGGTGAAAGATCTATATCCTTCATGGGAATGGGCGAAATCGCCGGGCCAGAGACAACCATAAAATGCGCGATACGTTTTTTTTGAAAAATAGATTCAAACGTATCGTATTGTCATGGGGTCGTGATGAAGAGGTGGATATATGCCCATGGGTTTAAGATGGGAAGATTCAACTCTTAATACGATAAACTATGCGCATTCTAAGACCATTTGTCGAGGGGAGGATTGACGTCTTTGTGCGATTTCAAAGGGGTAGGATACGTATGGATGAGAGGAATAGGGGGGATATTCTCCCTGACAGGTTGTGAAAAATGCACAAGAAAGCCAAATACACAAGATAAAGGCGCGTCGCTTTTTACAGTGATCGGTCTTTGTGATAAGGCGTTCGTATCCACAACCTGTGAGGGAGAACTATCCGGGTGTTGGTAAGAGCAAATGAAATGGGTGAAGCGGGTACCGAGTGTGACATAAAAAGAGGATTTATCACATCAGAGGTTGGATCCTCGGTAGGATGCTTCCGGCTCTTTATGCTGCTATATATACACCGCGTGTTTTGCGCTTGATGCGACCAATTTTATTGAGGCGAAAGATGATGTTGCGAAGTTTTTTGTCTTCAAAACCTGTCTTTGCCTGAATTTTTGCGAAATCTGCGCCGTTGCGAGAGTTCTTGATGACTTTAAGCACTGTGCCGGATGCCGTCATCTCTGATCGGTCGCCCTTCTCTTTTCCGGGGACGGCGGCATAGCCACGGCCAGACGTCTGGCGGATCAATTTTTCAAGACGGTCGATTTGGGCAGAGAGCTTTTCGATATCCTGGCGTGAAGGGATATCGTAACTTTTAATGATGGTCTTGAAAAGCGAGTCAATACTGACCGGCTTGGTGCGTACACGGCGTCGGTTGGCAATGGTTTCAGACTCTTGATTCTCTTGCATGGGGTTGGGGGCTTCTGTAGGCATATGTCCTCCTTGTTCGTTATTATCTTTTTAAAATTTATAGGTAGCTATAAGGATATCTATCAACGGAGATTGATAGTGATCGATATTTAACCAAGGCACGCGTATTTCCCCCCTCGTCAGTTATACGCGACCAGGAACCACGTGAATGCATGAATTATATGCGAACCATGTGGTTACTTTTAGGCAATATGGATATCGGTCAAGAGATATCCTCATAGATAAGGAATGTCTAATAGATAACTTAATTGATTTTAAGAGTCAAGCAATCTTCAAAGGAAATAGGTTCATTTTAGTAAAAAACTTAAAAATGGAGGGGCGAAACTGATGAAAAATTACAAATCGTATTGAAAGGTAGGGTGTTTCATGGTATTTACAAAGCGCCGAAAATAAAATGGATTGATGGGGCGGGCTCTTTAAATATTAACGCTCACTTGCCCCTTTTCGTTATCTTGTAGCCGGCAATGCAATTGGAAGGTGTATTCCTTGAAGCAATTGGATATAGATGGCGGCTTTTCGTTTTATGGAGCTTTTTTCTAAGGCTTTACTTTTTTAGGGATTCGAGAAGTATGAAAGATATAGATCAGAAATCCTTTATGTCTACTACGAATATAACATATTGGAACAAAATAAAAAAACATTTTTGTTCTATTTTAGAAAAAATCAAAAGATTGCAGGGAGATCCTCACTATATCGCCTTAGGTATGGCCATTGGCGTGTTCATTGGTGTGACTCCTACTATTCCTTTTCATACCGCCTTAGCAATTGCTTTTGCCTTTGTCCTGCGTGGCAGTAAACCAGCGGCAGCGATTGGGGTATGGATTGCCAATCCTCTGACGATACCCCTATTTTATTATGGAAGCTATAAGGTGGGAGTGCTTGTTTTGGGGGGGCGTCTGGACGAAGGCCTCGATATTGGAGGTATGATACATCTTCTCGAGAGTAATATTTCCCTTTGGGAAAAGCTTGATTTGATTAAGGCTTTTTTTTCGCGTCACTTCGGGGTGGCCTGCATGATGCTCGTGGGCAGCGTGTTGCTTGCCGTGATTCCTAGTGTTGCCTCTTACTTTATAACACGAAAATTGGTTGCAAAAACTTATACAAATGTAAAAGTAATCAGTAAGGCAAAGAATATAAAAAATGATAACAATCGCCAATCCGGCGAGGAGAGTGATAATGACATCGCCTAGAATTACTCTGGCTGCGTGGAATATGCATGCGAAAAAGAAGTTCGGACAAAATTTTCTCAATGACCCGTCGGTTCCCGAATTGATTGCGGAGCGGACGAAAATTGATGCACAGGATTTGGTGGTAGAGATTGGGCCTGGGTTGGGGGCGTTGACGGTTCCTCTTGCACGGCGGGCCGCTCGGGTTTGTGCTATCGAAAAGGATCCTCAGATTCTTCCCGTGCTTCGCTCTGAACTCTTGGCGTCCGGTGTCGAGAATGTAGAGATCTTGAATGCAGATGTTCTTAAGGTGAGTCTGACTGAGATGGCTGAGGCTCATGGGGCGCCTATTATAGTGGTGGGAAATTTACCGTACAATATCTCGTCCCAGATTCTGGTCCAGATGATTCGTGAGAGGCGCTGGGTAAAGAGAGCCGTTTTTATGTTTCAGAAGGAGTTGGCTGAGAGAATTACCGCCCCTGAAGGGACCCGAAATTTTGGACGTATGGCAGCTATGCTGGGGTACTGTGCGAAGATTCGAACTCTGGTCCGGGTGGACTCTTCGAAATTTTTTCCCCGCCCCAAGGTGGATTCTGAGGTGATTGAGGTCTCTTTTCTTGCCGAGCCTCCCCATGTGGCTGAGGATGAACTCCTTCTCTATGGTGTGATTAAGGCCGCTTTTGGAAAACGGCGTAAAAATCTTCGCAATGCCCTCTCGAATAGCGAGCTTCCTCTGACGGCTGTGGAGGCGGAAACGGTTCTCTTGCGAGCCGATATTGCGGTAAATCGTAGGGCAGAGTCCTTGATGGTAGAGGAGTTTGTGCGATTGTCCAATGCACTGTCTGGTTACCTGAAAGAGAGGGACGAGATAGACGTCTAAGGCGTTGGCTCCAGGGCATCTGTCATGGGGCCTTTTTGCTTGGCGTGAAGAGGCGGTGTGGCGTTTCTCTATGGCTTAAGGGGGGGGAGACTTTTTTGTGGGCCTTACTACGGGAGGCGATAACAAAAAAAGGACTCCGAATAAGGAATCCTTTTAAAAATCTTTTTTATGGCGGGAGTGACGAGACTCGAACTCGCGACCTCCAGCGTGACAGGCTGGCGTTCTAACCAACTGAACTACACCCCCGCAATGGTGGTGGGCGATGCAGGGTTCGAACCTGCGACTTCAACCTTGTAAGGGTTGCACTCTCCCAACTGAGTTAATCGCCCATGCCCCTAAAATTTCTCTCAGAGAACGAAAACTTTTTACCAATATCATGGGGCCGCGTCAAGTAAATAAATGGGCCCCATGGCATTTTTTTTAAAAAACAAGGCGTGACGACTCTTACACTGCGAAGAGAGACTCCCCTTCTGGGACGATAAGTGATTCTTTTAACACTTCATCAACCTGTTCTGCCGGGACTATCGTCATCTGTTTGAGAATTGTTGTGGGGATCTCCTCGAGATCCTTTTCGTTCTCTTTGGGGATGATGATCTTCGTGAGTCCCCCACGATGGGCTGCCAGGATTTTTTCTTTGAGGCCACCGATGGGCAGTACGCGACCCCGCAGGGTGATCTCCCCGGTCATGGCCACATTTTTATTCACGGGAAATTTTGTGAAGGCAGAGACAAGGGCGGTGCACATAGTAATCCCTGCCGATGGTCCATCTTTTGGGATGGCTCCTTCGGGTACGTGGATATGGATATCTACCTTGCTATAAAAATCGTCGGCAAGCTTTAAGGCCTTCGATCGGGATCGTACATAGCTTAAGGCGGCCCGTGCCGACTCTATCATGACATCGCCGAGTTGTCCTGTCACGGTGAGATGGCCTTTGCCGGGCATAATGACGGTTTCGATGCAGAGAAGTTCGCCCCCTACCTGGGTCCAGGCCAGGCCTGTGACGATGCCGATCTGGTCCTTCTCTTCTACTTGACCGTAACGAAAACGGATGGGGCCGAGGAGTTTTTCTACTTTTTTGGGGACGATTTTGAGAGGTTTTTTGGCCCGTTTCTTCACCACCTCTAAGGCACTTTTCCGGCAGACCCCAGAGATTTCTCTCTCCAGATTTCGCACTCCAGCTTCTCGCGTGTAGTTGCGGATAATGTCAAAGACCGCCTGCTTGGAGAAATCGATATCCGTTACTTTTAGGCCATTCATCTTTATCTGCTTGGGAATGAGGTGATCTTTGGCGATCATCTGCTTCTCTTGCTCGGTGTAGCCGGGGATGCGGATCACCTCCATCCTGTCTTGCAAGGGCAAGGGGATATCCGAGAGAGTATTGGCGGTGGTGATGAAGAGAATATCCGATAGATCGTAATCCACATCGATAAAATGGTCGTTAAAGGTGTTGTTCTGTTCGGGGTCTAAGACCTCCAGGAGGGCTGAGGAGGGATCTCCCCGGAAGTCGGTACTCATCTTATCCACTTCATCGAGACAGAAGACAGGGTTGTTCACGCCCGATTTTTTGAGGCTCTGGATGATCTTTCCGGGCATGGCACCCACATAGGTGCGCCTGTGTCCACGTATCTCTGCTTCATCGCGTACTCCCCCTAAGGAGATGCGAATAAAACGGCGCCCTGTGGCGCGAGCAACGGATCGAGCCAGGGAGGTCTTGCCTACCCCGGGAGGGCCCACCAGGCAGAGGATGGGGCCCCTTACCTTGTTGATCAAAGATTGAACGGCCAGATATTCGAGGATGCGCTCTTTCGGTTTTTCCAGCCCAAAGTGGTCCTGATTGAGGATCGTTTCGGCTAGGTCCAGATCATTTTTTGTTTTGCTTCGGTTGTACCAGGGCAGATCCAGCATCCAGTCGATGTAGTTTCTCACCACGCTCGCCTCGGCGCTCATGGGCGACATCATCTTGAGCTTTTTGAACTCTTGCTTCATCTTGAAGGCGGCCTCTTTGGAGAGGCGTTTGCCCTTGATACGCTTTTCAAGCTCTTGGAGTTCGTCGTCCGAGCTTTCGTCGGCCCCCATTTCCTTTTTAATGGCTCGCATCTGCTCGGTGAGGTAGTAGTTTTTCTGGGTCTGTTCGATCTGGTTTTTGACGCGACCTCGGATTTTTTGCCCCATTTCAAAGATTTCGCCTTCCCGTTTGATGAGGCCAAGGAGAATATCCATGCGTTCTCTGATATCGACGGCTTCGAGTAGGCTTTGTTTGTCGGCGACTTTGAAGGGGAGATGAGAGGCCACGGTATCGGCGAGTTTACCCGAGTCTTCGATGGTGGCGACCTTACCGATGAGCTCTTTGGAGATGCTTTTGTTGAGCTTGGTGTACTCTTCAAAGGCTTCGATGATGGCTCGGGAGAGGGCCTCGCTCTCTGACTCTATAACGGGATTTTCGGGCATCGCCTCCACTTCCACGGATAGAAATTCCTCACCGGGAATAAAGGCGACGATTTTTCCTCGGGCCGTTCCTTCCACCAGGGCTTTGACGGTACCATCGGGAAGTTTAAGAAGTTGCAAGATGGTTCCCACGGTGCCGGCCTTGCTGATGTCCTGCTCCTCGGGATTGTCCACCCCGGCGATGCGTTGGGTGGCCAGAAAAATGGTTTTGTTTTTGGTCATGGCCTCGGACAGCGCGTTGACTGATTTGGTACGCCCCACGAAAAGGGGCACGACCATTCCGGGAAAAACCACGATGTCCCGCAAAGGGAGGATTGGAAGCGTCACGCTGCTGGAACTGGAATCATCATTTTTAAATATCTTCGGTATATTGATCATCAGGGATTCATCACCATCGTCTGAAAGGGTGTGGGTCGAGGGGAAGGTCCGGCGGCCTTTAAGGGGGTTTATGACATGGCTCGATGGGGTGGGTCGTCGATCAAACCGGAGTCCCCCGTACCCGATTTATGTGGGTACGGGGGGGCATTCAACCGGACAGCTTGGGCTACGCCTGCTGTTGGGGTGTTTCATAGAGAATGATGGGTTCCTCTTTCTCGAGGATCACATCTTCATTAATGACACACTCACTGACGTTTTCCATGGAGGGCATTTCGTACATAATCTCGAGCATGGATCGCTCAATAATGGCACGAAGCCCGCGGGCACCGGATTTACGTTCCACTGCCTCGTGGGCAATGGCTTTAACCGCATCATCGGTGAATCGAAGCTTGACGTTCTCAAATTCGAACAGCTTCTGGAACTGTTTGATCAGTGCATTTTTGGGCTCTGTGAGGATCTTGATTAGAGAATCTTCGCCCAGTTCGTTCAAGGTGGCGATGACCGGAAGACGTCCGAGAAATTCAGGGATTAGTCCGAATCGAATGAGGTCTCCTGGTTGAACCATTTTTAAGAGTTCACCGAGGCTCTTGTCGTCCCGACCGGTGATGGTCGCTCCAAATCCTAAGGCTTTACCACCGGTACGGCTCTTGACCAGTTTTTCCAGACCGGTGAAGGTGCCCCCACATATAAATAGGATGTTGTTGGTATTGATCTTCACAAAATCCTGTTGTGGGTGCTTTCTACCTCCCTTGGGTGGAACGCTGGCTGTTGTCCCCTCGATGATCTTGAGAAGGGCTTGCTGCACCCCTTCGCCGGAGACATCGCGGGTAATGGAGGGGTTGTCGGAACGCTGGGCGATCTTATCGATTTCATCGATATAGACAATGCCGCGCTCGGCCCGTTCCACGTCGTAGTCGGCGTTCTGGAGCAGGGATAGGATGATGTTCTCCACGTCCTCACCCACATAACCGGCCTCGGTGAGGCTGGTGGCGTCGGCGATGGTGAAGGGCACATCCAAAAAGCGTGCCAGGGTCTGAGCCAAAAGGGTCTTTCCTGAACCTGTTGGGCCGATGAGAAGGATGTTGCTCTTTTGAAGTTCCACGTCCGATGCGCTTAAAGATGAATCCAGGCGCTTGTAGTGGTTCCGGACGGCAACGGAGAGGACCTTTTTGGCCCAATCCTGCTCGATGACGTACTCATCGAGGCGCTCCTTGATCTCTTTGGGGGTTAAGAGCACTTCGGGGCTCTGGGGCTCCTTAATGCCTTCATCCTCAATGATTTCGCTGCAGAGCTGGATGCACTCGTCGCAGATATAGACTGCAGGTCCTGCGATGAGCTTTTTAACTTCTTTCTGATTTTTACCGCAGAACGAGCAGAAAAGCTTATCACTTCCGTCCGACTGTTTTGTCATGGATTACTCCTCCGATTTTACAAGGTTCGCCAGATCTTCCCTGTTCTTGACGACATGATCGATGAGGCCGTACTCCGTGGCTTCCTGGCCGGACATGAAGAAATCTCTGTCGGTGTCCGCCTGGATTTTGTCGTAGGGCTGCCCCGAGTGGTTGACCAGGATCTGGTTGAGCGCTTCGCGCATGCGAAGGATCTCCCGTGCGTGGATTTCGATATCCGACGACTGACCCTGGGCCCCACCTGAGGGCTGGTGAATCATGATGCGGGAGCTGGGAAGGCTGTAACGTTTTCCGGCGGCTCCGGCACAGAGAAGCAGGGCTCCCATGCTGGCTGCCTGACCGATACAGACCGTGGCAATCTCCGGTTTGATGTACTGCATGGTGTCGTAAATGGCCATGCCGGCGGTGACGGACCCTCCTGGGGAGTTGATATACAGGTTGATATCCTTCTCAGGATCTTCCGACTCCAGGAAGAGTAGTTGCGCCACTAGAAGGTTTGCGACTTCGTCGTTGATGGCGGTGCCGAGAATGATGATCCGGTCTTTGAGGAGTCGAGAATAGATGTCGTATGACCTTTCACCTCTGCTTGTCTGCTCAACTACCATGGGGATAAGTGGCACGTTATCTCCTCCTTGGTGAAGGCCACCCGTAAAAGGGTGGCCTTGGGTTTCTGGTTCGGCGTTACGCTTCGTCTGTTTCCGAAGCATCGGCGTTTTCGAGTGTGGGTTCCACTTCGTTAACGTCGCTACCTTCCATAATAAGACGCACTGCCTTTTTTTCAAGCAGGGTAAGCTTCAAAATTTCAATTTTGTCGGGATTTGCTTCGTAGAAGGCGTGAATGGCTTCGAGAGGCTGGTTGACCATATTGGCCATGTCGGTAAAACCTTCGGTCAGCTCTTCCTCACTAAGATCCATGGCTTCTTGTTTTACAATGCTTGCCAGGAGGAGGTGGCGACGTACCTGCTTGTCGGCAAGCTCTCGGTATTGATCGCGAAGCTCTTCACGGCTTTTCCCCAACTGGTCGATGCTCATGCCGTTCATCTGAAAAGCGCGTTCTGCTTCGGAGAGAATGGCATCGAGTTCGTACTCGATCATCACATCGGGGACGTCGAAGGTGTGGCGTTCGATGAGGGTGGAGAAGATCTGCTCGTTGAGCTCCTGCTCCATGCGCTTGTCGTAGTTGGTGGAGAGATTTTTAACAATCTCCTCTCGCAGTACGGCAAGGCTGTCGAAGGGACCCATGGTCGCTGCAAACTCATCGGTGAGTTCGGGTAGGACCTCTCCGAGGATCTGGTTGAGTTTCACCTTGAAGGTGAGGGTGTTTCCAGCCAGGTTGGAGTTGACATAGCTCGCCTCGTAGGTGATATCGAACTCTTTTTCATCACCGGCGTTCATGCCCACAAGCTGCTCATCGAAGAGGTTGCCCATGGCGGCAGCGCCGATTTTCATCTGCTGGCTTTCGGTGAGGGGCGTGTTTTCAAAGGCGGCCCCATCTTTAAACCCTTCGTAGGTGATCTGGGCGTAATCCCCATCGGCCAGAGGACGGGCTTCGGCAATGGGCTCACGCTTGGCACCGTTTTTGCGAAGCATCTGGAGCTGGGCGTCCACCTCTTCGTCGGTGGCTCGGTAAAGCGTTTTTGTGAGGGTCAGCTCTTTGAAGTTGATCTCACCGATCTCAGGACGAAGTTCGATGGAGGCCGTGAATGTGAACGCACTTGCGGGGTCTAATTCAGTGACCTCGGTCAATTCTGGCTGTCCCACGATGTTGTACTCTTTTTCACGGATCGCTTCTGTGATGGCACTCTGAAGGAGTTTGGAGACGACGTCGCCGGCCACATCTTTTTTGTACATACGTTCCAGGACGGCTCGGGGGGTCTTTCCGGGGCGAAAGCCCTTGACTTTGGCGGTCTTTTTCAGATGCGCGTAAGCGGTATCCAGTTCAGCGGTAACCATTTCGTTCGGCACTTCAATATGAAGAGTTTTTTTGACGCTGCTTACGTCTTCGACTGTGATTTGCATTGTAATCCTTTTTACTTCGGCACCCTATTTTGCCCACCTTGAAATCAAGGGGGCGACATGCGCCTTGATTGCTGCTGACGTTACCCCATTTTCTGGCTGACAGAAAGTGGATCCCCGTAATGGGCCGCGCGAGGGTGCAGCCCTGTTCAATACCTCATCTCATCCTTCATGAGCTGCCCTATTTCGGCCCCTCCTTCGGGATGTTTTTTCCTGTTCAAATGCCACGTTATCTTTTATAGTTTTCGGCGGTGTTGAGCGCCTGAAAAGGGTCTCGGAACCCCTTTTTTGGGAGGGTTTTAGTGGCCCTAGAGTTAAATCTTTGTATTAAAGACAAATTTTTCAGGCAATGTCAAATACTATTGGCGCATGATCTGAAGAGGGAGAGTATTGGCTTTCATTCGTTCCCTTTTATACCACCAAAGGGGGGGTAAAAATGTTTAAAAATGGACGATGGCATCAAGCGGGATGCCGCGCTTTGGTCCTCTTTATGACCCTCATTTTTGTACCCATCGCCCATGGCGATAGCCGTCGCATTGTTGTCCTGGATCCGGGGCATGGGGGTGTCGATACGGGGGTTGTCGGTTCGTATGGGACATATGAAAAAGATGTGAGCCTGGCCTTGGCTTTAGAGGTGAGGCGCCAGCTTGGATCCTCTTTTGATGTTCGATTGACGCGGGAGTCGGATCGGGGGCTTTCGGTGACGCGCCGTACTGAGTTGGCCAACAGCTTTCATGGCGATCTCTTGATCTCCCTTCATGGGGGGGGCGGTCCCTCTCGGGACATAAATCGCATGACTCTTTTTGTTCAACGAGAAAAAAAGAGAGGGGTGAGTCGTGAAGGAGATGATTGGGATGGCGTGCATCGGGCATATATTAGGGAGAGTCAGGTTTTGGCATCGATCTTGAAACGATCCCTCTCCCTCTTGGATGGGTATGACGGGGTAAATGATACCGCTGTCCCTTTAAGGCTGGCAAAGGGGGCTGCCATGCCTGTGGTGCTCATCGAGGTGGGGAACCTCACAAACCCCAGAGAGGAGGGGCGTCTTGAGGCCCCAGGTCATCTTGAGCGAGTCGCTTCTGCGTTGGTAGAAGGGGTTGAAATATTTCTTTCTCGCTAATGCATGCATTTTAGTCCTTGCATGCACCGGACTCCTATGTTAATTTCCCACTCGGTTAATCGGGGCGTAGCGCAGCCTGGTAGCGCGCCTGCTTTGGGAGCAGGATGTCGCAGGTTCGAATCCTGCCGCCCCGACCAAATCATCTCTTGAAACCACCTTACCCAGGGTGGTTTTTTTGTTTTAGGAAGACTCCCCCCATTTTTCAATGGTGAAATGCCTGTCAAGTCGCATAGTTGTAAAAAGTCCGTAAATATCTGGGGCAATGTTGATCACTTTGAGGGTCGCCCCTTTTTGGTCCAGGGTGTTGTGGGTAGCGATAATGACACCGATCCCTACGGAATCCACCATTTCCACTCCACGTAAGTCGATGACCAGCTCTTCTGTCGCTTCTGCGATCTCTTTGTTTAATTCATTTCGAAATTCCCCTGCCATGGAGGCGACAATGTCACGTCCCGGGCGAATGGTGACGCGATATTCATCTCGAATAATTTCACTCATGATCTACCTGCTTTTATCTATAAATTGATGAGGATGGAAGGGCCTTGGCGATGATTGGGGCCTTTATTCGGGTATGTGCCGGTGGGCTCGGTCTGGGTGAGGCATCTACCGGTGGTTCTTAAGGGTGCTTGGTCTATAGGTAGTGGGGAGAAACCGTGTCCGGCTAGAAAATAACTTTTTTATTTTTCAGCGAAGTATGAATAATTTTTATCATACCGTCTGTTAAACCTCAAATAAAATATAGGCTCAATCGCCTGAGCTTTTGGGATATTTTGGATGAAGGGTGGGCGTGTGCACGGGGCAAATGCCATTGACAGGTGCCGGGTGCTGGTCGATAGTTGATGCCGACATGGTCTTTTAAACCTTAACGAAAAGAGAGCCTATTTATGATGGACGGGGGCGTGATTGTGGCAAGGGGTCAGGGTGGCGTGGATCACGGGAGGATCGAATCTTCGGTGATGATCGATATGTTTTGGGCCGCGGTGGGAGCCGCGCTTCTGACCTTCTCTTTTCCCCGGCCCGATCTGGGCGTATTGGCGTGGGTCGCCCTTATTCCTCTCATTGTTTTATCCATGAAGAGATCGCCCAAAGAGGCGTTTCGCCTCGGCTATCTGACGGGGATCTTCTATTTCTTGGGGCTTCTTCGATGGATTGTGGGGACCATTCACCATTACGGTGGCATTCCCTGGATCGCTGGAGGGGCCGCTCTGCTTCTCTTGTGTCTCTACCTTGGGCTCTACTTGGGTTTTTTTGCCTGGGGTATTGCCAGGTGGCAACGGGGCGGTGGGCGGCTTCTTTTTATCCCCTCTCTCTGGGTCGCCTTGGAGTACCTCCGCACCTATGCCGTGACCGGATTCCCCTGGGGGCTTCTCGGGTACACCCAACATAAAAATTTGGCCCTGATTCAGGTGGTGGATATTACAGGGGTCTATGGGCTCTCTTTCCTCGTGGTTTTTGTCAATACGGCCCTGGCGATTCTCTTTTGCCGCGTCGTCGAGTCCTCCCCGGAATTCCGTGGTTTAGGATGGGGTGTGCCGATTATGGGCGTGGGGATGGCCGGGCTCTTGGTCTGCGCCACTTTTTTTTATGGCACGGTACGTTTAGACGCGGTGGAGGCTGTTCAGGAGAGGGCCTCCACTCTCTCCGTGGCGGTGATTCAGGGTAATATCGATCAGGCGGTTAAATGGGATGCGACATACCAGAGAGCCACCATTGCCACCTATCTGAGGCTCTCCCGGGAGGCCTTGGGTGAGGCGCCGGATCTGGTAGTATGGCCCGAAACAGCGATCCCCTTTTATTATTCGAATCCGGTCAATCAACGCATGACCCGACGGGTCAACGAGGGGCTGGATTTTGGGAGTGCCGATTGGATTTTAGGCGCTCCGGCGGCACAGCGTGTGGATGATAGCTGGCAATACTTTAATCGGGCCTATGCCGTGACGTCTCGTGGGGATGTACTGGGCCGTTATGACAAGGTGCACCTCGTTCCCTTTGGCGAGTATATTCCCTTTCAAGACCTGTTTTTTTTTGTGAAGCGTCTCGTGGCCTCTGCCGGTAATTTTACCCCGGGGATAGAGGGGCAGACCATCAAGGGAGGCGACTGGAACGTGGGGGTACAGATCTGTTTTGAGTCGATTTTTCCGGGTCTCTCTGTGGCATCGGTGCGCTCCGGGGCCACCCTTCTCATCAACCTGACCAACGATGCATGGTTCGGGCAATCCGGCGCCCCTTTTCAGCATTTTCAGATGGCCCGTTTTCGGGCGGTGGAGACCCGTCGTGCCCTGGCTCGCAGTGCCAACACGGGGATCAGCGGGTTCGTGGACCCCACAGGACGGGTTCGGGGTGCCACGGCATTGTATGAAGAGGCATGGCGGGTGGACGCCTTGCCGGTTCTCACCTTAAAGAGTGTGTATGTGCGCCTCGGTGATTTTTTTTCCTGGATCTGTACGGGGATGGCCCTTTTTATGGGGCCTGTGATGGCGATGATCGGGAGGCGGACTGCGTGATGCCCCCCGGTGTTTTTTGTGCCCGGTTTCTATGGTGGCCGATCTCTGGGTTTATGGGTGAGAAAACGGTTTCGCTGGATGAGGATCAATGGTAGATAGAAGGCGTAAGGCTGGGGCTATCCCGGCAGGGATACGATAATCTTCTCTGTCCGCAGCGATGGGACCCGCCTTTATAAACTAAGGTATCGATGATATCGACGGCAATCCTTAAAATATGAGGAGAAATAATATGTCCATTGAGTTGAAGCAGGCATTTCGAGAGTTCAGTACTCGCCTGGGACAGCTGGGAGGTTGTCTTTGACCTACCTGGCAAAGAGTTTCGACTAAAAGAAATTGAAGCCCAGGTGTCCCACAAGGATTTCTGGAATGATCCCGACGCCACCACCGTTGTTCTTCAGGAACGGTCCAGCCTGATTGCCCTTCTTTCTAAATGGAATGAGCTGACAAGAGATATCGAAGATGGTGCTCTCTTGTTGGAATTTGCCATGGAAGAGGGAGATTCGGAGACCCTTGAAGAGTTATCGCGTCAGGCCGGTGGGATCGATAAACGGTTGAAGAGCCACTCCGTTGAGATGATGCTGGATGGAAAGGATGACGATCGAAACGCCATCGTATCCATCAACCCCGGAGCCGGGGGCACCGATTCTCAGGATTGGGCCGAGATGCTGCTTCGCATGTACACCCGCTGGTGTGAACACAAAGGGTTTAAGGTCGCCATGGTGGACTACCAGCCCGGCGATGAGGCGGGGATCAAAGGGGCCACATTTACGGTCACCGGGACCAATGCCTTCGGTTATCTGAAGGTGGAGAGTGGGGTGCATCGATTGGTGCGTATCTCCCCATTTAATGCCAACGGAAAACGTCAGACCTCTTTCTCGTCGGTCTTCGTCTCTCCGGAAGTGGACAACGAGATCGTTATCGACGTGCAGGATAAAGATCTGCGGGTGGATGTGTTTCGTGCCAGTGGTGCCGGTGGGCAGCACGTCAACAAGACGAGCAGTGCCGTGCGGATTACCCATATCCCCACGGGAATAGCGGTACAGTGCCAGCAGGAGTCTTCCCAGCACCGTAACCGTGAGATTGCCATGAAGGTGCTTCGTTCCCGACTCTACCAGGTGGAGATGCAGAAGGTGGAGGCGGAGATGCAGGAGATGCATGACAATAAAGATGAAATTGCCTGGGGGAGTCAAATTCGCTCCTATGTGATGCATCCCTATCAGATGGTGAAAGATCATCGCACCGATGAGGAGACGGGCAACGTGAAGGCCGTTATGGATGGTGCCTTGGATCTTTTTATTGAATCGGCTCTCATGGCCAGGCGAAAGCGATGAGTGTGAGCGCCGAGGCCATCTTGCTCAAGTATTACGACTCTGGGTCTGAGGCCCTCTCCATACTCTTGACCCACAGTCGCTGTGTGGCGGAGAAGGCCCTGGCTCTCTTGGATCGAGTGGCTCACCTGAACCCGGATCGCCTCTTTGTTTACGAGGCGGCCCTGCTTCATGATATCGGGATGATTCGCACCTGGGCACCGGATATCGGATGCCGGGGTGCCTCTCCCTATATTCTTCACGGCACCTTGGGGGCCGCGATGCTTGAAGCCGAAGGGCTCGTGCGTCATGCGCGTGTGTGTGAGCGCCATACCGGGGCCGGACTCTCCGCAGGGGATATCATCGCGGCCGATCTTCCCCTGCCTCACCGGGATTTTTTACCGGAAACCCTTGAGGAGAAGGTGATCTGCTATGCCGATAAATTTTTTTCCAAGAACCCCGACACCCTGACCCATGAAAAATCCCTGACCCAGGTGAGGCACCTTATGGCCGATTATGGCGATCGTCAACTCTCTCGCTTTGATGCCTTGGCCGCTCTCTTTGAAAAATAAATAAGGCGTTTTTTACTTAATGTGACGGGCCAAAGGCCCGTCACGTTAAGTAGTATGGGGTCCAGGGGATTTAGTCCCCAGCCGCCGGAGGCAGCCAAGTTAAAGATGCCTCGCTTGTCCCTGTCTGGAGCCAAACTTTTGCCAATTTTTATGATCTGGGTTTGATAAACAGGTATCGTCAAGCAACTTCGGGTTAACCCCGAATCAAAGGCGAATGTGATTTGACCCGAGGAGCGGGGCAAAGCGCATTCGCAATCTGCTTTCGAGGTGGCACACCTCGCCGCCGGAGGCACTTTTTGCCGAACCTTGACCATAGAAGGCCTGTTTTACCAGTAGGCTGAATAGTTACGGGGCCACCTCCTGTACAGGATACCGTTTTTTATCTGGGCACAGGGCATAGCCTCCGGTCCTTTTTTTTTGATACGGCGATGAAATGTGTGTAAGGATATCTTCTTGTGGCAAATAAAAAAGAGAGCGGCGAGTTTTCGCTGATTGAGACGCTGGTGGCCCGGCGGCCTCCGAAGGATGCGCTTTACCGGCCCTGTCTCATGGCGGCAGGCGATGATGCAGCCCTTCTCGCCTCCCTGTCTCGTCCTGTGATTACTACAGATACGCAACGGGAAGGGGTTCACTTCAGGCATGAGTGGCAGACCCCTTCTGAAATTGGAGAGAAGGCGGTGGCCGTGACCTTAAGTGATCTGGCCGCCTCTTTTGCGTCGCCCGTGGCCCTCTTTGTGAACCTGGGCATGCCGGCTCACCTCCCCGATGTCATGGCCGAAGAGATCTATGATGGCCTGGGTGTGGCTCTTCAGCGGTACCGATGTGATCTTGGTGGGGGAAATACCTCCCAATCATCCCAGCTCTCCTTGGATCTTTTTGCCATTGGGGAGGGGCAAGGGGCCATGCCCATGCGTTCTGGGGCAGAGGTTGGCGATCTTCTCTGTGTGACCGGTCCCTTGGGGATGGCCCGGGGGGGCTTGCAGTGTCTGGAGGCGGGGGAGACCCGGTTTCCGGACCTTGTGCGGGCCTTTAAAGCCCCTCGTCCCCGTTTCGATGCGGCAGATGTGCTTCGGGAGGCTGGGGTGCGCTGTGTGATGGATATCAGTGACGGTCTTATCGGAGATGCCCGGCACATGGCCAAGGCCTCGGGGGTGACCCTTTCCCTGGATCTGAAAGAAGAGATGGCCCATGAGGCGCTGACGGCCTGGTGTGAGGTCATCGGGGAGAGTCCACTATCGGCGATGGCCTCCGGTGGTGAGGAGTACGAACTTCTCTTTACCTGCAGCCCGCCGGTCCTTTCCGCCATTGAGGCGGTGTGTCCGTCCGTGATCTCTGTGGGCCGTGTGACCGCCTATTCGGGATCGTATCTTGTGGGTCTTCCATGCGATGCATCCTCTTTTGAACACCGATAGAGTGAAATAATGATTGATATGCGTATTATAGATAGTCACTGTCACTTGGATGACAGCCGTTACGACGATGATCTGGATGAGGTGGTGGCACGGGCTGAGGCCGTTGATGTTGTCACCGCCATGGCGGTGGGCGTCTCTCTGGAGAGTTCGCAGAGGTGTGTGGCCCTGGCCGAAGGCCGGGATTTTTTTTACGCCTCGGTGGGGATTCATCCCCATGATGCGGCCGAGACGGATGAGGCGACCCTTTTGCGCTTGGCCGAGTTGGCACAGAGTGCAAAGGTCAAGGCCTGGGGGGAGTGTGGTCTCGATTTCAACCGCATGCACTCGCCCCAGGATGTGCAGGAGAGATGGTTTGTCCGGCAACTTGAGATGGCCGAATCTCTGGATCTCCCCTTAATCTTCCATGAACGGGATACCCAAGGCCGACTCCTCGAGATGCTTACGGCCCATCGTTTTGACGGGTTGCGCGGAGTGGTCCACTGTTTTAGCGGCTCATCCCATGAGATGGACGCCTACCTCGATATGGGGCTTCACATTGGGGTGACGGGTATTGTGACCCTTCAAAAACGCGGTGAACACTTAAGGGAACAGATTGTATCCATCCCCTCGGAGCGCCTCCTCGTGGAGACCGATGCCCCCTATCTTACCCCCTCTCCCCATAAAAATAAGGTCCGTCGCAATGAGCCCGCCTTTGTTCGCGATACCCTTCTCAAGGTGGCCGCTGTCAGAGGTGAGGACCCTCATCTCCTGGCCGAAACTATCTGGCATACCACTACAAAGTTGTTTGATCTGTAATGAGATCTTAGCTCTTTGATTCCTCTTCAAGGGTCTGGACCATGGCAAGGCAGCTTGTCCGAAACTCCTCGTAGTCGGGAAGAGACATGTCTCCGGTGAGTATCCACTCCAGGGCATAGTTAAAGCCCAGATAGTCGTAAGTGTAGATGCCGTGGTTCTGCCTCAGGGCATCGATGCTTTTACGGCACATAAATGCCAGACAGATGGGGCTCTTGCAGGTGGTGAGTACGCATCCGGTACTGGTGTGGTACTCGCAGGGGCTGATGAGGCTCGACTCTTTGATCTCTTCGGGTGTGCCGTAGAGGGCCTCGCGTTTTTCCCGCAGAAGGCCAAAACTCGGGTGCTCTAAGTCGTAGACTTTGTAGTACTTGTCCTTGCAGCATGCGGCAAAGGGCTGGTTATTATTGCGTGCCAGCTCTGGCAGAACACACTCCTTCAGGCAAAAATCGAACAATTCGAAAAAGCGGTTTAAGATCTCTTCGATCTCCATATACCGTGACAGGTTTTCTCTTGCACTCTTCATACACCTCTCCTTATACATCATTTATGAACCCTTTCTCTTAACCCAATCCGTGGCACCTGACAAGCCAGGGAGGGCCTCTTTTTTACCCGGGGATGAAGAATAGGATTTAATCATTTCTCCATGGTGTCCGATAACTCTTTTTAGGTGAGGGCCGTCTGCGATGAATATACAGGTGGCCTTTAGATACCAATGAAATAAAAATATTAGAGGCCGGTGATTGTGAAATTTTTATATCTCATTCTGATGCTCTGCCTCCCCCTCTTTTTTTCTCATGCAGCCAGTGGTGCCCCCTCGGGGAGTGTGACTATCTTGGGCCCGCGTGATGGCTCTTTCCCCTGTGTAATCTCACTGCACGATGTCGTATCCGACGGATCCTCACTCCTCTCATCCGACCCCAATTTTGATGCAGGCACACCCTCCCTTTATAAGGGGGTGCCCCTTCGGCATATCCTGGAGAGGGCAGGGGCTGAGCCTGTAACGGGGGTTACCCTGGTGGGACGGGATCAATATACCGTCTATCTTCCCAAAAAAATCGTGGACAATCCGGGAGTGGTCCTTGTCTCGGAGAGGAACGGCGAGCCCTTGTCTGACTATCGGGGGGGGCCCTTGAAGCTGTTGTTTCCCCGAGAGTTGAAGATGAACCTCAGTGCCTACTGCTGGTATGTGGAGACCTTGATTCCAGATGACTACGAGGATCCGAGGATGGTGGTGCGGGTCGATGGTAATATGATGCGGTACACCCCCAAAGATTTCGATGGATTGAATCCTGAGAAGCGGACCCTTTATATCTCACTGCCCGATGGGTATCGCTGCAATTTTCTTTCCGTGCGGCAGCCCTCGGAGGTGACGCTCCTGGCGCTCTCCTCCCTTGTGGGCGATGGCGATTTTGCCGGGAGGCGAGTCACCTTCACCCCTTTTTCGGGACAAGCCATCACCTTGCCCCTAGAGCTCCTCATCGATTGTGGCGTGTTTCTGGTGTACCGCATCAACGGCGAATTAATTCATCCTGCTCTGGGCGGTCCCTTTTCCCTCTATTTTCCGATGACGGGATGTCAGACCTTGGATGGGATCATCCCAGAGCTGGGAGCCCTCTTTTTTTTAAACGAAATTTCCATCGATTAGGAGCGGTATATGGCGTTTCATATGCGATTGCAGACCAAGCTTCTTGGGGTGGTCAGTGTGCTGATTATTGGCGTGGTGCTGGTAAGTTCAGGGGTGGTTACTTTTGCCCAGAGGAAGCGGGTCACCCATGCCACATATCAAGCCATCGCACGGGATACACGGTATCATGCGCGTCGTATCAGTCATAATCTCCACAATTTTAATTGGCGTACGATTCAGCTCCAGATGAATTTGTCCATGCAGTATAATAAAGAGATACTCTACTACGCCATTTACGATACAGACGGTGGCATGCTCTTCTCTTTGGAGGGGGAGCGTGTGGATGACCCTCACTCATCACCTGTGGTCCCTTTTTCCCAGTTGGATACGGCGGTTTTATTCCAAGGGGATGGCGTTATCGTGCGGAAGAGTCGTCTTCTTGCGCCCCTCGTCTACCGGCGAGAGGTGCGGGGTCAAGCGGGTGAGGAGGTATTCGATACCTCCGTGAAGATGATGTATATGGGCCGTCCCATCGGCTCCTTTCGTATCGTCTATTCGAAACGGAATTTAGCGGCGCATATACAAAAGAGCGCCACAGATATCCTTGTCGGGGGGGGGGCGATTCTATTTACGGTGATTCTTGGTATATTAATTCTCATTCGTATTAGTATTGCTCCTTTGGGTGCCTTAAATGAGAAACTGTTGGTCTTGAGGCACCGGGCGAAGCGGGAGCCCATTGGGGTTCTCCTGAGGAAGATGGATTTTTTATCCATTGCCGAGACCTCCACCACCACAGAGATTCGTGAACTCTCCAGCTCTTTTGAGGCTTTGAGTGAGATGCTGGTGGCGAACTGGCGGCAGTTGGAGGCGCAGCAGGTGAATCTCGAGAAGAATGTGGCCGAACGTACCTGCTCCTTGCAGGCGGCCAATCGGTCACTGCTACGGGAAATTGCCGAGAAGAAAGAGGCTGAGGAGAGGTTGAGGGTGAAAAATTCCCTCATGGAGGCCCTCCATGAGACCACCCTGGATCTGATGCGGTCCATGGAGTTTAACGAACTTCTAGAGATCCTTCTCAAGCGTGCCGGAGGGCTCATGGCTATGGAGGGTGGCTTCTACTTTGAATACCGGGAATCGACGCATCAGCTCTACCCCATCGTGACCTCCGGGGCCTTCGATCGTGTTCCGAACTTGCCCACCCGGGGGGGTAAGGGACTGGTGGGCCATGTATGGGAGCACAATACGCCCCTCTATGTGGCGGATTATAAGAACTGGGACGGGCGGGAGAAGGGGCATCCTGGCCTGGAGCATCTCGGGGCATCGGTGGCCGTTCCCATCCGTTTGTCGGGTAAGGTGGCCGGGGTCATGGGGCTGGCTCAGTTTGGAGACGGCTTTGAGATAGATGAGACCTCCATGGGCATCTTGATCCGTTTTGGGGAGCTTGCCTCCATTGCCCTCAACAACGCCATGATGCACACCAAACTGCAGGAGGAGCTCGATGAGAGGCGCCGGGTGGAAGAGGATAAGGCTCGTCTGTTTCAGCACCTCCTCCAGTCCCAAAAACTGGAGGCCATCGGCACCCTGGCCGGTGGCGTGGCCCATGATATCAACAACCTTCTCATGGCGATTCAGGGCAATATCTCCCTTCTTATGAGTCTGGCCACTGTCGGGGATATGGTGCATAAACGGGGCGGTAAAATTGAAGCCCTCGTTGCCCGTGGCTCGGAGTTGACCAGTCAGCTTTTACGCTTTGCCAGAGGGGGGTGCTACCATGTACAGCCTGAGAGCGTCAATGCCCTTGTGAAGAGCAGCCTCTCCATGTTTGGTCGGACCCGTAAAGGGATTATGATCTTGGAGTCTTTAGGCGAAGAGCTTCCCAACGTAGAGGTCGATTGCACGCAGATGGAGCAGGTGCTGCTTAACCTTTACTTAAACGCCTCCCATGCCATGCCTGATGGGGGGAAGATCTCTATTGAAACGGGGCTTGTGGATCTGGATGCAGAGCTCTCTTCTGCCTTCCATTTTAAGCCCGGGCGGTATGTGACGGTGGCGGTTTCGGATACCGGGGTGGGCATGGATAAGGCCACTCAGAGTAAGATTTTTGACCCCTTTTTCACCACCCGTGAGATGGGACGGGGGACGGGCTTAGGCCTTGCATCGGCCTATGGCATCATCAAAAATCATAAAGGGGCCATCGCCGTGATGAGTGAAAAGGGGCGTGGGGCGTGTTTTACCATCTACCTTCCCGCCACCGCCAAGGCCCGGTGGGCGGAGGATACCCTGCCCCTTCCCATCCGAAGTGGTGAGGGGCTCGTGTTGGTGGTGGATGATGAATTTGAAATTCGGGAGGTGGTGAAGATGATGCTTAAACGGCTCGGATACCAGTGTTTGGAGGCTGAAAATAGCAGTCAGTGTGTCTCTGTTTTTAGAGAACATGCGGCGGTCATCGATGTGGTGCTCTTGGATATTGTCATGCCCGATGCCGGAGGGGATATCGCGTATCAGGCCCTTAAGAAGATTGACCCCGACGTGCGGGTGATTCTTTGCAGTGGGTACAGCCGGGAGGGCCGTGCGGACAAGATGATCGCCTCGGGGTGTCGAGGCTTTATTCAAAAGCCCTTCACCATGGAGACCCTCTCCACGGAGATTCACCGGGTGCTTCACGGGTGATGGATTTGTAACGATTTGGCCTACGCCTTGCTTGGCCCTGCCGGGAGCCGCGCTTTTGCCTGATTTAAAAGATCGGGCTTGCCAAACCGGTGTTTTGATTTAAACCTGAATCCAAGGCGCATGTAATCTGACCCGAGGCACGAGGGGCAGAGTGCCTTCGCTGGTCGGCTTTCAAGGTGGCACACCTTGCCGCCGGAGGCCCTTTTTTTAAAAAAAGAGAGAGGCACATAAAAAGCCCACAGGGTATCCCCTGTGGGCTTTTTATGTTTTCAAGTGAGGTATGATTCGTGGCCGGGGGCCCTTTTCGCTTTAAATGTTAAAGCGTCCCACCAGGTCGTTTAAGGCCTGGGCCATGGCTTTCAGCTCCTGGGCATTCTTGTGGACCTGATGGCTGCCGTTGGATATCTCCTGGGAGGCGTTACTGACATTTTCCATATCGTTATTGATGGCATCGGCAGCGATGGAGCATTGTCCCGCATTTTCGGTGACCTCACCCATGCCCGCCGATGCCTGGCCGATATTGGCTGATATCTCACTGGTGGCCACCGATTGCTCCTCGATGGCCGCTGCAATGCCCGATACAATATCGGTGACATTTCTGATCACCATCAAGATGGCGTTGATCTTTTCAATGGAGACATCGGTTTTACTCTGAACACTCTGGATATTTCCTCGAATTTCAAGGGTCGCTCCGGCCGTTTGACGGGCTAGCTCCTTGATCTCATTGGCTACCACGGCAAACCCTTTGCCGGCATCTCCGGCACGGGCCGCTTCGATGGTGGCGTTTAGGGCGAGGAGGTTGGTCTGCTCGGATATCTCGGTAATGGTGTTGGTGACCTTGCCGATCTCATCCACCGCATTTCCCAGGCTCTCCATGATATCGGCGGTCTCCATGGCATCGGTGAGGGCGGTATGGGAGACCTCCCGGGCCGTCTCGGAGTTGGCGGCAATTTCACCGATGGTGGCGCTCATCTCTTCGGCGGAGGCGGCCACTGTGTTGATATTGGCCGTGGACTGTTCCATGGCCGAGGCGATGGTGGCAAGGTTCATGGCCATTTGGCCGGCCCCGGTATTCACCTGGGTGGCCAGTTGATGCGTCTCCTCCGAGGAGGCGGAGAGGGATTCTGAGATGGTGAGGAGTTCTCCTGAAGATCCGGAGACGGAGACGGCATTTCCCTTGACCTCTCCGATGATGGCCTGAAGATCCGCCATGAAGATGTTGAACCATCCGGAGAGTTCGCCTATTTCATCGTTTCCATGCACGTCCAGGCGCTGGGTCAGGTCTCCATCTCCCTTGGCGATCTCTTCCAGAAGAGAGGCACTCTGGCGCAGGGGTTTGGCAATGGTACCGGCCACCCATATGATGACGGCCGTGAGGAGGAGGAAGGCGGTCACCCCGATTCCCACGATGAGCCATCCAATACTGTTGGCTGTACGCATCACCTCCTTCATGGGGACGTTGACGAGGAAGGACCAGCGGGTATCCTGGTTGATAAAGGATATGGGGGCAAAGATACGGACGATCTCGGTCTTCAGATCTCGGGAGATAGATTCAAATTCAAATTTTTTCCCCGCCTTGATGGCTTCTTTGGCGCGGGACCAGTTCGTGGAGCTTCCTACATCTTTGTTATGTTTGGATGGGTTGAGCTGGTGGGCCACGTAGGTGCCATCGCTGGCGATGATGGCGGTGTAACCGGTGTTAAATGGCGTCAGCCCTTTGATGAGGTCAGAGAAGGCGGAGAGCCTTAAGTCCACCCCACAGACGCCCAAGGTCTCGCCCTCGTTTTTAATGGGGACACAGAGGCTAATGATGAGCTCTTTTTTACCGGCCACCTCATAAAAGTAAGGGTCTGTTATCAGTTCGCGGCCACTGTTAAAGGGGATGAGGTAGAAATCACCGGCCCCCTCTTTATCGTAATCCACCAGGGGGGTCACCTTGATGGCATCGCCGTCGCGATACCAGTACGGTATGAAGCGTCCGGTGGCATCGTGTCCTTCTCCGTTTGTGTAGGCGACATCCAGGCTATCCAGGGCATCGACCTCCCATGCCGTCCAGGTGGCCAGGAAGTTGGGGTTTTTTTCGAGAATCCCTTTCATGATATGATTGATGGTGTCTCGGGGGTTGAAGCTCTGAGATTCTTTGAAGGCCTCCATGCTCTGGGCAAGGGTGCGTGCCGTATTAAATGAGGCTTCGATTTCTCCAGAGATGATGGCACCGTATCGTGCGGCGATCTCCTCTCCTTGAGTGATGGCTGAGTCATGGGATGCACGGCGAACCTTCATAGTCACCGTGGTGATCGTGATGAAGTAGGAGAGGAATGCGATGGTGGATATGGCAAGTATCAGCTTGCCCCGCAGTTTCATATTTTTGAACATCCGAAGAACTCCCGTTTGATGTGAGTGGTGGGTGTGAATAGTCTAATTATCGGTACGGGAAGGGGGGGAGTTTAGCTGGATATTATAAAATCTTTAAGAATATGGTCTATGGCCTCAATTTTTAGATAGAAATAGTGCGAGGAAAAAGTGAGTGTGCCGCCAATTTTAGTGCCTCTGTGCGGGTAGACAATGATTTTCGTCACTTTTTTTGCGCCGGGAAATCATGGGACGGAAGGTGTTTTGCTTCTATTCATGGGGCCGTTAGGCGGGATCTTAATCCCTGCCTTAAAGCGTATATAGGATGAAGGCAGGGATACGATTGAGCCGTTATCCTCCGAAGGTGTGGGTGGGCATATGGCAGAGCTGGCGGGTGATGTCGTTCATTTCAGAACGCCAGAAGTTTTCACTACCCCAGTTTGGGAAGAGGGTTTTAAAGCGGTAGTCCTCCCGCTGACGACTGCACCAGGCAAGGAAGTAGATCATACGCATGGCCCGCAAGGGCTCTACGAGGCGAAGGGTACGATCGTCAAAATCCCGGAACTGTTCGTAGCCCTCTAAGAGGAGGTTAAATTCCCGTCGGCACTGGTCGACTCGGTCGGGAAGGAGGAGCCAGATATCCTGAATGGCAGGGCCACTTGCCATGTCATCGAAGTCGATGATGAGAAGACCCTCCTGGTCTCGGGAGAGGAAGTTTTTTAGGTGGCAATCTCCGTGGAGGCGAATAATTTCGGCATCGGGGATGCCATCAAAGGCCTGGGTGGCGGTTGTGTATACCGACTCCAGGGTCGTCTTCACCTCCTTGACCATATGGAAGGGGATATCGCTGCCGGCCAGGAGCCACTGGATATCATCTCGTAGCGATTTTTCCGGATGAAGATGGACCCGGTGGGGGCTCTGTCCGGCGGCCCCCGTCATGTGCACGCGGCCGAGGAGGGTGCCGACCCGTCGCCAATCTTCGGCGGTATTGAGCTCCATCTCCCGTCCCGATCGTTTTTCGAACACGGCAAAATAGATGCCACCGACCGCCCCGAGGGTACCGCCGTCTGCCAGTGGCAGGGGAGGCACTACGGGGATCTCATTGTCTACACAGTCCTTCATGAACCGATGTTCATCTTCTATGGCCTCTTTTTTCCAGCGTCCGGGGCGATAGAATTTTACCACGTACCGTTTTCCCGAAAAGGCCAGGAGTTCGTATACCCTATTTATATAGCTGGGCAGGGGAGAGGTGAGGCCGGTGAGACGTTCACCGATCTCCTTCTCCACGGCGGTGAGTAGCACATCAGGGGTGAGGGATGAAAAGCCGTCTTCTGGATATGGTGTGTCATTTTTCATGGGGTACTTATACCAGAAATTACCCCCAATAGAAAATAGGCGGTGGGGGGGCCATCCGCCCCCTTTTTTTATTTGCCTGCCTCTTTTCTCTTGTCTTTGAGCGTTATACTCTTATTCTTTAATCTATTTTATCTTTGATATAAGCGGTTAACCGAAGCGATAGGAGATGAGATGTATCGACGATTTGTTACGCGTGTTCGCTTGAAAGAGACCCCAGAGGCCGTGTTTGAGTGGCATCAGGGGAGAGGGGTGGTGGAGCGATTAACGCCTCCGTGGATCGCCTACGATCATCTGGTGAGACGAGGGGGGCTTGAGGTAGGGGCCACGACCTCCATGACCCTTAAGTGGGGGCCATTTTCCGTGGATTGGCATTCGGTTCATACCCGGTGTGTGGAGGGATCGCTCTTTACCGATACCATGGAGAAGGGTCCCTTTCACTCCTTTGAACATACCCATTGTTTTGAAGCGGCCGAAGGGGGTGGGTGCCTTCTCACCGATAGCCTTAGCTACCGACTCCCCGTGGATCGCCTCTCCCATCCGGTGATGGGATCTGTGGTGGAGAGAGACCTTGAGCGGATGTTTCGATATCGTCATCTTATCACCGCTCGGGATATCGCATCGCGGATGGCCGACGGGAGTGCCTCCCTTAAAACCGTGGTGGTCTCTGGGGCCAGTGGGGTGATCGGTTCGGTGCTGGTGCCCTGGCTTCGGAGTCAGGGGCATCGGGTACTGACCCTGGTGAGGCGGAAAACCGTCGGCGATATGGAGATATTCTGGGATCCGGCCCGCGGAATTCTTGACCCGATGAGTCTTGAGGGATGCGATGTCATCATTCATCTGGCCGGGGAGAATATCGGCGATGGTCGCTGGACGCCTGAAAAGCGGGCGCGCATTATCCGGAGCCGTGTGGATGGTACCGCGCTTCTGGCCCGGACCGCATCTCGCCTTGAGCAGGCCCCCCCCCTTTTTCTCTGTGCCTCGGCCGTGGGGTATTACGGCAACCGTCATGGGGTGGCTGTCACCGAGTCGGATCCTTCCGGAGAGGCGTTTATCTCCGAGGTATGCAGGCAGTGGGAGGCCGCCGCTGAAGCGCACTGGACCCGGCCTGGAGGGCGTTTGGTGATCCTACGTATTGGGGTCGTGCTCACACCATCTGGGGGGGCCATGAAACGGCTCTTGCCCCTGTTTAAGATGGGCCTCGGAGGGGGCTTTGGCCGTGGTGATCAGTATATGAGCTGGGTCTCCATGGAGGATGTCCTGGGCGCCATGGCCCATATCATGGGGACCCCGGATCTTTCTGGGCCGGTGAATCTCACCGCACCCCACCCCCTGACCAATCGGAGGGTGACTGAGGCCCTGGCCCGTGGGGTGCATCGATCCGTTTTTATCAACCTCCCTTCGGGTCTCGTGACCGCCATGTTTGGCGATATGGGACGGGAGGTGTTGCTTGACGGGGTGAAGGCCCTGCCCCATGCCCTCCTGCAAAGTGGCTACCAATTTATTCACCCCACCCTGGACGCTCTGTTGGATGAGGTTTTATAGGAGATGTGCTGTGCGAAAACGTTACCGGTTTCTGTTTATGATCATTATGGTGATGGCCTTTGGGTTTGGATATCTGCACCTCTTTGTCGGGGAGGCCTATAACTTTGAGCGCCTCCATATCTTCTTGTTTAACCTGACCTCGGGTGGCACCTCTATTCTCTACTATATCGAGAATGAGAAGCGCATGTCGAAACGGGTACGGATCTTTCTGGTTCTCTCCATCGTCTTTGCCGTACTGGCCTGGTTGGAATTTTTTATTCCGGCGGCGTTTTGTGGCCTGGTGTTGGGGTGTATTGCCAACCGCGTTCGCTGCGATGCCTTCTCTTTCTTTCCGCGGGAGTTTTTTTTACGAGGGTACACCACCGCCACTCGATTTGCCCACGCCTCTATACTCTGTCTGGTATTGGCCCTTTTTATCTCGGTGGGGGTGATCTTAAACAACGCATGGCTCCACATCGTTACCTTAGAGACCTTAAGTATCGACACCTTTTTTCTGGGCTTCTCCTTTCCGGTATCGCTCATTACCATGAGCGTCATGTTCTCTCTTATTCCCAATGTGAAAGGGGCATGGATGCAGCTGGCCACCCTTATCGCATTTTGGGTAATAAATTTAGGGGTGATTCTCTTCTTTCTCTTTATCGTGGCGGGAAAACTCTGGCCCCAGGTGGCCGTGACCCTCCTCCTCTTTTTTACGGTGGTGCTTATCTTTATCATCTTCGTAAAATATGTGAAGGAGCTGCAACAAAAGAGTTTTCTTGTCTCCGGCATGCTCTTTTTGCTCTATACGGCCATTACGGGGATCGCCTATATTTTGCTTGAGATTGGTTCTGACGGGTATCCGGTGTGGGGGGATTTTCTACTGCGTCTTCACTCCGTCGTGGCCCTTTATGGCTGGAATTTAACCGGCTTGTCTGTGATTTACAGGCGGTATGATTTTCCCATTCGTCTTAACTCCACGCAGCTTATCATCGGACACTGGCTTCTCGTGGGGGTGGTCGTTCCCCTGGGAGATGTGTTCTCCGGGGTGGCACTTCTGGCTACGGCAGGGTATGGCATCTTTCTCTTCTTGATGTTTTTTAGTGGAAAAATATCCGGGGAGCCGGGGGTGGCCCTTTCTGAATAAAAAAGGGTAAGGATTCAGTTTTAAAAAAATGGCGGTGGCAAGGTATACCACCGTAAAGCGGGCCAAGGAATCAACGATGTTTCATAAGGGTTCACTTATAAAGACCTGTTGATTACACTCGATTTTTCAAATCATGCAAAGGTTTGGGCCTCGGCAGGGCCACCGGAGGGTTGTTTTCGCGAATAAGAGCTGGATAGTCGCAAAAAAATACCCTTAAATCGTTAAGGTTTCATGGTGGGGGCCGTGCCCTTTGCTGGGGGCATGGGTCCTGCCGCTTCATTTCCTCGGGCTATTGATTATCTCGAGGGCCTTGGTGTATACTGCACAAATTGATCCTTCCCCAGGCTTTGGCATGTAAGCCTTTTATCCAGAAAAAAATGATGTTTCGCCCCCTTCTTTTGGTGCCTCTCTCTTGGGGGAAGGCCGCTGTAGATTGACCTTTTGTGATACGGGTAAGAAACTATTCCAACCTTAGTTCAGTCCTTATACGATTTTCCCATTATATCGGTGTTCAGCACGGCTCCTTACCCGTATCCGTGTGTGATCTCTTTTTTTGCTTAATCCTGATTTTTTATCTGTTTGACTGACGTGAGAGGCGGTGGTCTCGACCATTGCAATCGTTTTTATCAGGCAATCCAAGTAATGAAAGGACAAAGGAGGCAGCATGAAACAAGGCATCAAGATAGTGATATTGGCGATGGCGCTGGCTTTGAGTGCGGCATCGCTCTTTGCCGCAGACTCGGCCTACAAGTATGAGCTTACCCCCATGGTGGGGTGGCATATGTTTGAAGGCAATCAGAACTTAGATGATGGTTTGAGTCTGGGGCTTATCCTGGGACTCCCCATGACCGATCGCTGGACCTTGGAAGGGGGGTTTGCATGGATTGAGACAGAGACTGAGGGGAGCAATATCGATATCGATGCCCATCGGTTCAGTATTGACGGATTATTTCACTTTATGCCCCAGGAGACGTTTAAGCCTTTTCTTCTCGCCGGTGTGGGGGCCATGCGTATGGATCCCGAGCAAGGGTCCATAGAGACCGATTTCATGGCCAACTATGGGGCCGGAATTAAGTATGCCATCATGCCCAATCTGGATCTGAGGGCTGAGCTGCGTCATGTGATGCCCTTCGATGATTTCTACAATAACCTTGTGGCCCAGGTGGGGGTGACCTGGAGTTTTGGCAAGCGGCATATGGCCATGATGGATGAAGAACCCATGATGATGGATAGCGATGGCGACGGGGTTCCTGATGATAAGGATGCCTGTGCCGGGACCCTTGCCGGTACTCCGGTGGATGAGTTTGGATGTCCTCTGGTGATGGATGACGATGGAGACGGCGTCTCCGATGAAGCCGATCTCTGTCCCGGTACGCCAGACGGGATCGCCGTGGATGAGAAGGGCTGCCCTCTGGATTCCGATGGGGATGGGGTCGCCGATGATATCGATGCCTGTGCCGACACGCCGGAGGGTGTTCCTGTCGATGAGCTGGGGTGCCCCCTGCCCATGGATGCCGATGGTGATGGTATCGAAGATAGCTTGGATCGATGTGCCAATACCCCCATGGGCGCTTGGACCGATGAGCGGGGATGCTGGGTGATCAAAGGACTCTTTTTTGACTCGGGTAAAACGCTCATTAAGTCAGAGTATATTCCCATTCTCAAGCATGTCATGGGTGTACTTCAGGCCAACCCCGGTGTGCGTGTCGCTATCGAAGGCTATACCGATAGCCAGGGCAGTGAGGTGGGTAACCAGCGTATCTCCGAGGAGAGGGCCAAGGCAGTCTATGACTATCTTATGGCACAAGGTATCGAGAAAGATCGTATGGAATACAAAGGGTTCGGCGAGATGAATCCCGTGGCGGATAATGCCACAGCCGAAGGCCGGGAGAAGAACCGTCGTGTGGCCTTGCGACCCATGTAATGTGTCGATGGCCCGGCACGAGGGCGCCCTTTTGCCTTTCTGCGGTCTGAAATGAATAGAAAGGCGGGGGCTCTTTTCGTATCGTTAAAACGCCGTGTGATTCTCTTCGCACGGCGTTTTTTTATGGCCGGAAGATAGCTAAGGGCTTATCCCGATCTCTCGGTGATGATCAGCCCTTTCTTTAATGAGTACTTCCCTTTGATATGGAGGGTGTGATCCTCGTTCTTCTCCGAGGGGGGGGACAGGACCAGGGGGAGGGCCTCTTTGGTTCCCAGGTGAATATCCATGGTGGCCGATGGACGAAAACGTGCATGGATGGTAAAGGCGATGGATTCCAGGCGCTGTTCCATGGCATCGATTTCGGCCTTTATCTCCGCTGTACGCGCGTCGAGTTTCCAGAATCGTTTGAGCTGGCTCTTGAGGTGTTCGATGATACGCATGCATCGACCCACCGCTAGGCAGGTATTCCCTCGTTTTAAGAGGGCCATCAGTTTGGGTAATTTGTCAAAATCATAGGTTTTTAGGGCCTTTACAATCGCTTTAAATACCAAGCGGATGGTGGTGTCTTCACCAAATTCTGCCGATAGGCTTTTGAGCTCTACCACGAGATCTGCTTTGGTTTGATTGAGGGTCTCATTCATATCATGGCGGATGGTGGTGGCCCGTTGCCACTCCTTTAATCGTGTCTCTCGTTTTGAAAAGAGATCGGGGGCAAGAATCACACGGTTGGTTCCGCTGATGCGGATATTCCGCAGGTCGAGGGTATAGGTGTTGAGCTGGGTGTTGAGCAGGAGGCTGGCAGCGGTGTTCATCTCTATGCGGCTGGCGGTGATCGTGGAGTCGATGGCCTCACGGTGAATGAAGACGGTATTATCCATGGCCCGAAGGGTCGATGAGGCGATACTGCGACAGGAGATATCCCCCCCGGCGGTCAGGGCGCTTCCGGCAAGCATCTGGTCCACGGTCGCCTTTTTTCCCGAGGAGACCCGTCCCCCATCGATGGTACGAACGCTTATGGCCCCCTCGACCTTGACGGTAAATCCCTCGTTGATGGACTCTGCCTGCATACTCACCGGGCATATGACATCGCTGCCGATGTTTCCGATGGAAAAATTGATATCCCCCACCACGATGTGGTCGTTGACGTGGATGGCGGTGATCTTTCCTTCCTCCATCTGTGTGATGACCACCCCTTCGGTCAATGCATTGATGTCATATCCGGGTTGACCCTTTTCGCTGATGATGTAGACCCTTTCTACATTTTTCCCCAGTTGAAGGGGATACTCCTTGACCGTGGGTGTCTCGATGGCGTCGCCCGCATGGGAGAGGCCATTTTTTCCGTTCTCGGGCAATGAGACGCGGAGCAGGCAATCACCCGGTTTGGCGGAGGGGTATCTGTGGAGCTCACGAAAGTCGATGCGTCCATCGGCAAGGATTTTTCCGGCATTGGATCCTTTGATGAAGAAGGTGTGGGTAAGCTCTCCATCTTTTCCCCTCTTGGGCGGAGTGCCGGAGAGGGATAGGGAAATATCGCTGCCATGGACGACCAGGGCGATGGTCCGTCCTATATCATCGGTATCCCACGGTATATATATGGAATCATTAAAGGGACCTTCCTCTAAGATGCCACGAACCATGAGGGCGCTGATATTCATCGATGCCAGGCCAAATTTGTGAAGCACCTGGATGAGGGCCAGGCAGTGGGCCTTCCCTTCTCCCGGTTTCATGGTGGTGTGGAGGCTCACCGTCAGGGTCTCTGGATGGTGGACTATGTCGTTTATCATGGTGTCCGTGAGGGTATCTGCCATGGTTTGGTCGCGGGGGGACACCGGAATTTGCGTGAGGGGGATTGTGGATTCAGTTGTCGCCGTCATTTTATGCACTCCTTGGATTAAAAACCGATTTGATATGCTTCTCCCCTCCAGGAGGTCAGGCGTGTGGCTTTAATCCCGTCGGTAAAAAAAGTGCGTCCATCTATTATTATCACTATCTGGGCTATCGGCCGTGTCTCGTGAAAAGTTTAGGGCCAATTTTTCAATGCCCTAGTAACGGGGAGGTGGGGGGATATGGGGACAGGATCCTTTTAATGCTCGGCAATGTCCTCTCTCTTGGCCCCCCTTAAGACGAAGGCGATGATGTGTCGTAACAGGGAACGGTACCAAGTTCCAGAATGCATGGTGGGGCAAATGACGCGGATATCTGCCACTAGAAGAAACGCTGTTTCACATGAAGTTGCTCGTTGTACTTTCGGGCGAAAAAGGGAATAAAAATACCCCACTGCGTTGATACGGTCGGATATTTTAAAAAAGTGTGTGAAATATTTTCCTATTTTTCATACGCTCAGTCTTATTTTTAGTCCGGGTGGGGAACATTTTAAATGGTACTATGATAAGGCAAGTTATCTTATAGGTATACGAATGGTGACTCATTTATTGTCTATCTTGAGTCAAGACGAGAAGAGCCCATTATTAAATTTGGTGAATGGCCATATTGGCGGGTATCTGTAGGGTATTCCACTCTTTTGCCGTTTTTTTTGTTCCGCGGCGTATGCATATCGTCGTTGCCTTTCTGGGGCGTGGATGCAACCCTTTGTTCACTAACGTGATGTACGATGCGAGGTTGTCCTTTACCGATATGTGAGGAGGCGTATGGTCATGTCTGAAGCGAACAAGGAAACATTGAAGGGCCGTTCTATAAAAATGGAAGGGGTGCATTACACCCTCCATACCCCCAGAGTGGAAGATCTTGAGAATCTCTATTTTGTCGAGGTGGACCCCACGATCTGCGAGGGGTGCGGGGAGTGTTCCCATCATTGCCCCACCGGAGCGATCCAGGAGATGAACGATGGTACCCGTCATATCGTAGACCAGGCGGCCTGTATGAATTGCGGGCAGTGCCTGGTCCACTGTCCCTATGGGGCGGTGGCGGAACGTGTCTCTTATGTGGGAGAGGTACTTGAAAAACTTAAGGATCCCGATACGGTGGTGGTGAGTATGACCGCCCCGGCTGTGCGTTATGCCCTGGGCGAGTGTTTTGGTCTGCCCGTGGGGAGCTATACCGGGGGGAAGATGCATGGGGCCTTGAGGCGTCTCGGGTTTGACTATATCTGGGACAACGAATGGACCGCCGATGTGACCATTATGGAGGAGGGCACCGAACTCCTCCAGCGCGTGAAGAATGGGGGCACGGGTGATAAACCCTTGCCTCAGTTCACCTCCTGCTGTCCGGGGTGGATTAAATTTTGCGAGTCCTTTTATCCGGACTTGATTCCCCACCTCTCCACCTGCAAGTCTCCCATCGGGATGCTCGGGCCCCTGGCCAAGACCTATGGGGCCGAGCAGACGGGGAAAGATCCCAAGAAAATTTATACCGTCTCCATTATGCCGTGTATTGCCAAAAAATATGAGGGGCTGCGCCCGGAGATGGCTGCCAGTGGGCATCGGGATATCGACGCCACCATCAATACCCGGGAGCTCGCCTATATGATTAAAAAGGCGGGGATCCCTTTTCGCTCCCTTGCCGATGAAGCGCCCGATCCCGTCTTGGGCATGGCCACCGGTGCGGCCACCATATTCGGAACCAGTGGTGGGGTGATGGAGGCGGCCTTACGTTTTGCCTATGAGGCGATTTCCGGAAAGAGCCTCTTGGATCCTTCCATCAAGGCGGTGCGTACAGATAATGGCATCAACAAGGTGGAGGTGGCTGTTCCCGGTTTCGGTCCCGTGCGTATCGCCGTGGTCAGTGGGCTGGATAACGCCGCAAAGATCTGTGATGAGGTGCGTGCCGGTACCTCAAATCTTCATTTTATCGAGGTGATGACCTGTCCGGGAGGGTGTGTCAATGGGGGCGGTCAACCCGTCGACCCCTCTGTGATGGAGGCCTCGGTGTTTAAAAAGATGATGGCCAGGGTTAATAAGCGGTTCACCATGAGGAAGATGGCATAAGGGGGCTTTTAATGATGAAAAAAGGACGATGGGATCTTTCTCGGCGAAGTTTCATGAAGGCCACAGGCCTGGCCTGTGGTTACGCCCTGGTTGGGGCCCGTATGGCCAGGGAGAGTGCGGCGGCAGTTCTCGATATGGTGGGACTACGTCAGGCCTCGGTGTATCGCTCCGAAGCGGATTCTCGCATCTACACGTATCGTAAGTCCCAGGACAACCCCATGATTAAAAAACTCTATGCCACGGATGGGTTCTTGAAAGAGGGGCCGTGCGGGCATCACTCCCATCAATTGCTTCACACCCACTATACCGATAAGAGTCGATCCATTAAGGCCTTGAAGAAGAGGGGCATCACGCTCTCTCTTTAGGGGATATCTGTGAGTATCCCTCCTCCGTGGGGCCTTTTTAGTAGAAAAAGGGGGGAGGGATCACCTGTTTTTATATGAAATAGCCTCTTTTTGTTTGGCTATATCCGATTCCTATAATATATGTCCGGTTTGTATAGAATAGTTGTTTGTCTTTTAAACATAGTTTGTAAAAAAGGCACTCCTCTTTTTGGGCGAGACCCTCCCACCATGGATAGGGGACGTACCAGCCCCTTCGGGGCGAGGACAACTATCGTGAATTTTCATCGGAGGTTTCTTACGATACCCTTTCGGGAAGGGCAAAAAATGGCGTGTCACGAAATTTTTTAAGGGTGATACACGTTTAATAACAATGTACTCTTTGAGTACGAATCGTTTTTGTATTATTTACTTGTCTTTATCACGAGGGGCCGTTTTGATGCCGTTTTGTTGCTTTTTCTCTGTCAGCCTGGGTAACCAATTAGAAATTGTAGGCACACCCGACTGAATCGATTTTTTAGCCATGAGAGGAGAAGTACGTATTGATGTCTGATTCAAGCACATACGAGAACCCGGGAGCGGTATCCGCCCTTTCCGGGACATTCCAGAGGATGGAGGGGGTCAACTACCGCCTCTTCTCCCCCGAGGTCAGTAACCTGGAGAGCGTGTTCTTCGTGGAGACCGATCCCGCTAGATGCCAGGGATGTGGAAAGTGTCAGGTGCAGTGCCCCACGGGGGCCCGGCACAAACAACCGGACGGCACCCGAGATGTTGTGGACCCGGCGGCCTGTGTAAACTGCGGCCAGTGTCTGACGATCTGTCCCTACCGAGCCATCGGTGAGGGGACCTCCTATGTCCCCGAGGTGTTGGAAAAACTGAAAGATCCCAACACCGTGGTCGTGGCCATGACCGCTCCGGCTGTTCGTTATGCCCTGGGAGAGTGCTTCGGCCTGCCCGTGGGTACCTATGTGGGGGGGAAGATGCATGGGGCCTTAAGACGCCTCGGGTTCGATTACATCTGGGATAACGAGTGGGCCGCCGACGTGACGGTGATGGAGGAGGGGACCGAGCTTATCGAGCGTTTGCACGATGGCGGAACTGGTGACCGGCCCCTGCCCCAGTTCACCTCGTGTTGCCCCGGCTGGATCAAGTTCTGTGAGACCTTTTACCCCGATCTGATTCCCCACCTATCCACCTGTAAATCCCCTGTAGGGATGTTGGGTGCCCTGGCCAAGACCTATGGTAGTGAAGAGACCGGCGTGGTCCCTGAAAATGTATATACCGTCTCCATTATGCCCTGTATCGCCAAGAAATATGAGGGGCTGAGGCCAGAACTAAACGCCTCGGGTCAACGGGACATCGATGCCACCATAAACACCCGGGAGCTGGCATACCTGATCAAGGAGGCCGGTATCTACTTTACCGCCCTTCCCGATGAGGAGGCCGATCCTGCCCTGGGCATCTCCACGGGAGCCGGCACCCTCTTCGGGACCACTGGCGGGGTGATGGAGGCGGCCTTACGTTTTGCCTACGAGGCGCTCTCCGATGAGGTTCTTTCGGATCTTGCCACCACGGCCGTGGAGACGGGTAGGGGGCTTACCAAGGTAACGGTGGAGGTTCCCGGCTTCGGACCGGTCCGGGGGGCCGTGGTCAGCGGTCTGGATAAGGCGGCGATGGTGTGTGAAAAGGTTCGGGCCGGACGGGCGGACTACCACTTCATCGAGGTGATGGCCTGCCCCGGTGGTTGTGTGAACGGTGGGGGACAGCCCGTAGACCCCTCGATCATGGATGCCTCCCTCTTCAAGAAGATGGTGGCCAGTGTCAACAAACGATTCAAGATGAGACGAATCGCTTAAAGGAGAGATTCAGGATGAAGACAAAAAGATGGGATCTTTCCCGGCGTACCTTTATAAAAGCCTCGGGCCTTGCCTGTGGTTACGCCCTCTTCGGGGTTCGTATGGCACGTGAGGGTGCGGCCCGGGTCTTGGATATCGTTGGACTCAGGCAGGATTCGGTGCATAAGGCGGATGCAAATCCGGCCCTGTACCGGTATCGTAAATCCCAGAATAATCCCATGGTGAAGGCCCTCTATGCCTCGGATGGATTTCTGAGCGAGGGACCCGCAGGCTCTCTCTCCCATGAATTACTCCACACCCACTACGGGGACAGGAGCGCGAGTATTGAGGGGATTGATGGGCTGAGGCGTTACTAAGGCGTCGACACAGAAATTTCCCGGGCAGACCTTTGTGCCGCGTGTTTTGAAAAAGGGATATGTCGGGGGTTTCGGCCCTTGGAATCCATGAAACGGCCCCATGTCCGGAAGGCCCCCTTCTTCGGGCCTGGGGTATCTGTCTGGGTATATCGGGTCCCATGGATATTCTGGCACGAAATATGCTATTCTCCATGGGGCCCATACCTTCGGTGGGCCCCCCAGGCCACAAGGGTCCATGGGGGCCTTCGTGTAATACCTAAAAGTTGCAAGCGTCCTTTGGCCGGATATGCAAGGCGCCGGACATGCAGTTGTAGTATGTTACCGCAATTGTCTGGTAACGCCGCAGATCTTGTCAAAGGGCGTTCCCGAAGGGTGAGCCAATTTTTGCATTTTCGGCTGCCGTAACTTTGATGATCAGCAGAACACCTCATAAACAGTTGTAATGGTAGTGTTTTGGTCGTGATGCAAGGTGGTGAATGCAACTTTTAGGTAATAACCTATTCGATTACGGGAAGCCTTGACGCCTTATGACCTTTGGCGTCCAGAACTTTCGGTGTGAGGCCATGGCGCATGGTGCCATGGCACTGGATGGATAATATGACGTACGACCCCGAGAACCCCCGTGATTTTATCGATGCGGAAAAAATCTGGAACCATATCGAATCGGCACATAACCCCGCACCGGGGAGAGTCCGGGATATCCTGGCCAAGGCCCTGGAGTTAAAGGGGCTGGATTTGGATGAGGCCGCCGTGCTCCTCGCCTGTGAAGACACCCAGCTCGATGCAGAGCTCTTTGCCACCGCAAAAAAAGTAAAGGAGAGTATCTACGGCAATCGTATGGTGCTCTTCGCCCCTTTGTATATCACCAACGAGTGCAGCAATTGTTGCTCTTATTGTGGGTTTAATGCCACGAACATGGACCTTACCCGCCGCACCTTAACCACGGATGAGATCAAAAAAGAGGTGGAGGTCTTAGAGGATATGGGGCATAAGCGCCTCCTCCTCGTCTATGGAGAGCACCCCCGCTTCGGGGCCGAGTGGATGAAGGAGACCGTTGAGGCCGTTTATGCCACTCAATCGGAGAAGAGCGGTGAGATCCGGCGCGTCAATATCAACTGCGCCCCCTTATCCGTGGAGGGTTTTCGCACCCTGGCTTCCGCCGGTATCGGAACCTACCAGTGTTTCCAGGAGACCTACCACCGGGAGACTTACGAGAAGGTACACCTTAAGGGGAAGAAGACCGATTACCTCTGGCGGCTCCATGCCATGCACAGGGCCCAGGCCGGCGGCATCGATGATGTGGGCATGGGGGCACTCTTCGGTCTCTTCGACCACCGATTTGAACTCCTCGCCCTTCTTGCCCATGCTCAGCAGCTGGAGGCAGATATGGGTGTGGGGCCCCATACCCTCTCATTTCCCCGTATCGAACCCGCCCTGGGATCCGATCTCTCCCAGAATCCCCCCGATGTGATCACCGACCATCGGTTTAAAAAAATTGTGGCCATTACCCGACTGGCCGTTCCCTACACCGGTCTCATCATGAGTACCCGTGAGAACGCCGAGCTGCGGCGTGAGCTTATGGAGCTGGGTGTCTCTCAGATGAGCGCCGCCTCCCGCACCTACCCCGGGGCTTACTCCGATGCCGAGCTCGACCGGCCCGAGGTTCAGCAGTTCAGCCTCGTGGATGACCGTACCTTAGATGAGGTGATCCTGGAGATGGTGGAGAACGGCTTTACCCCCTCCTGGTGCACGGCCTGTTATCGCAAAGGGCGTACGGGCGATCACTTCATGGGGCTGGCCAAAAAAGGGTTTATCCAGGAGTACTGTATCCCCAATGCCCTGCTCACCCTTCGGGAGTACCTGAACGATTACGCCGGCCCGGAGACCAAGAAGGCCGGGGAGGCCTTCCTGGCCAAGAGCGAAGAGATGATGGCGCAGCGAAAGCGCGGCAAAGAGTTCTCCGAGCTGCTCAAGCGGGTCACCGCCGGCGAGCGGGATCTCTATCTCTGATTTTTTAGTGACGATGGTGCCTTTTCGGATCACCATTTGATAAAAAAGGGCCTCTGGCAGCCCTGCCGGGCCAACCTTTTACAAAAGGTTGCCAAACAAACGTTTACTGTAAGGGTGACGGACCAAAGGTCCGTCACCCTTACAAATCTGGGGTCCAGGGGATTTATCTCCTGGCCGCCGGAGGCCAGTCTTCTGGTCACTTTGACCATGTAAGGCATCATTATCGTATATTTTTACGATCGTCTTTGTTTCACACAGGCAGGAGGCCCATGAATCAAGCAATGGATGACACGCGACCTGCCATGCGCCGTGAGGAGGATTCCCTGGGGGCGGTGGCGGTTCCCGTCTCTGCCCTCTGGGGGGCCCATACCCGGCGAGCGCTGGATAATTTTCCCCTCTCCGGGCAGAGGATTCCCGTCCCCTTTATACGCGCCCTGGCCCTTGTGAAGAGGGCGTGTGCCGAGACGAATATCTCCCTGGGGTATCTCGAGGAACCGGTGGGGGGGGCCATTGTGGCTGCCTGCGACGAATTGGCCGATGGCACTATAGCCGATCATATCGTGGTGGATCCCTTCCAAGGGGGTGCCGGCACCTCCACCAACATGAACGTCAACGAGGTGATCGCCGGACGAGCGGCAGAGATCCTCGGCGGCAGCCGGGGGGATCGCCAGCTTGTCTCTCCCCTGGATCACGTCAACCTTCATCAGTCCACCAACGATGTCTATCCCACAGCCCTTCGGGTGGCCGCCCTCTCCCTCTTAAAAGAGCTGGAGACGGAGACGGGTCATCTTCAACAGGCCTTTCAGATCAAAGAGACCGAGTTCTCCTCCGTCATTAAACTGGGCCGTACCCAGATGATGGACGCCCTACCCATGACCCTGGGCATGGAGTTTGGTGCCTTCGGTGAGGCCATCGCCCGGGATCGCTGGCGGGTCTTTAAGTGCCGGGAGCGTCTCAAACCGGTGAATCTGGGCGGTACCGCCGTGGGCACGGGCTTAGGAGCGCCTCGGGCGTATATATTTAAGGTGGTGGAGCGACTGAAGTCTCTGTCCGGTGTGGTCATCGCCCGTTCGGAAAACCTTGTGGACGCCACCCAGAATCTGGATGCCTTCGTGGAGGTCTCGGGGATGCTCAAGGCCTTTGCCGTGAATCTGGTGAAGATCGCCTCGGACTTACGTCTCCTCTCCAGCGGTCCCAAGGGTGGACTGGGAGAGATCACCCTGCCCGCCCGCCAGGCCGGTTCCTCCATTATGGCGGGGAAGGTCAATCCGGTGATTCCCGAAGCCGTCATCCAGGTGGGACTTCGGACCATGGCCAACGATCAGATGATCGGAGCCGCCGCCAGCATGGGGCAGCTGGATTTAAACCACCTCATGCCCCTTATCGCCCATGGACTCCTCGAGTCCCTCACCCTTCTCGTGGGCGCGGTGCGCACCTTTCGTACCCACTGTGTGGCGGGCATTGTCCCCAATGTCGAGACCTGCCTGGCCCATGTTGCGGCCAGTGACACCCTGCTCACCGTGCTCGTCCCCTTTATCGGGTACGATCGGGTGGCCGATTTGATGAGAAAGGCTCAGGCCACGGGCAAGTCCGTCTCGGATCTGGTGGTGGATGAGGGGGTATTAAGCGCATCCCAGGTTCAGGCGCTGCTCTCTCCCAAGCGGATGCAGAAGCTCGGTTTTGACGAACGGGATCACGCTTTTTTTAAAGGGGAAGAGAGATGAGACGAAATGAGATCATTACCCTTCTCCAAGGGGGCAGCGATGCGTCGCTTTTCGAAATGGCCAGGGCCCAGCGTGTGGCGAGCTTCGGAGAGGAGATTTACCTTCGGGGTATCGTGGAGTTTTCGAGTCACTGCCGATGCCGGTGCAACTACTGCGGTCTTCGGGCACCCAATGATCAGATTCATCGCTACCGGCTCACCCCTTCTGAGATTCTCTCCGCCGTGGATGAACTGGCCGCTTTAGGTCTGGCCACCGTGGTGCTTCAAGGGGGCGAAGATCCGTTCTACGATATGGCAAGCGTGGGCGATATCGTCTCCCAGGTAAAGAGAGACCACGATATCGCCGTCACCCTCTCCCTGGGGGAGCGGGGGAGCGATGCCTTTGCCCACTGGCGCGCCTGTGGCGCCGATCGCTACCTCTTAAAGATGGAGACGATGAATGAGGCCCTCTATGGGCAGTTTCGTCCCGGGTGTGACTTTCATCGGCGTCTTGCCGGGGTGAGGACTCTTCAAACCCTCGGCTATGAGACGGGTTCCGGTATCATCACCGGTCTGCCCGGCATGACTTTAGAGACCCTGGCCGACGACATCCTGGCCATCACGGCCCTCAAGCTCGATATGATCTCGGCCGGTCCCTTCGTGCCCCATCACCAGACCCCCTTCGGCACCCAGGCGGGAGGCGATCCCCGTATCGCCCTGCGCACCATGGCGATTCTGCGCCTACTCAATCCCACCGCCAATATTCCGGCCACCAGCGCCTTAGAGATAGTCGAGAAAGAGGGGCGCCGTCAGGGGATTGACGCCGGAGCCAATGTCCTCATGTTCTCCGTCACCCCGGAATCGGTGCGGAAGAATTACGCCATCTATCCCGGTAAAAACCAGGAGACCCAGAGCGCCGCCCACACCATTACGAACGCCCGTGCCCTCATTCGAGGCATGGGGCTCATCCCCTCCACGAGCCGGGGCGGAGTCAAGGTGGACCGGGGGTAAGGGGGGGTGCAAAAAAAGCCTTCTATGGTTAAAGTGATCAAGAAACATGCCTCCGGCGGCCAGGGAATAAATCCCCTGGACCCCACGTATGTGACAGTAACGGACCGTTGGTCCGTTACTGTCACTATAAAAACCTGTTTGGCAACCTTTCCAAAAGGTTGGCTCCCGGCAGGGCTACTGGAGGTTCGTTCCTCGAGGCAAATCACAGCGGTATTCTTATGAAATCCGTCTATCTGTTTTTTGCCAGAGCCCTAAGCTGTTAGGTCGGGTACGATCCGATGTATGTCTCATCTTTGTAAATAGTGACGGCCATATATTATGGTGCAAACGGCTAAAATAGGCGTTTTTTTGATTAAATCGACACGCCCGGCCAGGAGATAAATTCCCTGCACCCCAGGTTTGTGACAATGACTGTCACTATAAAAATCTGTGTGGCAACCTTTTGTAAAAGGTTGGCTCCCGGCAGGGCAACCGAGGCATCTTTAACCCCGCTGCCCCGGCGGGGAGGGTGGCGAAGCCACTTAGGCAAAAATACCTCGAAAGCAGGTTTCGGATGCGCTTCGCCCCTCGTGCCTCGGGGCAAATCACATCCGCCTTTGATTCGGAGTTACTTGACGATACCTGTTTGTCAAACTTTACAAAAGTTTGGCCCCCGGCAGGGCCGCCGGAGGCCTCGCTGAACTCTTCCCTTATTTTTGAAAAACAAGCGACCCGCATGGGGCGCTCATGAAGGAGTACGGATATGTCTGTGAAAGCACCCAAGGGGGTTCGCTTGGTCATCACCCTCACCGGGCGTCGCAATGCGGGGAAGTCCTCGTTGATCAACGCCATCTGCGGCGAGGAGATCGCCATTGTCTCCGATGTACCGGGCACCACCACGGACCCGGTGGCCCGGCATCACGAGCTCTTGCCCTTGGGGCCGGTGACCTTTTACGACACGGCGGGTCTCGATGATGAGGGGCCCCTGGGGGCGCTGCGGATTCAGGCGGCACGAAAGGTTTTATTCCGGACGGATGTGGCCGTGGTGGTGGCCGGGGAGGCGGGGATCACGAGCTATGAGAAGGAGATTATTGCGGAACTTAGGCGACTGGAGATCGCCTTTATCGTGGCTTTAAATAAGGGCGATCTGCGCGGTGATGTGGACGCTGATACGGCCTGGTGTCGGGGTGAGGGGATCGAGGTGCTGGCCGTGTCGGCCATGGAGGGCAAGGGGGTGCGGGCCCTTAAAGAGGCCCTCATCGCCATGGCTCCCGACGAGTTTCGCCAGGAGCCCCTTCTCGTGAGGGATCTCCTGGGGGAGGGGGCGTGGGTGGTCTGCGTGGTGCCCATCGACCTGGCCGCTCCCAAGGGGCGGCTTATTCTGCCCCAGGTGATGGTGCTCCGGGATATATTGGATAGCGACGCCATCGGCGTGGTGGTTAAAGAGCGGGAGATCGAGGAGACCCTGGCCAATATGGTCAAGGCCCCGGCCTTGGTTATCACCGATTCCCAGGCCGTCTTAAAGGTGGCCGCCGATGTTCCCGATGAGATTCCCCTGACCACCTTCTCCACGCTCATGGCCCGTTACAAGGGTGATCTGGAGGCCTTGGTGGAGGGGGCCCAGATGCTGGACAGACTTAAAGATGGCGACACCATTCTCATGGGAGAGGCGTGCTCCCACCACCAGGTGGCCGACGATATCGGGCGGGTAAAAATTCCCCGGTGGATCACCCAGTATACGGGTCTGGACCTTCATTTCGAATTCTATGCGGGGAACGATTTTCCCGAAGATCTGGAAAAATACGCCCTGGCCGTGCACTGCGGCGGATGCATGCTCAATAGAACCGCCATGCTTCGCCGCATTCGCGAATGTCGGCGTCGCGGTGTTCCTATCACCAACTACGGCGTGGCCATCTCCAAGGTTCAGGGGCTTCTGGATCGGGTGATTAAACCCTTTGGGATGGGGGAGATTTAGATCCGTAGGGCTAAGGTGGATGGTAAATATGTATTGCCGCGGTGATTTAACCCCTGTTTCTCGGGTCAAATCATTGCGGCATTTTTTTTGCCAGATCCGTGACGGTGGGGGAGGTTCTCTTCGTTAGGGCCGTAAATCGGTGAGCCATTTCTTGAGCAGATAGAAGGTCACGACCCAGACGAGGGATGAGAGAAGGAAGCCGCCCATTCCTATGGATGTGCCCAGTAAACCGCCGATTATAGAGGTGAGGGCGCTGGCGGCGAGCATGGCGTAAAAAGAGGGCATTGTCGTATCCTGAGGTTTGATAGGTCCTTGATGGCTGACCGATAGATTCTATTTGTAAAATGGGATGAATGGATGGACATTTTAATGCGTGGGGCGCTTCTCCATTATCAACAATCGTAATCCTCGTCATCATAGGGATACTGTTGCGGTGGTGTTCCTTTACGATCTGTTATTTTTGCCTCTTTAATGCTCTTGTCCGGCTTATCTATTTGCTCCAGGGTGATGTCAAATTCCCACCAGTCACCGAAATCAAAAATAAACACGATTTTATCGCCTTCATCCATGGAGAGGTCACCGATGGCGGTATCTGATGAATACGAATCGAGATCCTCTTCATAGGATATTTGGATTTTCGTTCCGAAGCGGTCCTCAAATTTGAACATATAGAGATGATCGTTATAAAAATTAAAGGCATTCAGTATGGTTTCGGAAAAGGTCGAAAAGTCCTCTGTTGCAGGGATGACGATACGGCGGGAGGATTTTTGCAGTCTCACCTCGAAGGTGTAGAGTCCATCACGAAACTCTCTTATGGGATCCTCGGCATCTGGCAGCAGGTCTTTGACAACCGGCATATACGGCGCAATCATCTGCATAAAGAGCTTATTTGGATCGTCTTGGCGAATTAGAGCGGTCTGGATTTTGTTTAGAGAGTCCAGAATTAATGCGATGAACGCCTCTCCCAGAGGGGTGCTCGTAAGCGTTTCCGGAAACCATTTTTCTCCTCTATTCGCCTTCGCCTGCGTGATCGTCACCATGCCAAATAGCTCAAGAAGGACCATGAAATAGGTCCCGTAATTATAGGTGCAAGAGTTCTCAAGATCCTTGTCTCCACGGATCTTGAGTGGAGATACGGATAATTTTTCGAATAGGTCCCAGAGTTTATAGAGAGTGGGCATTCTCGTTCCCATCGAAGACTCAATTGTATCATGGGGCGTGAAGAGAAAGTACTTCAACAGGGAGGCATACTTCTCTTCGTTATTCAGCCCCTTCCAGGTCTCTACCGTCGGTCCATGGGTAACCAGAAAGGCCTTCTTTTTTTTTCTTTGAACTTTTGTCAGGCCTGAGATGCGTAGGAGGATATAGAGCCCGTGGATATTGGGTAGGGATACCTGTGTCGGTCGTATATGAGCCGTTTTCAGGGGCGAGGTGAGAGCCTCGTTGATCCCGATAAGCTGGTTCATGGTAATATGTTTTGTCTTTTCAGAGATCGCTATTCCTTCCTGCTCCGCCTTGGTGAGAAGAATCTCCATATCGGCAATCAAGGAGCCGGGCGTTGTTTCTGTGACGCGTGTTTTTTGGAAAATATCGATATGCTTTTTGTCCATGCCGGTTAACGTCTCCTTTTGATTTTGGCTGATTGAGTGATGAAATAGCATATACATTGACTCTCTTTTTAAGGAAAGTAAAATGGCCCGAAATTCGGGCAATCGATCAGAGACGGGATCGGCATGGGTGACGTGAATCGATCGAATCAAGAGCGAAGAATCGGGAATGTTTTTACTCTTTCAACAGATTTCGCAGCACCATGGGGAGGATGCCGCCATGGCGGTAGATCTCCACCTCCTGGGGGGTGTCCAGGCGTACGGTGACGGTGAAATGGATGGTCTTGCCGTCCTCTTTTTCTACGCGGACGGAGAGGGTGTCGTTTGCCTTGAGGGCGATGAGGCTGGAGAGGGAGTAGATCTCCCGGCCGGTGAGGGAAAGGGATCGGGCGGAGTTACCGTTCATGAACTCCAGGGGGAGGACTCCCATGCCCAGGAGGTTGCTGCGATGGATGCGCTCGAAGGATTCGGCGATGACGGCGCGAACACCCAAGAGGAGGCTCCCCTTGGCGGCCCAGTCTCGGCTGGAGCCGGTGCCGTACTCCTTACCGGCGAGGACGATGAGGGGGGTCTTGCGGTCCCTATAGATTTTTGCGGCGTCGAAGAGAAAGCACGTTTTATTTTCGGGGAGGAGGGTCGTGTAGGCTCCCTCCCTGTTTTTTGGGGCCAGCTCATTTTTTATGCGGATATTCCCGAAGGTGCCGCGCATCATCACCTCGTGGTTGCCGCGCCGGGAGCCGTAGGAGTTGAAGTGATCCGGGGAGACGCCCTGGGTCTTGAGGTAGATGCCGGCGGGGTAGGCCGGGGGGATGGCCCCCGCCGGAGAGATGTGGTCGGTGGTGACGGAGTCGCCCAATTTTAAGAGGACTCGGGCATCCTTGATCGCTTCGGGCTGAGGCAGAGTATGGGAGAAGTGGTCGAAGAAGGGGGGCTTTCGGATGTAGGTGGAGGCCGTCACCCAATCGAAGGTGAGGCCGGGCTTGGTGGCAATGGCCCTCCAGTGGGCATCGCCTTCGTAGAGGGATGCGTAGGTCTCGCCAAAGGTTTTTGGCGTGATATGGCGCGCGATGAGGGTGTCGATCTCCTCTTTGGGGGGCCAGAGATCGGTGAAAAAGATCTCTTTGCCATCGGGGGTGCATCCGATGGCCTCATTCTCAATATCGATATCGGTGCGTCCGGCCAGGGCAAAGAGCACCACGAGCATGGGGGAGGCGAGGAAGTTACTGCGGATCTTTTGGTGAATACGGGCCTCGAAGTTACGATTTCCCGAGAGAACGGCGGCGACGTTGAGTGCTTCTTCATCCACGGCGCGGGCCACCTCGGGATGGAGAGGGCCGCTGTTACCGATACAGGTGGTGCAGCCAAAACCGGCCAGGTGGAAGCCCAAGGTCTCTAAGGGGGCCATGAGCCCGGCATCTTCTAAATACTTGACCACGGCCCGGGAGCCCGGAGCCAGGGAGGTCTTGACGACAGGGGAGATGGTGAGCCCTAAGGCCACGGCTCTTTGGGCGATGAGGCCGGCCCCTATCATCACATGGGGATTTGAGGTGTTGGTACAGGAGGTGATGGCGGCGATGACCACGGATCCGTCCTCTACCCGGCAGGGGATTCCGTCCAGGGTGATATCCCGGCCCCTTTTGGGGCCTGCAAAGGCCTCTTTCATGGTGGATTTCAAGTCCGGCAGGCGGATGCGATCCTGGGGGCGGGAGGGCCCGGCCACAGAAGGGGAGATGGCGGAGAGGTCGAGGTGAATGACGCGGTTGTAAGAGGCCTCGGTGGTGGGATGGAAGAAGAGTCCCATCTCCTTGGTGTAGGCCTCGGTGAGGCGTGCCGCCTTTTCCCGGCCCGTGGCTCTTAAGTAGCGCAGGGTCTCCTCATCCACGGGGAAGAGGCCCACAGTGGCGCCGTTTTCGGGGGTCATATTGGCGATGGTGGCCCGGTCGGGCAGGGCGAGGTGGGTGAGGGAGGGACCAAAGTACTCCACAAAGGTCTCCACCACCCCTTTTTTCCTCAGTAACTCGGTGATGTAGAGGACGATGTCTGTGGCGGTGACCCCTTTTCCGGGCGTGCCATCGATGCGCACTCCCGTGATATGGGGCAGGCGCATGGAGAGGGGCTGACCCATCATCACCGCCTCGGCCTCGATACCGCCGACACCCCATCCGAGGGTTCCTAAGGCATTGATCATGGGGGTGTGGGAGTCGGTGCCCACCAGGGAGTCCATATAGGCCCAGGTGCGTCCGTACCGCGTACTCGTCATGATGACCCCCCCGAGTTTTTCCAGATTGATCTGGTGGCAGATGCCGGAGTTCGGGGGGACGATCTTGACGTTTTCGAACTGTTTCTGGGCCCATTTTAGGAAGGCGTAGCGCTCTTGATTGCGTTCAAACTCTAAGGCGACATTTTTCTTTAAGGCCGTCTTCATGCCGAAGAAATCTACCTGCACCGAGTGATCGATGATGAGATCCACCGGGACCTCAGGGTTCACCCGTGAGGCGGGAAATCCAGCGCTTATGGCCGCATCGCGCATGGCGGCCAGATCGCACAGGGCGGGCACGCCGGTAAAATCCTGCATGAGAACGCGGGCGGGATAGAAGCCGATCTCTTCCGGGGGCACGCTTTCGGGGCGCCAGGAGAGGAGGCGGGTGAGGTTCTCTTTTTCGAGGCGTCCCCAGAGGATATTTCTCACCATGTTCTCTGCCAGGATCTTCAGGGAGAAGGGGAGGCTGGATGGGGGGATACCCGAGATGGGGGCAAGACCCGAGAGGTTAACGGCGGCATGGGGAATTTTATCCACGACGAGGTCTTGGACCAGGGCGTTCAGGGAGATCATGGGGGCTCTCCTTTGGTGGGTGGGCGTGGGTCATAGAGGTGAAAGAGAAACGATTCAGCTCTCTTAAAAAAATGCCGTTTATGGCTAAAGTAGAGTTGAAAAGCTGAGCCTCCGGCGGCCAGGGGATGATCCCCTGGGCCTCAAGTTTGTTACTGTAAGAAAATTTCTTACGGGCATGTGTATTCTTTGTTATCGAAAAGTTTTTAGGGCGTTTTTTTAAGCCTCGCCGGAGGCAATCCTGGGTGAATCTAAAAGCCAGGGCGAATGTGATGCCGCCGAGGAACGAGGCGCAACGGTGCGCTCGTTGATCTGCTTTCGAGGTGTCTTCCTCTTTATTTCGTTTATCGTTTGTCCATGGGGACAAGGGTGCACCCTTCGGGGCCGCAGTAGTGGCCGATGTATTCGGATTCGGGGCGATAGAGAACCGGTTTGTGGGACTCATCGGCGAATTGTTCTTCGATGATATGGGCGCACCATCCGGCCACGCGGCTCATGGCGAAGATGGGGGTAAAGAGGTCGTGGGGAAGGCCCATGGTGTGGTAGAGGGAGGCGCTGTAAAAATCGACATTGGGAAAGATATCGATCCCCTTTTTCTCCTTGAAGAGTTCTTTTCCCACGGTTTCCAACTCCCGGGTCATCTCATACCAGTGGGTATCGCCGCTCATCTCACCCACCTCCCGACTCATGGGGCGCAGGATCTCGACTCGGGGGTCTCCGTTTTTGTAGACGGCATGGCCCAGTCCCATGACAAGCTCTCCCCTCTCCAGCTTCCCTTCCACAAAGGGGCGGATATTTTCCCGGTTGCCGATGGCTTTCAGCATCTCCATGACCCGGGTGTTGGCGCCGCCGTGGAGCTCTCCGGAGAGGGAGCCGATGGCCGCAGAGGTGGCGGCATACATATGGGCTCGGGTGGAGGCAACCTCCCGGGCGGCGAAGGTGGAGGCGTTAAAGGCGTGTTCGGCGTGAAGCACGAGGGCGCGGTCGAAGATAGTTGAAAGGCGTGGATCGGGTCTCTCCCCGGTGAGCATGTAAAAGAAGTTTTCTGCCATGGAGAGGCCGGGCATGGGATCGATGGGGGCGTTTTTTTCTCGGATACGCGTCCAGGCGGCGATGACGGTGGGCAGTTTGGCGATGAGGCACAAGGCCCGGTCTTTGGCGATGTCGAGACTGTTTTCGGGGAGGGTATCGTCGTGATGGGCTAAAAGGGCGACACAGGCCTGGAGTATATCCATGGGGGGGGTGCCCACGGGGCGAGTCTGCATGGCACAGATCATGTTGGGGGGCAGGTGCCGGTTCTTCTCAAGTTTCCGGCTGAAATTTGTCAACTCATCACGGTTCGGCATCTTGCCATAGATGAGCAGGTAGGCCACCTCGGGAAAGGTGGTCTCCATGGCCAGGTCCTGGATGAGGTATCCGCGATAGACGAGCTGGCTCTTGGCACCGTCCACGTCACTGATTTTGGTGCTGGCGATAACCACACCCCGAAGGCCAATATTTTTGGTGGTGCTTTCCATGACATCCTCCTTAAAAAAAGAGATTAAAGTAAGGGGTTTAAGGTGTATGAATAAGCGTAAAATATTCAAGGCAGTTTTGGTGCGTGGTGACTCTTTTGGGCCTTTTTTTAAAAAGAGATGTCGGCACGTCTCTTTTCTTTGATGCGGTCGTCTGGGGAGCCGAGAGGCATCTACGGGGCGGTAGGTATCACCGATATGAGGGGCAATCTGAGCAAAATCACACGGGCGACTGTGTTGAGAGTCGATGATTTAACAAATTGATATCAATGGATTTTTAGCGATATTTTGTTGGGGAATCAATTTTTTTATTAAACATTAAATTCTATATAATCACAAGTTTAAAAAGCGCAATCATCTTGCGTGCTCTGGGGAAAAAGAGTATATTTGGTGGCAATCATTTATCGTTTTATACGAGGGCTCTCACCGGGATCCCTTCGTGCACGCCTTGATCTGGCCCCTTCGTCCATCTGGGGCCCTTATTTCAAAGATAAAAATTGGTGTATCTTAAACGCCCAGTTCCCCACCTTATTTTTTTTTCGCATGGGCTTTTTTAACCACAAGGTTTTAGGTGAGGCCGCGTCTTATCGCCTGTCGGTCTATCGATGATAGTGCCCGCTTAAAAATTTTAGTATCAAGGCCTTATACATGGAGACGCCTGGTCTGACTATTTCGCCTATGCTCAGGCAGATCTTCCGGGGCGGCATTCTTGACCGACTCTACACCGTGGTACGATCTGTTTTTTAACGGATGAATCGTGGTCTTCTATCGCTCCTTAAAGAGAAATAAGGCGGGATCGCCAGTTTTTTTCTTTAAGGGAAATAGACCCAAATAGGGGAGACGTCCATGAAACGAGAAATTTACAAGAGCCAGGTGAAGGATGCCGGAACCCATGGCATGCTTCAGATCATCAAAGAGGTGGCCTTCTCCGACGACCCGAGGGATTTGGGGTATATGGCCGATAACGTCCCCTGCCAGAGGGCCTGCCCCGCATCCACCAATATCCCCGGATATATCCGCTGCATCACCGAGGGCCGTTACGGCCGTTCTTATGAACTGAATCGTATCTACAACATTTTACCGGCAACCCTGGGGCGCATCTGCTCCCGTCCCTGCGAGGCGGCCTGCCGCCACGGGGAACACGACCTGGGTCAGTCGGTGAATATCTGTCATTTAAAGCGGGCCGCCGCCGATTTAAAGCCAGGCATGCACCGCATCAAAGAGGATCTCTACGCCCCTTCAGGCAAGAGTGTGGGCGTCATCGGTTCGGGACCCGCCGGGATTGGTGCGGCCCATGACCTGGCCGTCTTCGGGCATAACGTCACCCTCTATGAGAGCATGCCCGAGGCGGGTGGCATGCTGAGATACGGTATTCCGGCCTTTCGTCTGCCCCGGGATATTCTGGACCTTGAGATCGGTAATGTCCTCCGCCTGGGGGTGGATCTTAAGGTGGGCGTGATGGTGGGCCACGATGTGATGATGAAAGACCTCTTGAAAAAACACGATGCCGTGATCACCACCGTGGGGTGTATGGCGCCTAATTCCCTGGGGGTGGATGGGGAGAGTCTCGATGGGGTGATCTCGGGCCTCGATTTTATGGTGAGGACGAATCTCGGCCAGCCGGTGCCCATCGGCAAGCGGGTGATTGTGGTGGGAGACGGCTTTACGGCCATGGATTGTGCCCGGAGCTCCCTGCGTATGGGCGCCCAGAGCGTGCGGATCAATATTTTATCCACCGAGGAGTTTATGCCGGTGGATGCCCATGAAATTCATGAGGTAAAGGTGGAAGGGGCCCGTATTTACAGCCTGGTGACCACCCATCGTATCCATGGCAGCCAGGGTCGGGTGGAGGGGATCGAATTCTTACGCACCCGCTTAGAAGACACCCCCGACGGCCGGGGACGCATCGCCGTTCCCATTGAAAATTCCGCCTTCGTTATGGAGGTGGATACCGTCATCGCGGCCATTGGCCAGCATCCCACGGTGGATTTTGGCCAGCCCCTGGTGATGAACGGCCAGCGTATCGGTGTTCAGCCGGATCGGTTTTTAACCTCGGTAGACCGCCTCTACGCCGCAGGCGATTGTGTCACCGGGGCCTCCAACGTCATATCGGCCCTGGCCTCGGGTCGCAAGGTGGCCCAGGAGGTAGACGAACGCTTTGTGGGACGACGGCGACGGACGCAGATGGTGAGATTTGAGGCGGCGGAGCAGACCGACCGGGAGCGGGAGTACGACTTTATCCGTCCGGTGGCCATGCCCACCCTGGCCGTGTCGGATCGATTTGATGTGGGGGAAAATGAGGTGGAGAAGGGCTACCGGGAGGTGGAGGCCAAGCGGGAATCCTTACGTTGTTACCTCTGCAGTCTGAAGTATGAGATCGATGTCTCCCGCTGTATCTACTGCTCCATGTGCATCGATGTGGCCCCCCGGGATTGTATTAAGATGATCTCAGGCGTTAGCGAAAATTCGGATGGCACGTATGGCGACTACGGTGAGACGGGGAACTGGAATGAGGTGGTGGCCATCGCCATCGACAATAAGCGATGTATCCGATGTGGGCAATGCTACGATGTCTGCCCCATGGATTGTATAACCATTACAAAAACCGAGTTGGTGGAAGTGGACAGGGAGGAGTGATGCCCAAGGACGACCATTACGTCATTGTTGGAAACGGTCCGGCGGGAAATCATGCCGCCGACACCTTGCGGGACGAGGACCCGGAGGCGAATATCACCATCATCTCCGATGAGAAGCCCCTTTACTACTATAAACATCGGGTACCCGCTTATATGGTGGGCGGATGCGAGTTTGAGGCGCTTCGGATTCGCCCCTATCGCATCTATCGTGAGAAGAGTATCCGTCTGCGCCTGGGTCAGCGTGTGGAGCGGGTGGTTCCCCAGGAGAGGTGTCTCTACCTCAAGCATATGGAGAAGATCCATTATACCCAACTGATTCTTGCCGTGGGGGCATCGGGACGGCGTCTGCCCAGCCATGCCGATTTTTCCGAGCACCTTCACTGCCTCGCCGGTTTTGATGATGCCAAAAGGGTGCGGGAGGCGATGATGAAAAGTACACGCATCGTCATTTTGGGGGGCGATCTTGTCAGCATGGGCCTTGCCCGGGAGGCCTGCAAGGCGGGTAAGGAGGTGGTTTTTATTCTCTACAGCAGCCTCTTCTGGCCGGTGGCCCTTAAGGCGGAGATTCAGCAAAATGTGACCGAGCGCCTCACCGCCTTGGGCGTTGAGGTGCTGGTGGATACGGAACCGGTTACGGATGTTCAGCCCCAGGAAGGGGGGTACCGGATCACCCTGCCCGATGGCTCGAGCCTGTCAGCGGATCTGGTCTTCTCCTGCTTTGGTTTCGTTCCCAATATTCGTTTCTTACTGGGGAGCGGGATCAATACAGAAAAAGGGGTGCTGGTGGACCATATGATGCGCACCAATCAGGAGGGGATCTATGCCTGCGGGGATTGTGCCCAGATATATAACCCCGAGTTTAAGGATTATTGGCTCTCGGTGGGGTGGGGAAATGCCGAGACCCAAGGGGTCCTCACCGCCATGAATCTTTTGGGGGGCAAGTCGGTGATCGATTACCAGCCCAAAGAGATCTTCGATATGGATGGGGTGACCATTCGCACCTCCTGGTGGAAATCATTTACATAAAGGGGAGTGATGACGATGCGGTCCAGTGTGGATATTGTGATAGAGATCTGTGGCAGCGCAGGAGAGGGGACCATCTCCGCCGGTGAGGTGACCACCCGGTTCATGAGTAGTAAGGGGTATGAAATTGTCTCCTACGACTCCTTTCCCTCCGAGATCCGGGGGTTTGGTAAGTGCGTGGCCCATTTTCGCGTTAGCACGGAGAAGGTCCTCTCCCCGGGAAAGTACACCGATGTGCTTATCGCCTTAAACGACGCCCATGCCATCACCCAGCTTCCGAAACTTCGAAAAAATGGGGTGCTGATCTATGACAGCAAGCCTCCGGTCTACCATGAGGAGAACATGAGTATTGCCGGATGGGCTGAGCCGGGTGTCACCGCCTATGGTGTCCCCATGCTGGAGTTGGCCAATAAGGCGGCGGGTACGGCCAAGGGGCGGAACATGGTGGCCCTTGGCGCCATGGCCTTTATCTTTGGGGTGGATCCCGAGGCGATGAAGGCCTTTATTCTTAAGCGATTTAAAGGCAAGCGCCAAGGGATTATCGACAGCAATATCGACTCCTTTCTCCTCGGCTATCAGTGGAGCCAGACCCATATCCAAAAAGAGGACGCCTATACCTTCCAAGGGGCCGAGCCCTTACCTCCTGACGGTGAGAAGATCATCATGAACGGCAATGAGGCGGTAGCCATGGGCGCCATGGATAGCGGGCTCCGACTCTATGCCGGTTACCCCATTACCCCGGCCACCAAGATTATGGAGATCTTAAGCAAGCGTTTGGGGGCGTCGGGAGGGGTGATGCTCCAGACCGAGGATGAGATCTCGGCGGCTGGCAATGTGG
>JABXKT010000103.1 GCA_013619155.1 Desulfobacteraceae bacterium
GAATAATGGTGTGGCCGAACTGCTTGGCGAGGCGATGCCCCATATCGGTGGCCCCCACCTGGGGCCAGGCGGGTCCTCCCAGGGCGATGAGGCAGGAGGGAGCCGTTACTTTATCGCCGCCGCCTAAACTCACCGTAAAATTGGCCTCTTTCACCACCCCGGTAATCGTCTCTCCGAGACGTAAGGTCACCCCGGCTCGTCGACACTCGACCAGAAGCGCCTCCAGGAGATCTGCCGCCGAACGCCTGCAGAAGAGCTGACCATGCTCCCTCTCCTCCCATAAAATATCGTGTTCAGAGACGAATGAGACCAGATCCCACGGACTGAGACGCGCCAGAGCCGACTTCACAAAATGGGGGTTCCGGCAGATAAAATCGGCCGGCGTCGCCTGCAGGTTGGTGAAATTGCACTTCCCCCCCCCGGCAATTAAGATCTTACTACCCGCTTTTTTTCCATGATCGATGACGCACACGGACTTGCCACGCTTTGCAGCGGTCATGGCGGCCCACAGGCCCGATGCTCCGGCCCCCAAAATCACGATATCGTAGTGCGGCATACATTCTTTCCCTTCAATTTTGTCACGATTGCGCTCACAAAAAAAATACCCCCCGTCCAAGACGATGGCACAGAGGAATCACTCCCTTACGAGGGTCTCGTTATAGTGTCAACACCGGTCAATATCAAGAAGGAAGAGGGATAGATAAAAAATCGGGGGCGATTCAGACCTTATACACGAAAATAAATCTTCGGGGGTCAAAGTGAGCAAAAAATGGGCCTCCGGCGGCGAGGTGTGCCACCTCGAAAGCGGGTTGCCGCTGCGATTTAACCCTCGTTCCTCGGGTCAAATCGCAGCGGCATTTTTTTTAAATATGTACATTTATTTTCTGTCGGGGCCCTTACCCCGCTCCTCGGGGTAAATCAGATCCACCTTTGATTCGGGTTTAAATCGAAATACCTGTTTGTCACGCTTTTCAAAAGGTTGGCTCCCAGCAGGGCCAACCGAGGCATCCCTTTTTGTCTATTTTATTTTTGCGCAAGGCCTTATGACACGGCAAAAAAGAGTGGAGTCATGGGGCATCTCTCATTATAATTGATGCTCTCACTATACGAGAGACCTATTTTTCAAGTAAATCATATATATACCCCCCTCCAAAGGACACCGATATGAGACAGACGCCCCATTTTCTGATCATGCGTATGACCGCCCTCTTTTACCTTGGCCTTCTTCTCGTCACGGTGCCTGCCGCCCGGGCCGCCTCCAGGGGACAGACCGTCTACGTGCCCGTCTACTCCCATATTTACAGCGGTAACTTGGAGAAACCCTTTGACCTGGCCGTCACCTTAAGTATCCGAAATACAGATCCCCAAAGCCCCATCACCCTCACCCACGTGGAGTACTACGACTCCGGAGGCACCCTCCTCACCCACTACCTAAGAGCCCCCATCACCCTGCCCCCCCTGGCCACCACCCGCTACGTCATCAAAGAGTCCGATACCGCCGGGGGCTCCGGAGCCAACTTCATCGTCTCCTGGAGATCCCGTATCCCCGTCTCCCCTGCCCTCATCGAGGCGATCATGATCAGCACCCGATCCCAGCAGGGGATCTCCTTTACCTCCCGAGGAACGGTCATCTCCGAGTAAAAACACCGCCGTAAGGCACCCACGTTGAAGATGCCTCGCTTGGCCCTGCCGGGGTCAACCTTTTACAAAAAGGTTGCCAACCAGGTATTTTGATTTAAACCTGAATAAAACCTAAAAGTTGCATTCACCACTTTGTATCACGGCCAAAATGCTGCCATTACGAGTGTTTATGATGTGTTCTGCTGGTCATCAAAGTTATGGCAGCCGAAAATGCAAAAATTGGTTCACCCTTCGGGAACGCCCTTTGACAGGATCTGCCGCGTTACCGGACAATTGCGGTAAAATACGACAGCTGCATGTCCGGTGCCTTGCATATCCGGCCAAAGGACGCTTGCAACTTTTAGGTAAAAAACGAATGTAATCTGCGTTCAAGGTGGCACCCCTTGCCGCCGAAAGTCCATTTTTTAGCCACTTTAACCATAGAAGGTCACTCTGACCATAAACGGCTTTTTTTGACGCTAAATTCTTCCCCCACCGTTTATCATTCACGCCCAATATCAGGCATGGATCAGGCCGGCCATCCCAGACCGATGCGCTTGGCGGTGATGCGTTTATCCAGAAGTTCCGCCGATTTTTCAGGGTCTGCTTCGATGATAAACCGGGCACCCACCAGTGACTCCAACCCTTCCGTAGCCAGTTGGGTGACGGTCTCTGAACCGAGGATATTGGGGGGATGGCCCAGGTGGGTCTCGATGCCCGAAGCCACGGCGTAGAGACCAATGGCAGCGGCCTTCTCCGAGTACCACTCCGGTGAGGATGCGGCCACGGGAAGATCGGAGATATCCGCCCCCAAGGCTCCGGCCAGAAGCGCGCAAAGCTGGAGAATACGTGCATTGTCCACACAACTTCCCATATGAAGTACCGGAGGAATGCCCAGGGAGCCGCATACCGCCTTCAAACCCGGTCCGGCCATATCGATTCCCTCGGGTACGAGAAGCCCCGCCTTACCCGCAGCGGTGGTCACACAACCCGTCACCAGCACCAGAATATCTTTTTTCAAGAGAGCCTTGGCCAGACCGACATTCATGGAGTCCTGGGTAAATTTGGGGTTATTGCACCCCACAATACCCACCACACCTCTCACCTGCCCCTGGGCCATGGCCTCTACGAGGGGATCGATACTCCCTCCGAGGGCCGCCAGGATCGACTCATTGGAAAACCCGGTCATGATAGGTACCGGAGAATCTGGAATCTCAACCCGGGATGCATCTCGCTCTAAAAAGGCATCCACGGCCAGGGTGACAATCTTACACGCCTCTTCGAAGGCATTTTTGGGATGGATGTCAAAATGGGTGGCACCGGTAAATCGTGCCTTACCCGAGGTGGTGATAAACCGGGTGTGGTAACACCCAGAAATCTGGACCATACTGGGCATGATGCATTGATAATCCACCACAACAGCCTCCACGGCCCCTGTGACAATGGAGAGTTCGGTCATCAGATGATTGCCTGCCATGGGAATACCCTGGCGCATAAGAAGCTCGTTACCCGTGCAGCAAAGTCCGCCGACGTTGATACCCGAAGCGCCATGGGCCTTCGCCCGGGCCACCAGCTCCGGCGTACGGGCCGCCGCTAGGATCATCTCCGATACCACCGGATTGTGCCCATGGACGAGGATATTCACCTGATCTTTTTTAAGCACCCCTAAATTGGCGGTGGAGCGAGACGGCGTCGGTGTGCCGAAGATAATATCGGAGAGCTCGGTACCGATCATGGAACCAGCCCAGCCATCGGCCAGAGCGGTTCTCGCCGCATGGATTAGGGTACTCGTCGCGTCGTTGTCACACCCCATATGGGTGCGGTGCATCATCTCGGCGATCTCCCGATCCACTCCCCGGGGGGTCATGCCCAGGGTACGCCAGATCTCTCGCCTCTTTTCCGGAGCCCGCCCCAGAAAGGAGACCTCCTGCCGGCGGCTGCCAAAATCGCCGTAGAGGATCTCCACCACATCCCCGGCAATGGCCAGTACCGGGCGATCCTTTGTCTCAACGCCCAGCTCCGCGGCAATACGCACCAGCTTGGCCGCATCCCGGATGCCGTAGTGGGAGGTCTCGCCTTTGACCACACACTCCAGCACTTCGATGAGATCCCGGCCATGGTCCGAGTGACCCGCCGCCCCTCCGGCGATGAACCGGCCAAAATTACGGGCCACCACCACATCGGCATCGGCACCGCACACACCCCGTTGCATCTTCCCCCCCTTCTTCGGGCTGATACGACAGGGCCCCATGGTGCAATTGCGACAGGTCGTCCCCAGCTCGCAAAATTTGCAATGGGGGGTCTGCTCTTCCAAACGATCCCACACCGTCTCAATGCCCTCGGCCTGAGCCTTGCGTATCATGCTCCGCGCATCTTCCCAGATGGAAAGCGCCTCTACCGTTCGCGTCTCTTTTGCCATGCCGACCTCCTTGATCATTTCAGTACCCCAGCCCCTTGACATATCTTTCGGTGAGCCAAGGGGCACCTCGATAATTATAGAAGATACACTATCATGGACGTGGGTCTGCTTCTGTCAGGCATCCGACATGACTCTGTATTGAGGCCGGGAGATAAAACGATGCATCGTCAACGCCGGGTTGAGGGCGTCCCGCCGCATTTTATAGAGTCCCACGGCAGGGCTGTGCCGGAGGCCATACGTTTGCCTGATTTGAAAAATCGGGTTTGATACACAGGTCTGGATTCAATGTATAAGAATCTGCGCGAATGATCTCACCGCTGAGGAGCGGGGTGAGATCATTCGCATCCTGGAGGCTGCTATTCAAGAGCTGAATGGTTACGACCATAGAAGGTATTTTTTTTGAGGTTGAGTAGTGACGGTGTGAGAATGCTGAAGATCCATCGGCGTGTACCGCCAATGGCGGAATCACCCGGCCAGTTCGCCCAGACGATGACGATCTTCGATACGATAGCAGCCCCGCGTAATTTTTTGAATCACACCGGATCGGCCCATATCGGAGAGGAGGGTGGAGGCAGTCTGACGAGACATGCCGAGATGAAGGGCCAACTGCTCGATGGTCATATCGAAACGGACCATGGCGCCTTCCGGTTCATCACGGATCTCGGAGAGCATAAACACGGCCAAACGGGTGGCACTGTCCTTGAAGACGAGGCCGTCGATAATCTGAAATGCATTTTTTAAAAGCCCGCCCAATACCCGCACCATGGCCTGGGTCACCACCGGCGTCTCCATCATCTCCCGATGAAAGGTGCCGATATCCGTCACCAAAAGATTCCCGTCGCTAAGGGCCACGACGTGGGCTCCGGTGTGGCTGCTGTAGATATCTCCGGGCTCTAAGATGGCGAAGGTAAACTCCTTCTCCTCATAGCTCCGGTACACCCGTAGTTGTCCGGAGGCCACCACAAAGACGATATTCGCCTCATCGTCGGGCCGGGCGATCATCTCATCTTTCACCACACGCCTCTTGCGAAAGGCTTTTTTCATGGCGGCATATTCGGGACGTTCCAGCTCACTCAAGAGGCTTAACGTAGAAATTCTCATGGGCATTCACTCCGTCCAAAGGGTTAGGGCTCTGGCAAAAAACAGATACACAGAGTTCATAAGAGTGCCGCTGTGATTTACCGCGAAACGCGCAGCACCCAAACGAAAGATGCCTCCGGTGGCCCTATCGGGAACCAAGCTTTTGCCAATTTTTATGAGCTAGTCTGGCCAAATAGGATTCGCTACCCGCTTTACGGTGGCACACCGTGCCGCCGGAGGGAGTGCGGCGAAAGTATAGCCTCCGGCGGCCCTGCCGGGAGCCAACCTTTTAAAAAGGTTGCCAAACAAGTATTTTGATTTAAACCTGAATAAAAGGCGAATGCACTCTGACCCGAGGCACAAGGGGCTACAGTGCATTCGCAATCTGCTTTCAAGGTGGCACACCGTGCCGCCAAAGGCCTGCTCTTCATGCCCACTTTAACCATAGAGGGCATCACTTTTTTTCTTCACAAAAAGAGGACCTGAACTCCATGATTCATCACCACGACGACTTTCTCGAAGAGACCTTTTCCCACGAAGACCTCACCGAGGTCGATCTCTCCGGAAAGATTTTTGAAGCCTGCCATTTCGAGCACTGCACCCTTAAAAACACCGTCCTTAAAGAGACCATCTTTGAGAACTGCACCTTCATCTCGTCCTCCCTGATGATGGCCGATGTCACCCGTGCCACCTTTGACGATGTTAGGTTCGAGGCATGTAAAGTGGCCGGTATAAACTTCAGCACCATCAACGATTTCTGCGTCTCCATGGGCTTTAATCGCAGTAAACTGATCTCGTGTACCTTCACACATATCGATCTACGAAACACCCCCTTTGCCAACGCCTGCATCGAGGAGTCCACCTTTCGCGAGTGCAACCTGAAGAATTCGGATTTTTCGAACGTCAGCTTTCGAACCACCCAATTCTCCGCCTGCGACCTATCCAGCGCCGACTTCAGGGGCACTTCGGGGTTTTCCATCAACCCATGCAGCAATATTCTGAAGGGAACCCGGTTTGACCATGCCTCGGCCCTCCAACTTCTAGCGCCCTTTGGAATCACCATACGCTGAAAAATAACGTCCCTCGATTCATTGAATAATCGAGGGGGACCTTACGGGAGTTTATTGTTGGTGCGATAGATAAAGGCGAGAAGTTCGGCCACCACGGCGTAGATCTCCTCGGGTATCTCCATGTCAAGGTCCAGGGCGGCCAATACCTCCACCAGATCGGGATCACTCTGGATGGGGACGCCATGCGCACGGGCCCGGGCGATAATCTGTTCGGCAACGAGGCCACGCCCCTTGGCCTTGACCCGGGGCGCCTGCCCCTCCTCGGCCCGATACCCCAGTGCCACGGCGATCTGCCGACGCCGCTTAGGTGGCGACATAGAGGCCACCCACAGCGTCTACCAGATCGTCCACAAGGGAGGTGGCGGCCAGCGCCTCAGGGGGCACCCGCTTGATACGCATCTGCCTCACCGAAACGCCTTTTTCTGCGAGGGCCTGGCTTAAGGTCTCCATATCGTGGGTGAGACGCCGTTCGGCCTCGCCGGTGGTCACGGTAATCGTTCCCACCACCACCCCTTTAAACAAAGAGAGATCGACTCGAGTCTCTCCCAACTTTGTGAGGGTGACGTGCATGGCCATACGGGTCACCCGATCCTCTCCCCCATCACCAGACCGCCCCTTTTTCCCCCGGTCGATGAGAAGCTGTCCGAAGTGAAGCCGGTCATCCATGTATAGAGGCAGGGGCATGAGAAACCGACCGGAAATTTCACCGGTGGCGCGATTCACCACCTGAAGCTTTTCGATGCCGTCGATGAGGGCCTTCACCGCCTGGGAGAGGGAGGACTCTTTTTTTATGGCCTGGGCGAGTTTCATGGAGAGACCCTTGATATCCCCGTCCCCCGCATCACCGCACCCCAGATTATGCTCATACATCAGTCCGGACCCTTGCACCATACGACGCAGATCATGGGCATCACTTTTTCCCGGCCGGATGGCGATCTGGGTCACAAACTGGTGAAGCGTGGCCCGCCACTGGCCCACGGCCCCCTTTGTGTCGGGGAGGGTGTGTTCCAAAAGGGTTGATAAATGGCGAAAGGGTCCCTGACGTCCGAAATTGCGTAGGGCCACGAGGTAACGCCCCACCGGATGGTCGGCAAAGGTGAGCTGACGCAAGGAGATATGGGTGGGATCCATATGGGTCACGCGCATACGCACCGTAGATCCCGGCTTCATGGGAGCACTGGCCGTTGCATTCACCTCATGCCGCCCCACCCGAAGGGTGGCGGCGCCATCGGCATCCGAGCTCACCACACGGGCCCTCACCGTGGCCCCCGGCACCAGCGGTCTCACCCTCTGACCCGGTCCCTTACCTCCCCCTAAAAATGAGATCACACCCTATCTCCCCCGTGAGTTTAAATACACCCGATATGCATACCCCCCTTTTCGGACAATCCCTCTAAAATCTTGAGAAAATATGAAAAGGGAACAGCTAAGAGACAAAAAAGAAGGGGGGGGAAAGGAAGAGACTTCTATGGTGACAGTGACCCAGAAACATGCCTCCGGCGGCGAGGGTGGCTCCCGGCAGAGCCAACCGAGGCATCTTTAGCTTGGGTGCCTCGGTTGGCCAGGGACGGGGCCTCTGGACCCCAAGTGTGTGACTGTAAGGGACCGTTGGTCCGTTACAGTCACTATAAAAACCTGTTTGGCAACCTTTTGTAAAAGGTTGGCTCCCGGCAGGGCCACCGGAGGTAAGCTTTCACTGCACGGCCTCCAGCGGTGAGGTAGACCACCTCGGAAGCGAGTTGACTATGACTCTTCACTTAAATCGAAGTGATTTAACGAACCCTGTTTATCTATTTTTTGCCAGAGCCCTAAGAATCCCAGGCAAGGAGGAGTCCAAACACCACCATAAGGGAACCGGTAATCCCATCCATGGTACGCTTGGCCCTCTTTTTCATGAGGATCACCTTGGCGCGATCCACGATGGTGGCCACAAAGGTCTGCCAGATCATGGCGATGACGAAATGAATCCCCGCAAGAAAAAAGGCCTGGGTAATGGCAGAACGCTCCGGATCGATGAAGTGAGGGAGAAAGGCCATATAAAAGACGATAATCTTGGGATTAAGGACGTTGGAGAGAAACCCTTCACGAAGGGAGCGAAAAAGAGAAAAATCACAAAAACCGGGCAAGATATCCACGGCCACCTGGCTATCGTCTCCCCGTGCAACGGACCGAAGCGTCACCGCCCCCAACCAAATCAGATACCCAGCCCCGATGAGCTTGAGCATACCAAAGGCAAAGGCCGATTGCAGGAGAATCACCGAGATGCCCACGGCTGAAAAGGTCGCATGCACAAAATACCCGGTACAGGTACCCAAACTACTAAAAAAGCCATCCTTCACACCCCCTCGGGTGGTGTTATGGATCACTAAAATTGTATCTAAACCTGGCGTAAGAGTCAGAAGGGTTATGGCGATAAGATACGCGAATAAACTATTTTCCACAGAGAGCTCCTTTAAGGGAAGTAATAAAGGAGGCCCTTATAGGTCAAGGGGCAAGGAGTGTCAATGCCTGACCATATAGATATATTTAATGATGAAACTTAGATAAAAACAGTATCACTATACCAATGTTGTTTATCATAAAATAGTCAATTATCTATCCCAAACAAGCAAGAGGCCAAAGAGCATCATCAACATACCCGTCACCCCATCCAAACCACGTTTCACCCTCTCTTCCATGAGGATTGCCTTGGCACGTTCCACCATGGTGGCTAAAAGGGTCTGCCACACCATGGCGATAACAAAGTGAAGGGTAGTGAGGCTTAAGGCCTGAAGAAGTGCCGGACGCGACGGATCGATAAATTGGGGCAGAAAGGCCATATAAAAGACAATGGTCTTCGGGTTCAAGGCGTTGGATAAAAACCCTTCACGAAGGGATCGCCCGATCCTGAAATCTCCAAAGTGTAAGAGGGTCTCACCGGAAAACCGCCTCTCCGATTTTTGCACCGCAGATCGAAGGCTCCATGCCCCCAGCCACATGAGATACCCGGCCCCCAAAAGCTTTAAAAGACCAAAGGCAAAGGCCGAATGAAGGAGAATTACCGAAATTCCCACCGCCGAGAGGGTGGCGTGCATGAAAAGCGCCACACATATTCCCAGACTGCTGAAAAATCCATCTCTTACCCCCCCCCGTGTGGTATTTCGGATCACGAGAATCGTATCGAGACCCGGCGTCATGGTGAGAAGTGTAATGGCAATAAGATAAGCAAACAGGCTGTTTTCCATGATGGGTGTTCCCTAAATCGAATAATACTATAAGGCAACGATTCAGCATCATCTCAAGGCCGCCACGGGCATATTTTTAATGGGCTGAAAGTCACAATAAAGGCCGATAAGGGGCCCATCATGGGCCAGACAGGCATGGGTGTCAACGCTTTTAGCCCCACGGGAGAACTCACAAAAAAAACACCCAAAAGGGAGGGCATCCACGGACCTTGAGAAAGGGTCACCGAATCAGGGATCGGGGGGTCGCCCTCATACGCACCACCTGGATCTTCTCCCGATGAATAAGCGTTGCATTTACGGGACGAATCTCCGCCTTCCACTCACGGCTGCCATAAACCGCATCGTAGAGGCGCACCCTCTCTTCTTCACTTTCAAAACGCCGTATCCAGACAAATACCGGGCCCTCTTCGTGGGCGACGAAACTCGCCACCGCCACCATGCCCTTGGATGCCTGAAAAGGCATTACCCGATCCTCCATCCAGGCCACCATTTTGTCCATACACCCAGGCCGAATGGGGTAGAATCGCAGCTCAAAAAAACCCCCTTGGGTCTCCAGATCAGTCACCATGGCCCCCTCGCCCCTCGATCAGGGCAAGAAACCGCATGGCCAGCTCTTCATCCGATGCCGGATTCTGACCGGTGACAAGTTCTCTGTCCACCACCACGTTCTTTGCAAAGGGTTTCGCGGCGATACGCACCCGACCTCCGGCACGGGTGAGGGTACACTGGGGGTCAAAGAGAACGGTACCCCCAATACCATTTTCCCCCTGCACAGCGGCCTCCTCATCACTACTGAACACGGTCATCTCATACCCGGCGTAGGGCCATTGAACCCTCCCGTCTTCTGCATCCGGCTGCCCCGATTTAACACCGGTCATAAAGAGCTTGGCATGCACCACGGCAGAGAGAAGGGCCACCGGACCATGGCAGACGAGGGCCGTTGGCTTGCCCTCTTCATGGAATGCGGTGAGAATGTCTCCGAGTTCCTCGTCATCGGCCAAATCCTCCATGGGAGCATGGCCTCCGGGAACGAAAATTCCCGCATAGCGCCCAATCCCCTCCTCGAGTACCGAGGCAAAACTGACCAGAGAGGGGGTATCGGAGAGGAGGTTTAATCCCATGAGCATCTGACGATGCGCATGGTATACCGCGTCATCGCCTCCGAAATAGATAGCAGAATCCGATCCGGCATCCATGTAAGGACGCCCGCCTCCCGGCGTTGCAAAGACAAGAAGATACCCCGCATCCACCATCTTCTTTACCGGAACCATGAGCTCATTAAGATAAAACCCGGTGAGGTACACCTTCTCATCGGCCAATTTCAAACGGTTCGATGCAGACAAGATCACCAGAATGGTTTTGTTCATCATGCCCTCCTCTTTTATAACGATTCAGTCCAAAAAGAAGCCCTCTATGGTTAACGTGGGTTTAAAAACTGAGCCTCCGGCGGCCAGGGAACAAATCCCCTGGACCCCAAGTGTGTGACTGTAACGGACCGTTGGTCCGTTACAGTCACTATAAAAACCTGTTTGGCAAGCTTTTGTAAAAGGTTGGCCCACGGCCTCCAGCGGCAAGGTCGTACACATGAAAACGGGTGCATGGACTCCATGCACCCGTTCTCAGATCTCATTTTTACCGACCGCCACGAAGGCGACGGATCATATCCCATGTCAAAGGGCTCTTTTGGGAAATAATCGCGTTGGAGAGCCCTCACCTAAATCTTTCCAGGATTAATTATCGTTGTTGTGATTCCTGTTAAACTCGGTCTCCACCATCACCCCAAATTTATAGGCCTTCACCCCATCATTGTGGGGAAGTACGGCGTATCCGCCCACCCAAGGCTGCTCTCCTGCGAGGGTCTCTAAGTTATTCCAGGTACGTTCCGCCTCGAGGGTCTGATCGTGAGTCGTGGCGATATAGTTTTTGGGAATATAGACCCTCTTAATGGAAACGCGCAGATCCCCATTGGCCATCTCCTTACTCCGGACCTCCACCACACGCCCCTCTCCGTTGGTAAAATAGCTGATACCTCTCAAGCCTCTCTCAAGGGCCTGGGTTCCCAGGGCGTGGAGTTCGGTACCCGGTGCGGCCACCCGCCCCTGGGCAAAATCGAAAAATCCAGCCATCGCAGGGGCCGGAACCATGGATAATGCGAAGATCATGGTGATGATCAACATGAAATGGGTCGATAATTTTTTAATCATTTTCATGGCAAAGTCCTCCATATGTTTTGGGCAAAATCGCTTAAGATCCGGCCCCATATTTTTTTCTTTTATCATTTGGGGGATCCCATACCATCCCATGGCATTTCCGCGATGGGGGCAATCATGCCTGTCGGAAAAAAAGGGAGGGGAATCCATCCCACTTAAAATAATATGCCAGCCCCTTAAGAAGAGCAAGAAAAACACACCGGATCCCATCCATAACACACCCGGGTTATTGAAATAATATCCACAAAACGTGCCAAGACCATCATAAAAACGATACCCGTACGGCGCCCCTGCGCCTCCCCCTTCCCGAGGAGACCTCAAGGGGTCATCCGATGCAGACTATTCTTTAAGGCGATACAGAGTATTCTCGATACCGGAAGGGTCAAATCCCAGGGTGGCACATGGGGACGTTTTTCATATGTAAAAGAGAATTTTTTAGGAAGTGGGGCAATTTAGGGCCTCTCCCATGGGCGGGAAAAAGGGTCGGTGTCCCCATGGAGGAGGGCTAAAAAAAAGGCGAGAAAAATGCGTGAGGAGTCCGGTAAACAATGCGATAGGGGAATAGCGCCCCCACCACAGGGCCCCGGCTATGAATCATTGTGCATCATTCATATCGATGGCCACATCATCCATCACCACGATCTTGGATTTGGATGCATCACTGCGGGCCGCATCCAGAAAAGCAAAATAGGCCGCATCTATATCTCCGGCAACATAGTGGGCATCAAAGACAGAACAATCGAAGGTCTCCACCTCGGTGACCGCCCCATCTAGGCAGGAGCTCTTAAGATCTTGAAGATCTTGATAGATCAACCAGTCGGCCCCGATGGCCGATTGAATCTCCTCGACGGTTCGCCCATGGGCGATGAGTTCGGTGGATGTTGGCATATCGATGCCATAGACGTTTGGATAACGAACCTCAGGCGCTGCCGATGCAAAGTATACATTTTTTGCCCCGGCATCTCGGGCCATCTGGATAATCTGATGACAAGTCGTGCCCCGCACGATGGAATCATCCACCAGCAACACATTCTTACCGACAAATTCCAGGGCGATGGCATTGAGCTTTTGTTTCACACATTTTTTACGCTGGCTCTGCCCCGGCATAATAAAGGTACGGCCGATATATCGATTTTTAATAAACCCTTCGCGATACTTAACCCCGATAAGATTGGCCAGCTGCAAGGCCGAGGTACGGCTGGTATCGGGAATCGGTATCACCACATCGATATTGTGATCCGGTCGCGCCCTCATAATCTTTCGTGCCAGGTACTCCCCCATTTTCAGCCGCGCCTTATAAACGGAGATACCATCCATAATGGAGTCCGGACGGGCAAAGTAGACATACTCGAAGATACATGGAGACAACTCCGAATTTTCGGCGCACTGGTGGGAAAAGAGCCCCCCCTCCTGGGTCATCACGATGGCTTCACCCGGAGCGATATCCCGGACCAGGGTATACCCCAGGGCATCCAAGGCGACACTCTCCGAGGCCACCATATACTCACGGCCCTTCTCCGATTCACGCACACCGAATACCACGGGCCGGATACCGTGGGGATCCCGAAAGGCCACGAGGCCATAACCGTTAATCATGGCGACCACGGCGTATCCGCCCTGCACGCGCCGATGCACGGCGGATACCGCATTAAAGATGATCTGAGGGGTCAGAACCAGCTGGGCCTGGGCCTCCAGTTCATGGGCAAAGACATTTAAGAGAACCTCTGAATCTGAAGAGGTGTTGATATGGCGCAGATCCTCCCGATACAAATGCTCGGCCACATCATCGGCATTGGTGAGATTGCCGTTATGGGCCAGGGTGATACCATAGGGTGAATTGACATAGAAGGGTTGCGCTTCGGCAGAGCTTGCACTTCCCGCCGTGGGATACCGCACGTGCCCCAATCCCATGCACCCGATGAGGCGCTTCATGTGCCGGGTATGAAAAACATCGGAGACAAGGCCATTGGCCTTCCTCAGGAATAAACGATCATTGTGCCAGGTCACAATACCGGCCGCATCCTGACCACGGTGCTGCAGCACTGTCAGGGCATCATAGATAGACTGATTGACAAACGACTTGGCGACGATACCCACGATTCCACACATGTAAGACACCTCACTCTTCAGCTAAAACCTAAAAGTTGCATTCACCACTTTGTATCACGGCAAAAATGCTACCATTACAAGTATTTATGATGTGTTCCGCTGGCCATCAAAGTTACGGCAGCCAAAAATGCAAAAATTGGCTCACCCTTCGGGAACGCCCTTTGACAGGATCTGCCGCGTTACCAGACAATTGCGGTAAAATACTACAGCTGCATGTCCGGTGCCTTGCATATCCGGCCAAAGGACGCTTGCAACTTTTAGGTAAAAAATAGTGCACCCTAATTTTTATAGTGCCCATGGCACCCCACCACCGCAAATACCCATTCACGTACCATCCAAAATCTGATACCAGCAAAAAAAATAACCCTTACCTTACTAGTCGTTAAGGAGCGATACAGGGGAGAGCATAACCGATGACGCCAAGAATAACCACCCACCTTTTTTTCATTGTATCTTTTAGTATTTAACGGCCTTGTCAAGTTCCCCCTTACGAGAATCATGACAACAATAATGCAAAAATTATGGGTAACTATTCAGCCATAGGCTAAAAAATACGTTCTATGGTTAAAATGACAAAAAAACGGTCCAACGGCTGTGCTTTACCCCGCTCCTCAAGGCACATCATATCCGCCTTTGATTTGGGATTAAATCAGAGTTACTGGAGATACCTGTTTGTCAATCATCGCTCATAAAAACTGGCAAAAGCCTGGTTCCCGGCAGGGCCAAGCGAGGCGTAAATTAAAATAGTTAGAAACTATGAACGGATATCCAATGTCAAAATCAGGGGACCGCCAAAGAATGGACAGAAGACGGTCACAGAAGGGCGCCAATCACCCCTTGAGGAGAGGGGGCAAAAACACCTTTTCCAATTGACAGACAGGGCCAATCCACGTAATGAAAGACAAAAAAGAACCATCTACCTTCATGTTTCTAAGGATAACAGATGTACGACGCTTGCCACATATTGGCGGCGGCAGCGGCCATGGGGTCAACCCATTGTCGTCTCGCTGCCCTCTAAGAATATAATAGACTGCAGTAAGAACGCCATGGGTTGACGAAGACAATCCATGGCTTTTTTTTGCCCCGGATTGTCACCGGGGCACCCGCCTCATAAAACGCCCGCCCAGACGCCTTCTTACCCAAACACACCCTGGAGGCACCGCATGACACAAAAACCAATTGTCAGATATTCAGAGAGAATGGGCCACCTGCCCCCCTACCTTTTTGGTATGATCAATAAGATGAAGATGGCAAAACGCCGGGAAGGGCTGGACGTCATCGACCTGGGCATGGGCAACCCCATGGACCCGGCCCCGGACAAGGTGACAGAGATGCTCTGCAAGGTGGCCAAGGATCCGAAGAGCCACCGGTACCCCGTGGCTGGGGGCATGAAACACCTGAAACAAGAGCTGTCCATGATGTACGCCCATGAATACGGGGTCGATCTGGATCCGAAATCCGAGGTGATCACCACCATCGGCTCCAAAGAGGGGGTCTCCCATCTCTGCCTGGCCCTGGTGGGACCGGGAGACACCGTGATGGTGCCCACACCGGCATTTCCCGTTCACATCTATGCCGCCATTATCGCCGGTGCCAACGTCGTGCGCTTTCCCATGGCCTCCGATGAGATGATGCTCACACAGATCGCCAACCTCTGCGAATCCATGTATCCCACCCCCAAAATGCTGCTGCTCAACTACCCCCACAACCCCACGGGTCAGGTCACTGACGTCAACTTCTTCACCGAAGTGGTCAAACTCGCCAAAAAATACCGATTCATGGTGGTTCAAGATTTTGCCTACTCACGCATCACCTACGATGGCTATAAGGCCCCCAGCTTCTTCGAGGCCCCCGGTGCAAAAGATGTGGGAGTGGAGTTCAGCTCCTTCTCCAAATCCTACAACATGGCCGGATGGCGTATGGGGTATTGCGTGGGCAATCCCGAGATGATTCAGGGCTTAGAAAAAATCAAAGGGTACTACGACTACGGCATCTTCACCGCTATTCAGGCCGCGGGTATCGTGGCTCTTCGCGAGTGTGAGCCTAATATTAGCGAACAGGTTGAGGTCTACAAAAAAAGACGCGATACCATGTGCGAGATCCTGGAGAGAATGGAATGGCCCGTAGATCCACCCAAGGCGGGTATGTTCGTCTGGGTCAAAATCCCCGATCGCTACAAGAACAGCCAGGACTCCATGGCCTTTGCCATGGAACTCATGGAGAAGGCCAATGTGGCCGTGGCCCCCGGAGCCGGATTCAGCAAGGAGGGAGAGGGCTACCTGCGCCTGGCCCTCGTGGAGAATGAAGAGCGCATCCGGCAGGCCTTGAGGCAGATCCGTCTCGCCGATCTATAAGGAACCAGAGGCAATCTGCACCAAAGAGAGGCCCCCCAGCGCCACCATGGAGGGCCCTTTTTTTTATCAAGACCCTGCACAGCCCCTTCAAGAAGAAGACGATGATACCAAGGCCGAAAAGCCCCAGAGTATCCACAGCCATCTCTCCCTTCGCCATCCCCCCCTTTCTATGGAATCCCTCCTTGACAAACCCCCGACTCTTATTACTATATTAACATCAATAAGATTCTCTCTAAAATTAACTAGTTTTGTCACCTTTTATTTACAGATCTTGGGTTAGAACCGCCTTTTTTAAAGCACCATAAGATAAAATAGGCGCCCCTTTTATGGCGCTTCCAAGGAAGAGAATCATGGCTAAAAAACTCCTTGTGATCGAAGATGATGTGTCGGTGGCCAAACAGCTCCGCTGGGGACTGGGAAAAGAGTATGAGATCACCATCGCCCCAGATACCAAAAAAGCAAAAGCCCTTCTTGCCTCGGGTATTTTTCCCGTGGTGACCTTGGACCTTGGCCTGCCGCCCTCTCCGGAGAGCCCCCGATACGGCCTGGCCCTTCTCCAAGAGATCCCCACCCTTGCCCCCCATGCCCAGGTCATTGTCATCACAGGTAACAGTGAGGAAGAAAATGCCATCACGGCCATTGCCAGAGGGGCCGGGGATTTTTGCGAAAAACCCATCGATCTGAATCTTCTACGGGTCATCATCTCCCGAGCTTTCAACCGCTACAGATTAGAAGCGGCCCACCGGGAGCGTCAGCAACAAACCCTCCCAAAGGGGGCCTTATGCGGTATGCTCGGCGCTTCTGCCACCATGAATACGGTATTTGACCATCTCACGCACGCCAGCACTACCGACTATCCGGTGCTCATCACTGGAAATACAGGCACCGGCAAAGAGCTGGCCGCTCGAGCCATCCACACCCTGGGCCCCAAAGCCCATGCCCCGTTTGTCATCATCAACTGTGGCGCCATCCCTTCCAACCTCCTGGAGAGTGAACTCTTCGGTCACGAAAAGGGGGCCTTCACCGGGGCGTCATGTCGTAAAATCGGCAAACTTGAACGGGCCAACCACGGAACGGTCTTCCTCGATGAAATAGGTGAGCTCCCCCTTTCCATGCAGGTAAAAATCTTGCGTTTTATCCAGGAGTCCACCATCGAACGACTCGGCGGTACGACCACCCTCACCTTAGATGTACGCATCCTGGCGGCCACCAATATCCACCTGAAGGCAGCCGTCAATAAAGGCACCTTTCGCACAGATCTCTTCTACCGTCTCAACGTCATTCCTTTAAAAATCCCCGACTTGTGTGAAAGGGGCTCAGATATCTCACTTCTGGCCCACCACTTCCTCCAGGAAGAGTCCAAAAAACTGCATCGGGGACCCGCCTCGTTTACCCAGGCGGCCATGGAGGCTCTATCCGCCCATCACTGGCCGGGCAACGTGCGTGAGCTCCAGAACTGCATCCGAAGAGCCCTTGGCACCACCACGGAAAAAATGATCACCCCCGTTGACCTGGGGCTGGAAACGATAAAAACAGATATCGAAGGGTCCAGGGTGCCCACATTAAAAGGGGCCCGCGCCACCGCCGAAAAAAAGGCTATCTACAAGGCCCTGGCCCTAAGCGACAACAATATCACCCAGGCCGCCAAACTCATCGAAATCAGTCGCCCCACCCTCCATGATCTTTTAAAAAAACATGGGATACAGATCCATAAATCCGACGCCATAGAACCAGCATAAAAAAGCAGGAATAAAAGATACTGGTGTAAAGGGGCCACCCCCTTTTTTCTCTGGCTCTCCCTCAGAATAAAAATGCCCTGTCGGTAATGGCAACACCCCTCTTTCTAAAAAAATACCCCGGATGATCCGTTTCACCCTACGCCACGCTTCAATAACCCCTTATAAATAAACAGTTTCAGACCACTCCGTTTAAAAATACGCGGCTATCTGCCCTAATAAATGCTGTCGAAATCGCCGACACCCACCAGAACCCGGCCAAAATAAAGTTCTTTTTTTTAATTATTTCAATAGTATATATCGACGGCATGATATCTGCTTTTATCCGGCAGGTATCCAATCAATCTTAAATAATAAATTTATAAGGAAGAGAGATGAGACATATTCTTATGTTTTTATGCATCGTGGCCCTTCTCCTGGGAAGGGTGGGCAATGTGAATGCCCTTACCTTTACCGACACACAAATCCTGAATAAAATGCTCAGCGAGGACCCAAATCCTCCATTTGATTTATTAAATACGTATGCCTACACCCATAAAACACCGACGGATTTTCAAATCCCCTGGGATACAGTGACCAGTGCCACCCTTGAAATTACAGGATATTGGATCGATGGCAACGATGATACTGTGGAGATCGGGGGGCAATCCTCTGAAAGGTTGATGCCCGCTGGGACGAAGCCACAAACCGTCTCATCATTCGATGTTTTCAACACATTCTCCCCATGGTTCGGTACCCCCCTCGAGGTGGTAATTACGGCCCACGGCACCCATGACGATGAAAGCCTTATACTTTTAAACTCGACCCTCACCATAGAGTACGAGAACCAGGTCGCCCCGGTTCCCGAGCCCTCCACCATCCTCCTCCTGGGGGCCGGACTCCTCGGTCTGACGGGCTTTCGCCGCAAACGTTTCCGCACAGAGGGTTAAACCTCTGTGCCGGGCCTTTCAGAAAGATCCCCCACCCATAACTCGGGGATCTTTCTAATGGCAAGCGCCCCTACCGTCAAATTATCCGACACCCACGTCCAGGGGCAGATGAATCACGAAACAAGCGCCCCCTCCCCTGTTGTTTTCAGCCGAAAGATCCCCTC
>JABXKT010000275.1 GCA_013619155.1 Desulfobacteraceae bacterium
TAAATTCAGCATCATCAGAAAAATGGATGTTTTCCCGGATGGTTCCGGCAAAGAGGAAGGGGTCCTGCATCACCATGGCGATACGGCTGCGCCAGTGGTGAGGATCGATTTCGTTTAAGGGGGTGCCGTTGACTCGGATGCTTCCCTCCTGGGGGTCCCAGAACCGGGCCAGGAGGCTAACGATGGATGTTTTACCGGCCCCCGTGGGTCCAACGATGGCCACGGTCTCTCCTCTGTGGGCGATGAGATTAATCCCTTTAAGGACCGGTTCGTGGGGGGTATACCCGAAGGTGACCCCTTCAAAACTTAGGGTCTCGAGGGGGGCAATTTTTTTCCCCCCCTCTTTTTCATCCATGGCAATGGGGGTGTCCAAGATGAGAAAGAGGCGCTCCGCCGATGAGAAGGCATTTTGCAGGATGTTATATTTTTCGGCAATATCTCGAATGGGGCGGAAGAACATACGTAAGTAGCTGATATAGGCCACGAGGACCCCAAGGGTGGTGATACCACCGAAGACCTGGTATCCCCCGTAGAATATGATGAGGCCGAGGGCGGTGGCGTTTAATATATCGATGGCGGGCATGAAGAGGGCGAAGATGCGTACCTGGTCCATACCGGCGTCAAAATGGCGATGGGAGAGCCCCTTAAAGGATTCATCGATCTCTTTTTCCTGTGCAAAGATGCGAATGACCTTGATGCCGCCGATGGTCTCGGCCAGACGGGCATTGATATCGGCGATGCGAATTCGTAAGTCCCGGAAGGAGGCGCGGGATCTCCGGGCAAAGCCGATGGCCGCAAAGAGAGCCACGGGGATCACGATGAGGCTTACCGCCGCCAGGCGGGCATTGAGGGCCACCATCACGGCAAGGATTCCCCCGAGAAGAAAGATATCCCTGAAGAGGAAGGTGATGACGGAGGCAAACATCTCCTTTAAATTCTCCACATCTCCGGTGACCCGTGTCACCACCTGGCCGGTGGGGTTCTGCTGAAACCAGGAGACGGGAAGTTTTCGGGTGTGGGTGAAAAGGGTCATGCGAAGATCGTGGATGATCCGCTGGCCCATGGTCTCTAAGATAAAGGTCTGACAGAATCCGAAGATAAAGTTGAGAAAGAGGATTCCCAAGAGGAGGAGGGCGGCATTTGTCACCCCGTGTATATCCCTTGCCCGGAGGTGAATACGGGTCTCGCCATCGGCCTGATTGATTGCCGTTCGGGGGATCTGGACGGGGCCTTTTCCAGGTTGTGGAAGGGTGGGGCGCTCCAGGAGAAATTGCCTTACCAGGGGGTCGGTATCGTCCACGGATATGAGATGGGTATCGGCGTGCCTCATGTCGGGTGCGATGTAGCGATCCAGGGCCTCTTTGGTGATCCATGGGATAGAGAGGTCCAAGCCCATCAAGAGGAGTGCCAGGAACAAGGCGATGGCCAGTAGGCGACGATGGGGGGTGATAAAGGGCAGGAGTCGCCGGACCAGGCGGTAGTCCATGGGTTGGTTCAGGTCGCTCTTCTCGATGTAGCCGCCGTTATGCATGGGGTATCTCCTCGAGTTCCATGGCCAGACTCTGAAGTCTCCAAGTTTCCCGATAGTAGTCACAGCTCTTCATTAACTCTGTATGGCCCCCCCGTGCCTGAATACGGCCCTCCTTCATGACGAGGATCTCATCACAGGGGCGTATGGCGGAGAATCGATGGGAGGCGATGATGAGGGTCTGCTCTGGCATGGCGAAGAGGGTCTTTAAGATGTGGTGGGCCGTGCGGGCATCCACCTGGCTGATGGGATCGTCAAGAACCAGAACGGGGGCCGGATCGTAGAGGGTTCGGGCCAGGGCCACCCTCTGTTTCTGGCCACCGGAGAGCATGACCCCCTTTTCCCCCACCATGGTATCTATCCCCTTTTTAAAGGATCGGATGGTGTGGACGAGGCTTGCCGCCTCGGCGCTTTTTTTGATTTTTGCAGGATCTCTTTTTTGGCCATGGCCGCAGATGTTTTCACCCATGGAGCCGGAGAAGAGCCAGGGCTCCTGGGGCATGAAACGAAGATGGCGTCTCAGATCTTGACCACTGAGATGGGTTAAGGGGACATGGTCGAGGCAGATGGTTCCTTCATTTGGATCGTAGAGTCTTACGAGAAGGGAGAGTAGGGCCGTCTTACCACTCCCCGGAGGCCCCACAATGCCCACGCTTTTTCCTGCCTTCACGGAAAATGAGATCTCTTTTAAGACCTCTTTGGATCCGTCAAAGGAGAAGCTCACCCGCATTACATCGAAACGGCCCGTGGCTCGGGGAAGGGGGGTGG
>JABXKT010000104.1 GCA_013619155.1 Desulfobacteraceae bacterium
CGGTAAGGTCTCCGCTCACTTCGGCCTCGACGTCCCCGAAGATCTTCAGTTACGGGACCTAAACACCATCGCCAAGCTGGCCGACTACGTGGCCCAGCATGGCATGGGGGCGGCCCCTGCGGCGGCTCCCGTGGCGGCAGCGGCTCCATCGGTGACGCCCTCAGCGGAGAGTGACGCCTCGGATATGGTATCCAATGCCGCGGTGATCTCGGCCATCAAGGGCATTATCGCCGATGAGACGGGCTACACCGTGGATATGCTGGATGACAGCCTCGATCTGGAGGCCGACCTCGGCATCGACACCGTCAAGCAGGTAGAGGTCTTCGGCAAGGTCTCCGCCCACTTCGGCCTCGACGTCCCCGAAGATCTACAGCTCCGCGACTTAAACTCCATCGAGGCCCTCACCGCTTACGTGGCGGCACGGGCCAATATCCATACGCCCATGGAAGCGGCGCCATCACAGAGCGCTCTCACCGATATCCCCATTCCTGCCTTCGAAGAGGGGGGTGTCAACCGCTACATCATCGGTATGAAAGCCCTGAATGATCGCTCCGGGGTGCATATGGATCTTAATAAAAAGACCCTCCTCATCACCGCCGACCGCCACGGTTTTACCGAGCAGGTCAAACAGGTAGTGGAAATGCGGGGAGGACGTGTCATCACCATCGGTGAAAAGGGGTGCACCTACCCCTGTGATCTCAGCGATCACACCAAACTGGTGACCACCCTTGCCGAAATGAAGAAACGCGAGCCCTCCATCGATGGCCTCCTCCACCTGGAGCCCATGGATGGTTACCTGGAAAAATGCCCCAACGGCGTGGCCACGGATGCCGAAGCCTCCATCAAAGGACTCTTTCTCATCCTCCGGGAGCTGAAAGAGTCCTTGGACCGCGACGGCGCCCTCATCGGAGCCCTCTCTGTGGGATCGGTGGTCTTCTCCTACGGCAAGGACGGAGGGGCGGCCAGTCACCCCGCCTTTGCCGGTATCTCCGGAATGCTAAAGACCATCAACAAAGAGTTTGAAAAGAGTGTGGTGCGTATCATCGATATGGCCCCCGGAACCGATACCGGCGATGCCCGCCTCGTCGCTGCCGCCTTCATGGGCGAGCTGACCAACGGAAGCCGCCGCGTGGAGACGGGCCTCGAGAACGGCACGCGCTTCGGACTCTCCCTCGTGGCTCAATCCTCGGCCAAATCAAGTCCCCTCATGAAGGGAGGCGATACCCTGGTCGTCACCGGCGGCGCCCGGGGCATCACCTACGACATCTTAAAAGATGTGGTGGCCCATGCCCCCTGCAAGCTGGTGATCTTGGGACGCAGCGATATCGAGGGACTTTCACCGGCCTTTACAACCGGAGAGATCACGGAAGGTACCGTCATGGCCAAGCTTCGCACCGAGATGAAAGGGGCCAAACCCCTGGAGCTCAAGCGGGCTGCCGCCAAGATCGTCAAGATCCGTGAAACCCGGGATAACCTCGACACCTTGCGAAAGATGGCCCAAAGCGTCGCCTACCACGCGGTGGATGTGGCCGATACCCAGGCGGTAACACGGGCCATGGCCCAATACCCCACCATCGACGGTATCATCCATGCCGCCGGCCTCGAAGAGAGCGCCATGATCGAGCAGAAAAAACTCGACTCCTTCAACCGCGTCTTCGATACCAAGATCAAGGGTGTGGAGAACCTCATGGCCGGGCTGAATAGCCGGACCCCGCGTTTCTTCATCACCTTCTCATCGGTCACCGCACGCTTCGGCAACGAGGCCCAGGTGGATTACACCTGTGCCAATGACATGCTGGGACGCATGGTGCAACGCTTTGGTGCCGTCAAGGGATGCATCGCCAAGATCATGGACTGGACGGCCTGGAGCGGAAGCGGCATGGCCACCAATGAGACCGTGAAAAAAGTCCTCGAGGCCCGTGGGCTCACCTTCCTGCCCCTGAAACGTGGGGTCTCCCTCTTCATGGGAGAACTCGCCGGCACCGAGAGTGGTGAGAGCCTCTTCACCGGACCAGACCTCTCCTTCGACCGGGATGCCATGTTTGAGGCGGGACAAAGCCCTGCCACTCTGCAGAAAACCCCCTTTATCGATGGGGTCAAAGAGGATGGCGACGATAAGATGGTCTTTACCCGTACCCTGGACCTGGCACGAGACCTCTTCCTCCTGGATCACAGCATGAAAGATGTACCCATATTTCTGGGAGCCACGGGCCTTGAGACCATGGCGGAAGGAGCGTCCCGCTGCCTGAAAAAAGAGAGGGCACGACTGGCCAGTGTGACCAATTTTGCCATTCCCTACGGAATCAAGATCCTCAAAGGACGCCCCAAGGCTCTGGAAATTGGCGCCGAGAAGAGTTCCACGGATGCCGATACCTTAAACTGCCAAATCACCTCAACCTTCAAGAAGGGAAAAATAACCGGAAAGACCACCCTCCACTACGAAGGAACCTGCCACTTCACCGAGGCCCCCGTAGAGGATCGCTTCTACGATCTTCCTAAGTTCACCCCAGTGACCTTCGACGGTAGCGTGGATGATCTGGTCTACCACCCGGAACGTCTCTTCATGGGTGGCTCATTCCGAACCATCCGGGATATCGTCTCCTTTGACGGAGAGACCCTCATCACAAAGATCCTCCACAATGGCGAGCGTGAATTCTTTAAAGGCGAGACTCGCCCCGAGTTTTTCACTGACGTCATCATGGTGGATGCCATGTTCCAGACCGGGGGGCTCTTCGAGTTCTTCACCACCAGCGAGCTGGTACTGCCCCATGGCCTGGAGAAATTCGAGTTTGTCCGCCCCGTTGAGAGAGGTATAACCTACTACTGCATCACCCAGCGCGTGGCATCGGATGCCCAGACCAACACCTACCGCATGGTACTCACCGATACGGACGGGAAGATCTACCTGGATCTCACCAATTTCCGCATGGTGAAACTCTCACGTTTAGAGGACCAGCACAAAATCAGCGGCCGAATCTCCGCCGTCTGATACCATTAAGGCCCCCTTCGGCCCGGAACATCGAGTCTGAAGGGGGCTTCTTATACCAAAGCCGCCCCTCCTAACAATCATCGTAAGGAGAGGGCGGCTCTTTTGTTTTCAAGAGAGAAGCGGGCCTTAAATCCCGCCTCTTTTTTAGCGAGTCTCCCGGTACCATCCATGGTCGCCCCGAATACCCTAAGATATTGGCACGTATTATGCTTACTTTTACCATCAACCTTTCAGATGACCGGATTCGAACCGGGGAAGCATCCCACCACCTACTTCAATAAGAAGTAAATACAGGATATTACCCACGAGTCCTCTCCCTCGTGATATTTTTATCATGGGATTTTACGCAGCAACACCCGATGCACAGCATGCGGCTTCATATGCATGAAGCGCCTCGGGTCCACCTCTTTTGGAGATTAACCGATGCAGATTGCAACACTTATCGAACGGGTTTCTGCACACAATGGATGGAACATGGCCTTGACGGGTATCACCATCGTCTTTGGATGCCTCGTAATCCTGGCGCTGGTCATCTCCCGTATCCACAAGATCCTCGATCTTCTGGACAACCGAGACAAAATACACCTGAAGATACGTAAATTTTTTATGGGGCGCGAAAAAGAGAAGCAGGTGGCCTCCCTTCTCACGCCGGCCCTGGAACTGGAAGCGTCCCGTTACAGGCGCCTCTCCCCATTTCTGGGGGAGACCTTCAGCCTCAAGGGACTCATTCGTTTCGCAGAAAGTCGGGGCATTACCAACCCCCCCCCCGAAAAAACAATACGCCAGCTCCTGGAAGTGGGCCTGCTCAAAAAAGATGTGCGGAACCTCTTTACCTGGAGCGAATCCCCTATCAAATAAGGGCGAGACGGTGGCACGAAAAGAGATGCAAAGGGACAAACGTTCCCCTCGCACCGGTGACGTAGCCACGGCACCACCGTCCGATGATGCCGAAGAGACCCTTCCTCTCGACACATTCGGGTAGACCGGATCATCCCCCCACGTTTGGGTGATCGGGGAAACAGGGTCACTCCACGGCGTTTTAACACGCCATCCGAAACGGTCAAAACAGACCACCGGATATGGCCAGGGCTCTGTTTTATGCATTTAAACACATCGATTAAAAAAGGAGTGATCGCTGCGCCACCGGTATCGGGACAGGATACATCTGCGACGCGCAGTATCATTAAAACATAGGCGACCATGGAAGATCTGTTTTTTCAGTTTTTAAGCAATACCGGTTTTGCCCTGGTGGATTACCGCCAGATCATCATGCTCTGCGTGGGGATTATCTTCATCTATCTGGGCATCGCAAAACATTACGAACCCCTACTCCTGGTGCCCATCGGATTCGGGATTCTCATGGGCAATATTCCCGTAGTCCATGGCATGGGACTGAGCATTTACGAAGAGGGGAGCGTCTTAAGTTACCTCTACTTCGGAGTCACCAAGGGAATCTACCCCCCCTTGATCTTCATGGGCATCGGGGCCATGACGGATTTCTCCACCATGCTGGCCAGACCCTCCCTCATGCTACTGGGAGCCGCCGCCCAGGCGGGCATCTTCATCACCTTTTTGGGTGCCCTTGTCCTCGGATTCAGTCCCGGTGAAGCCGCCTCTATCGGTATCATCGGCGGTGCCGATGGCCCCACGGCCATCTTCCTCACCTCCAAACTCGCTCCGAAGCTCATCGGCCCCATCGCCATCGCGGCTTACTCCTATATGGCCCTGGTTCCGGTGATTCAGCCCCCCATCATGAAATTTTTGACCACCCGGAAAGAGCGCCTCATCAAGATGCGTGAGCCGCGAAAAGTCTCCAAGAAAGAGCGGATCATCTTTCCCATCCTCGGCCTTATCTTAAGCTGCCTACTGGCACCGGCGGCTCTTCCCCTTCTGGGGATGCTCTTTTTGGGGAACCTCCTGAAAGAGGCCACCGTCACGGAACGTCTCGCAGAAACGGCACGTAACACGGTCATCGATACGGTCACCATCCTCCTCGGTATCACCGTGGGGGCCAGTACCCAGGGAGACATCTTCATCACCAAAGAGTCCATCGGCATCTTTGTACTGGGAGCCCTCTCCTTTGCCGTGGCCACGGCCTGCGGCCTGCTATTCGCCAAAGGGATGAACCTCTTCCTCAAAGATAAGATCAACCCCCTCATCGGCGCTGCTGGCGTGTCGGCTGTGCCCGATTCCGCCCGCGTGGTCCACACCGTCGCCCAGCAGGAAGACCCCACGAACTACCTCCTCATGCATGCCATGGCTCCCAACATCTCCGGGGTCATCGGATCTGCCATCGGTGCCGGGGTTCTCTGGAGTTTCCTCAGTTAAATCAAGGAGCGAAAAAGCGTTCATCATGAAAAAAGTCAGTGAAAAAATTCTCGATTTAAAACAGCGTAAGCACCTCATCATGCAGATGGGCGGGAAAAAAGCGATCGCGGCTCACAAGGCCAAGGGCAAACTCACCGCCAGGGAACGGCTGGACCTCTTCTTCGACCGAAATACCTTCCGTGAGGTGGATATGTTCGCCACCCACCGCTGCACCAACTACGGTATGGAGGATGTGGAGATCGCCAGTGACGGCGTGGTGTGCGGATACGGCCTGGTGGACGGTCGCCCCGTCTACGCCTACGCCCAGGACTTCACCTCCCGAGCGGGAAGCTTAGGGGAAGTCCAGGCACGTAAAATCTGCAAGGTCATGGATATGGCCATGAAATCAGGGGTACCCATCGTGGGGATGAACGATTCGGGTGGCGCCCGTATCCAGGAGGGCATCGATGCCCTGGCTGGCTTCGGAGAGATCTTCTTCCGAAACTCGGCCGCCTCGGGTGTGATTCCCCAGATCTCTGCCATCATGGGGCCTTCCGCCGGTGGTGCCGTCTACTCTCCGGCCATGACCGATTTCATCTTCATGGTGAAAAAGACCAGCCATATGTTCATCACCGGCCCCGAGGTGATCAAATCGGTCACCGGAGAGACCGTGGACTTCGAGACCCTGGGCGGCGCCGAGACCCACAGCACCAAAAGCGGGGTCTGCCACTTTGCCTGTGAGGACGAACCGGAGGCGATCAGTGACATCCGAAAACTCCTCTCCTACCTGCCCTCCAATAATATGGAAGATCCCCCACTGGTAAAAGGGGAGGACTCCGGACGGCGCTATATCCCCGAACTGGACACCATCATTCCCGACTCCTCTTCGGCACCGTACGATATGAAGACGGTGATCCGCCACCTGGTGGATGAGGGCTCCATATTCGAACCCCACCAGGGGTTTGCCCCCAATATCATCACCTGCTTTGCCCGTTTGGGGGGCCGAAGCATCGGCATCATCGCCAACCAGCCCAATGTCCTGGCCGGATGTCTCGATATCAATGCCTCGGACAAGGCGGCCCGGTTTATCCGTTTTTGCGATGCCTTCAACATCCCCATCCTGACCATCGCCGATGTGCCCGGCTTCCTCCCCGGGACCCAGCAGGAGTGGGGAGGCATCATCCGACATGGGGCCAAAATGCTCTGGAGTTACGCCGAAGCAACGGTACCCAAGATGCTTCTCATCACCCGAAAAGACTACGGCGGTGCGTATATCGCCATGAGTTCAAAGCATCTGGGCACCGACTTTGCCTTCGCATGGCCCTCGGCAGAGATCGCCGTTATGGGCGCAGAAGGGGCGGCTAACATCATCCATCGTCGAGAAATTAAGGATGCCCTGGACCCCGATGAGAAGCGCCAGGAGAAGGTAGAAGAGTACAAAGAGCTCTTCTCCAACCCTTACGTAGCCGCACAAAGGGGCTATGTAGACGCGGTGATCATACCCTCCGAGAGCCGTGTACGCCTCATGGAAGCCCTGGAGATAAGCGCCACCAAGCGTGAGATGCGGCCGCCCAAGAAACACGGCAACATCCCCCTTTAAGGAGCCCCCATGGACAGCGAAACGACATCAAAAATCGAACTCATGAAAAAAGCGGCCATCGCCGCCGTTCTGGCCCTTCTCGCCACCGAAGAGGGGCCAGAACCCGAAGCGATCATGGTGGAACGTGCCAACGCCTGGGGCATGCAGGGGCGCAGCCAGAGCATGGAGTTCAGAAACCTCATGCAGCTCCGGTCCATCGGACGACGATAAGGCCACCTATCGGGTGACGGGAGGGGAAAAAAGAGCGCCCCCTCCCACCGATTTACGACACTTCTTTTTAAATGTTTATGCTTCGGTCCCCCACCGTCGAGGCCGATATCAGGCACCCGTGAAACCGAACCAAGAGAGACGCACTACCTAAGGAGATAGATCTTACGATGAGCCAGTCAACCATCCGAATATATGATACCTCGTTCACCGCCGGCCAGGAGAGTCTCCTCTCTGGCCTCATGCGCACCTCTGAGATGGAGCGCATCGCCCCCTTTCTCAACCGCGCCGGCCTCTATGCCGTCGAGGCGACCCGAGGGTTCTCCTTTAAAAGCACCCTGGCCGAGCTCAATGAGAACCCCTTTGGCCGTATCCGGGCCATCAAGCGGGCCATGCCCGACACCCCCGTGGCCATGACCCTTTCGGCTCTACACATGGCCGGACGCTCCGCCGCTCCCTTGGACCTCATGCGGGCCTATCTAAGCAGTGCCGCCGATGCGGGGGTCTCTATTTTCCGTATCTTCGACCCCTTAAATGACTTAAGAAACCTCACCGCCCCTTTAAACACGGCCAAAGAGCTGGGAGCCACGGTGGTGGTCGCCATCCTCATTCCCACCTCGGGGAAACGCCCCCCCTTTGAAACCATTGCCCAGACCGCCATCCGTATCCAGGAGCTCGGAGCCGATGCCGTCTGCCTCATGGACACCGAAGGATTTCTCTGCCCGGCCAGCACACGCACCCTCGTGGAGCATGTGACAAAAGCGGTCTCCATCCCCGTCCACCTCTCCTTAAGCAACACCGCCATGTGTGGTACCGCATCCGCTCACGCCGCCTTTGATGCCGGTGCCGCCGTTGTGGAAGCGGCCCTCTCCCCCTTTGCCGATGGGGGTGTCACCATCCCGTCTGAAGGGTTGATCAACTCCCTGAATATGACCCAGGAGGGCGCCTTGGAGCCCTTGTGTGAAGGGGCCGCCCTCTTCGAAGAGGAGATCCGTCCCCGCCATTTGAGCACCCTCATGAAGCGCTCCAACCTCCACCTTCGCAGCCTGGCCCTGAAGTACCGCATTCCCGTGACCACCCTGCGTGTGGCGGTAAACCAGTTGGAGGGTATCGACAGAGCCGAGTTGCTCCCCAAGGTGGTCGCCGAAATTCTCACCGTCCGAAATGACTTAGGGGAGATCACCCTTAAATTCCCCTTGGATGAGATGGTCGTCACCCAATCCATCAACAACATCGTCTTTGACAACGTAGAGGCCCGATACTCCATCGCCACATCGGCGGTGAAGGACCACTGCTACGGTATGAATGGGCACACGGCATCCTCTATCGCCCCCGAGATCACCAAGACAGTCCTGGAGGGCTACTCCCGAGGGGAGTCTCCCACCACCGACTTTCCCCCCGATCTCCTCTCCCCGGCCCTAAAAGAGGAGTCCGAACGAAGCCCTCTGGTCAACGGCCTGGAGGATGAGGTGATTATGGCCCTCTTCCCCATGGAGGGAAAACGTCACCTCGAGTGGCAAAAAGGGGTGAAACGCGTCCCCGCCCAGGCACAGTTTCTCTCCCTCCAGGAGGCCCTGGAGCGAGCCACCCTCGCCGAAAAGATCCTGGCAGGGGATATGGATGCCCTCACGAGAAAAGCCGATACCCCCGACCAGAGCCCCTACGCCCGAACCTTTAACGTCTTTGTGGGCGGCGATCACTTCGAGGTAGCCGTGGATGAAGTGGGCGGCCCCACCATCCTTCACCATGCCCCGGCCCCCAGGGCATCTCAGCCTGCCATCCCAGCTCCGGCTCCGGCTCAGCCCGCCGCGACCCCGGCTCCCAAGATGACGCCCAAAAAAACCGCAGCACCGGCCCCCGTGGCGGCCCCATCGGGAGGCGCCACTCTCACCGCCCCCATGCCCGGTGTGGTGCTTCGCTATGAAAAAAAAGCCGGCGACACGGTAACCAAAGGCGATGTCATCCTGATACTGGAAGCGATGAAGATGGAAAATAGCCTCACCGCCCCCGCATCAGGCACCTTAGGTGAACTCCCCTGCCGCGAAGGAGATAACGTCTCCTCGGGGGATCTCCTCTGCACCATCGAGTAAGCGCCCCACCCTTCAATAAAAAGGCCCCTTGAAACATCGTTTCAAGGGGCCTTTTTATTGATTGACGTAGATTAAAAGAGCGGTGCCCTCATGGAGATGGCCATTAAAAAACAGAGATCGGGCCTTGACTATACCCATGATATCATGACAAATTATCCCTTTAATACCCGTTATGGGGCCTGTACCTCATACGTCCACCCCCTTTTTACAGAGCCTGCCCGTCTGTCCGGTGCGGCGAAGGAGCCCCTTCCTCACTGACCCCAGCGGCCTTTTTACGGCCATATCAAGGAGTGCATCCATGTACGATATCGACCTCGGAAAAACAGATCTCTCACTACTGGAGGCGTATCTCATCGATCTAAAAAAAAGAGCGGCCGTCCACACCGGACAACAATCTCTGGGACGGGTCAAGCATCAGCTTGAAACCATCTTCACCGCCAAGGGGCACCCAAAGCCTATCATCCCATGGGGCGATTAAGAATCGACGGCCCCTATACCGCCCTCTCCACCTCGGGGGGCAACACCCCGTGAAATATCTCGAAATGGTCAAAGGGGGGCATAATGCAGGCCCCTGAAAAGTGTCTCTGAGCGACGGCAAGCAGATCTCGGGTGAGGGCAACCCCCTGGGCCGTGGGGTCTACGGCTGCCTCCATGGATGTACGCACCGATTCTGGGACTTCGATCCCGGCCACCTTCTCATGAAGGAAGAGGGCATGGCGAAAGGTGCGCAGAGGAAGGATACCCAAGACGGCGGGGATACCCAGGGGCTCAACGGCCTCTGCGATGATCTCGGCATCCTCGGCAGTATAGACGGGCTGGGTCACCACAAATTCGGCCCCAGCATCCACTTTCTCCTTCAAGCGTTTTAGGGCGATGCCCAGACGCAAGGGATCGGTGAAGGGGTCCATCACCACCCCCGTCCGCAGACCGGACTCACGGGCCATACCGATGAGATCCGGAAGAGAGAGGTCCCGCACCGAACTGGTACGCCCCTCATCGGCTAGGGGGACAAAATCTCCGGTCATCGCCAGAACACTTTTAATACCAAGGGCCCTGGCCCCCCACAAGAGCCCCTGAAGACTCAAACGGTTGTGATCCCGGGTGGTGACATGCAGGGTAGCCGGCCGCTTCAAGGTCTCTTGAAGAATCTGGCAAAAGGAGAGGGCATCCATACGGGGCTTGGCCACCGGGTTGGAGGCGACGCTAAACCCGTTAAAAGAGAGGCCATTGATCCCTTCAAGGACCCGCATCAAGGGGCCGGTATCCCCACCCACCGGGGGAACCACCTCCACGGTCACATCAAATCTCTTCTCATCCATCTCATCCACTCCTTTACAAGGCGTCGCTTGCCATTCTGTTTATCCTGAAAATAGTGTAACGATTCAGATCCAAAAAAATGCCCCCGGCGGCAAGGTGTGTCACCTTGAAAGCGGGCCAACAGATGCGTTTTGCCCCTCGTGCCTCGGCTCAAATCGCATCCGCATTCGGTTCGACATAAGCTCGAGATATATATTAAGAACTGTTTATCAGACCTTGTTTTATAAAATGAGGGCAAACGTGTGGCCACCGGCAAATCCACCGGAGGCATAGCTGAGAAAATAGTGCCTGTTATGGGAAAGTTTTTACGGCGCTTTTCAAAACGCGACCCGCCGGAGGCATCGCTTAATAATTACAAAATATTATAAAGGGGGGCCGTGAAAACACACCATCTATGGCCAGCCCATCACGACAGGCCTCCCATGCCCGCCTCTCACCGAAAAATATCAGATACCCCGCGCCGAAGAGAGACCCCGGGCGTATCACGGCGCCAGTTTCATAAAATAACAAATAAGACGTGAATTAAAGAGGCGGGCGATGAGAGAGCCTCTTCTCCCAAAAAGACGGCAGAAGAGGTTTTTATCATAAACAGAGAGTGTTACCCCTGTCAATACGATTAAAACATAGTTTACACCTTCAATAGGAGAGAGGTGCCCCCATCGCCTTCCGAAAGAGGCCTCCCGTCGGAACCTTCGAAGGTATCCAGGGGGTGCCACAGGGTCCGCATACGCATCAGCTCCCCCTCCCCTGTTTGCCCGGAGATACGATGTAAAAAAGCCATAGCATCGCTCTCGTCGACCTGGGCCTCTGAGAGGATGGCCCGGCCCCGAGAGATCTCTCGGACAAAACGCACCTCAAGCTCCGTGGGCCGATGGTGACATAGAAAATGGTCGGACAGGGCCTCTAAGGCCCAACCAATATAGATGGCGTTGTTGACGTGACGATTAAAATCGAGATCGGATATCCGTACCCTGAAATCGGTGGTGTATTGGGGAAACGTCACGGGAAGGATGCGCTCAAAGTTATCGGGGATACGCCCCATACCCGACCGCTGGCCCTCATGGAGGCACCGGCTGAGGCGAGTGGGCTTGCGGGTGGTAAAATCCATGATCACCCATGCGCTGTTCGCGGTAATGAGGGTCATCCCGCGGGCATCGGTGACCCGAAACTCTCGCAGATCGTACAGATCATTTAAGGGAGCCCGCCACGAGGTGAGAGTCACCACCTCATTCCAGATGGGGTAGCGGGTGATACGCACCCGATATTTTAAAAGCACCCAGGTGAAATTGTGCACGAGAAGCTCCGAGGCACTCATGCCGTGCTGGGCCGCATGCTCGCAACCGGCGTCCTGGAACCAGTCAAAGAGAGTCTGCACCTTCAAGAGGCCCTGGGGGTCCACTTCGGAGATTCGCACCTTTAATGTTCGTTTATAGAGATCGCTCATGGCCTGCTCTTCATAAGGGGTTGGATCATGAGTCCGTCATGGATCGACTCGGGTCATCACCACAGATATCGCCATGGCAGGAGACTGGAAGGCCGCCCCCATGGCCTATCACCATACCCCATACCCATCAAAAATCACCAGTCGTTCTATGTTTAAGAGCAAAACATCCCCCAAAAAATAGCCCGGGAACCGGTCTCAAAGGGGTCTTTTTCATACCAAAATACTCGCCTTTGATTCCCCCCTTGACATCCCCATATGATGGCGTTACTTTGTCGGCGTCGTCTTGTTGATTACTTATTAATATTTATGGTATTAATAAATATTTTTGATATCAAAGGCCTCCGTAACCCGTACATCGCCTCGTATAAAAAGCGATCCGTTCCCCGCTATACCGATGCCCGTCTCTTACGGTCTCTGCTGACCCATATCAATCACAAACAAGCCCCATTCTCAGGTTGTTATCCTTTGATTGACTCGACAGCCTCAGTGCCCTCGCACTGCAAGTGCCGCCTCCTTGCCGCCTTGCCCTCATCGGTAATCCGACAGACCAATCAACCGATAAATCCATATTTTTGATGCTCCCAAGAGCCAAAGGGGTGCCCTCGTCATCGTGAAGAGGCGTCCAGGGTCTGGGCCGTACCATCATCATGCAGTCCATAGTTAAGTGGGAGTGTTGAGCACCGTACATAATGATGTGTGGGGCGCCTCCTCTATTCCTGCCACTGAGAATTCCTTCCCAACCGCGAAGGGTTTTCAAAAATGACTGCAGGAACATGTCATCTTCAAGGAGTTATCAGATGTTTTCGTTTTTTATTCCCGAATCGGTCCGTGCCGTGAAGGAAGGAATCTCCAAGCACACCCTCATAAACGATATCATGGCCGGTATAATCGTGGGTATCGTTGCCCTGCCCCTGGCCATCGCCTTCGCCATCGCCTCGGGAGTCAAACCCGAACAGGGGATCTACACGGCCGTTGTGGCCGGTTTCATCATCTCCTGTTTTGGGGGAAGCCGGGTGCAGATCGGGGGCCCCACCGGGGCCTTTATCATTGTGGTCTTCAACATCGTGGCCCAATATGGCTACGACGGACTGGCCATCGCCACCATCATGGCCGGGTTTATGCTCCTCATCATGGGGTTCTCAAAACTCGGGGCGGCCATTCGATTCATCCCCTACCCCATGACGGTGGGCTTTACCAGTGGTATCGCCCTCATCATCTTCACCACCCAGATCCCGGCCTTCTTCGGGCTCTCCCTGGATAAGAGCGCCGGAGATTTCATCGGGAAAATAGCCCTCTATGCAGGCGGCATGGATACGCTCAATATCCAGGCCTTGGGTATCGGTGCCCTGACCCTTGCCATTCTTCTCTTCTGGCCCAAGATCACCCATAAAATACCGGGTTCTGTAGTGGCCATCCTCGCCACCACCCTCGTGGCCTTAGGCCTCGATCTCGATGTGGCCACCATCGGAAGCCGATTCGGAAGCGTCCCCTCCTGCCTCC
>JABXKT010000010.1 GCA_013619155.1 Desulfobacteraceae bacterium
CCCTTCTTGAAGGGAGCCACGCGTTTGCCAAGACTCCTCAGTGCAGCGGTGATACCGATGGATAGAATGGTTTTCCCTGATCCGCCACGGAGGGCGGAGATGAAAATTCCGGGTATACTGCTGATTCTTTCAGATCTCATCAATCACTGCACTTGGGAGTCTTAGACAAAAATACAAAAAGGAAAGCTGTGGGGTTATAGTGGCGATTACTCTTCGCCTTCTGCGCCCGCCTGCTTACCCATACCTTTAAGGCCGATCATAGTGGTGGAACCACTTGACCAATACTCAAGAACCTCGTCTTTCACAAGAGCATTAACGATGTTCTTCACTGCGCGGGGTTTTTCACCGGGGAAAAATGCGTAGAAATCTTTCAAGTAGAACTTGGACTTGGTCTTCAATTTCTTCGTAAGATTCTCAACGATGACAACTTTGGCTTCTTCTTTTTCTAATGCCATTCGAGGTGCCTCCTAAATTAATATACAGGGGCCTTTAAAAAAAAGGCCCCTGTGAATAATCCATCTCATTACAAAGATGGCAACTCAGTTGATCTTAGAACTTGAACTGAGTGGTCTGACGCCATGACTGGTATGCTGCATCACGGAAGTCATCGATGAGGTGGTGGGTAAAGTCCAGCTCACATACATCGAAGAAACGCTCCCAACCAATACGATCCGTCCAGTCACCAAAACGCTCGTACTTACGGGCGCCTTTAGCGTACTCTTCGATCATTTTACCAATAGTATTGGTCATGGTGGGCCATCTCGGGGTTTCGTTGGGCAGGAAGGCCACAACAACCTTAGAGAATTTGGGTGCGCTGATACGGTTGGAAACCTTACCACCGGCCATCAGAACGATACCGTCGCCTTCGGCGTCGGAGAGGGGCATGGAGGGGCACATGGTGTAGCAGTTACCACAGTACATGCAACGCTCGTTCTTCACAGCTACTGACTTCACAGTCTCGCCGTTGGGAAGCTCTACCTTGGAGGGCTTAATAGCCGCGGTGGGGCAGGAAGCAACAGCCAGGGGAACCTCACATACCTTATCGAGGTACTCATGATCCAAGATCGGAGGCTTTCTGTGATAACCGAGGATAGCGATGTCGGAGCAGTGAACCGCGCCGCACATGTTGAGGCAGCAAGCCATGGAGATCTTAAGCTTGGCAGGCAGTCTCATATCCTGGAAATCAGAGAAGACAGTATCCATAGTCGCCTTCACGGTGCCGGAGGCATCGGTGGCGGGGGTGTGGCAGTGAATCCAACCCTGGGTATGGACAATGTTAGAGATACCAGCACCGGTACCACCGATGGGGAACTTGTAAGATCCACCGGGGAATTTGCGCTGGTTAAGATCGGCTTTAAGGGCCAGCATCTGGTCCTTGGTGTCGGTCATAAACTCGATGTTGTTACGGGTGGTGAAACGAAGGTTGCCGCCACAGTACTTATCGGCAATATCGCAAATTTCCTGAATGTGAGTGGCACTCATGATACGGGCGCCGCCACAACGTACAGTAAATACTTCGTCACCGTTTTCAGCAACATGGACAAGAATGCCAGGCTCGAGGATCTCGTGATGGGTCCACTTGCCTTTATTCTTTTTAATCACTTCGGGATAGAATTGGTCATAATGCTTGGGGCCAATGTCTGTAATACGACCTTCCATCGGTTTCGCGGGATCGTATCCTGATGAAATAAAAGCCATGGTATATCCCTCCTAGCGTGCGTGATGCTTTCTGTATTCGTTGATGTCACGGTTCCAGCCACCTGGTACTTCATCCTCTTTCCAGAAGATATAGGGGTTGGTACGGGGATGATCGACGTGTACAGCCTGAGGCTCCATACCGATCTTCTCAAGGAGTTTCTGGAGACCCTGACGGATCATCAGCTCACCGAGACGCTCACGGTTTTTGCCTTCTTCCATCCAGTAATCCCAAACAGCTTCAATCACTTCGACAAAGGCTGCATACTTCTCTTCGAGGTATTCCATCCAGTCTTCTTCAGAATCGAAGTCGGCCAGCTGCTTGTTCATAGTCTGATCGATGGGAAGGAAAGGAACGATCAGAGAACCCATCTGGGCACCATCAACGATGGGGGCCTTGGCACCGGCGAGCATAGAGATACCACGCTGCTTGCCAATTTTAAGGGCCTTGGGCATAACGTTGATGCAATGCATGCAACGGGTACACTCTTTATCGTTGATCTTGAGCTCACCGTTTTCGTACTTCATGCAGTCTGTGGGGCAAAGATCCACCACTTCTGCCTGAATATCGAAAGCACCCCAATCGCGACCCTTGTGAGCACCGGCGTTGGAGGGGTTGGTGCCATCCACATAGAGAGCCACTTCTGCCTGATCGACACCAATCTGGTCTTTCCAGGTACCGATGAAGGACAGGTCAGAACGAGCCATAGAAGCGACGCAGCCGTTGGGGCAACCGTCGAACTTAAACTTGAACTTGTAGGGGAATGCGGGACGGTGAAGTTCATCCTGGTACATCATAGTCAGGAAGTAACAGAGCTCCTGAGTATCGTAGCAGGCATATTCACAGCGGGACTGACCAATACAGTCAGCGGGGGTTCGCAGGTTAGACCCGGAACCGCCGAGGTCCTGATCCATGTCATGGGTCAGGGTGTAGAAGATCTCTTCCAGCTGAGGAGTGGTGGTACCCAGAAGAACGATATCACCGGTGGATCCGTGCATGTTGGTCAGACCAGATCCACGAAGCTGCCACAGATCCATCAGCTGACGCAGGAACTCAGTGGTGTAGTACTTCGCACCAGGCTGAGACACACGTACTGTATGAAAGGACGCACACGCGGGGAACTCTACCGGCTTATCGCTATAGCGACCGATGATGCCGCCACCGTACCCGAAAACACCAACGATACCGCCGTGCTTCCAGTGAGTGGTTCCATCTTTGTACGAGAGTTCAAGAAGACCGAGCAGATCGTCGCAAGCTTCAGAAGGAATCTGAAAATCGATTCCTTTTTCGTTCTTTGCCCTGACGTCAGCTTCCTGCTTAATGTCAGACACAAAGCTTGGCCACGGCCCGGATTCCAGCTCGTCCAACAAAGGGGTGTTATGCTTTGCCATTGCCTTACCTCCATTGAATAAATAATTTTAACTCAACAAAACAAAATCAAATTCTTTCAACCTGAATCTGGCTGCCAAGTCACTCAAACCTTAAACCACATAAAACAACAGTTAAAACAAGAGTTCTAGCTGTCATTATCTATGCAATTGCTATCGAAAAATTTCAATGACCCTAATTCTCAAACTCCATGGTATAAAGTTATTGCCTTTTCTTGTCAATGAAAAAGCTTTTTCCCGTGGTTATTAAGGATTTACATTCCATTAAGCATTAGATATATAGCTCCGCCGACCCCACGTCTTCATATAAAAAACAATAGAGGCTAACTCATTGTTAAGCTTCTATTATTTAGAATGATGCCCATAAGCAAGTGGAATAAAAAAAGATGCCTAAGAAGAAGGTCCACCATAAATATGGGAAAACGCCGGGATCAATGAAATAAAAAATTCAAAAAAACATCTCAGTAATTATTTCATTGAAAATTCACTATATATTGTCAATAAGGCTCAAAAAAACATAAATTATCAACAATAATATGCCCAAAATTTAACTAGCTTTATTCAAATTTAATGAACAAATAAATCAAAATTTTTTACCTATCGTCATTTTTTACGATTCTGAATCACACGATAGAAAACAGACACGTGGCTGGAGAGTCCGGCGACAATCGTCTCCATCTCAGACGCCCGGGGATTAAAAGAGGCCACCACGGTACGGGCCATCTCTTGAAAATCTGCCTCCGTGTGAAGATCCAGGTACTTCTCTATCCACGCCACAAAAGGCCCCGAAAGGGGTCCCATATCAGACACCGCCCCCATGGCATCAAAAAAGCCATCGATGGTAGCCGCCACACTATGATCCCCCACCCACGCCACGTCGCCGATGCCGTCATAGCGATCCAGCCGATTTCGAATCGATAAGAGCATCAAAAAAAAGAGGGCCCCCTCCAGGATATCCTCGGCATCCACCGCCTCGATCTCTCCCATGGGAAGATACTGCCGTACCGTGATGAGCTTCACCTCCGGGCTCTCTCCGTCAATATTCACCACAAAATCTCCGGCCGCATGGTGCCACGGCTGGACCAGTGTAAAGGTCAAGGGATCGTAGAGCTGGGTCAGTATCCTGGCCGCCTGGCGATATATAGAGATCTCCACCGCCCGTGACACATAGTGATGGTGCTGGTCGGCCCACACCACCACCCCATCACCATCCCCTTTTTGGGTCTGATGGAATTCATGATAACCCTCAAACCACTCTCCGATAAAGAGCACCACATCTTGACCATTGACCGTCACAGACCGCAGCAGTTGTACACAAGGGAGGGCCTCACTTCGCGGGTGAAGTGTTTTCAAGAGGGCAAACTCCCCTCGGGCGCACTCTCCCCCATCGGGGGTCACCGCCAGGTTAATCACAAAGGCGTATTTTTTTTCATCGGTGAGAAGGGTCATGCAGGCAGGGTGATAAAAATGGCCGTGCTTCAAAATAGCCACATGGATTGCCACAACGCGTGGCGGGTCCTCCGGACACAAGGTCCCGGCCAGCGCATCCACCACACCATCTTCAGTGAGCACACGCTCCACGGAAGAGACATAGTGACCATAACAGAGTCCTTCATCGCTATAGTCCCTGTCGGCAGGTAGAGGAGTGTTCAACACATCCTCATCGATTGCCCCGCCACCACTGTGCCCGGGAAGGCTCCATGTTATCTTCATGATCCGTCTCTTTCGATTTTTTTAAAAAAAATGCCTTAAAATGCCCATGACCGCAAAAAAAAAGCCCCTTGCAAAAAGACAAGGGGCTCATGACGAAACGGCGTTAAACCCTATGGGGTTCCACCTCTTTTAAGAGCGCTTCCGGCACCTCATATCCCATCGATAGGGCGATGTCAAAGTGCTCGATGGCCTTGGCATACGCCTCCTTCTCGAGGTAGGCGATCCCCAGGTTATGGTGAGGAATGGGAAAATCGGGCTGAACCTCCAGGGCTTTTAAACTTGTGGTGATACTCTCATCCACCAACCCCTTCATCAAATACGCATTGGCCAGGGTGGTGTACGCCTGAACAAACTGGCTATTATGGACAATAGCCTTCTTCAGGTGCTTGATGGCCGCATCGGCATTGCCGCGCTGGAGCTCGATAAACCCCATGTTGCCATACCCCACAGAGAAACCGGCCCGAGATTTGGTGGCCAGTTCATTGTAGTAGAGGCACCCATCCACATCTTCACGTTGCAGGGCAATGCTGCCCAGCATCACATACGCCTCTGCCAGGGTGGGACTGCATCCCACCGCTTCATTTAAGGCCCCTTCGGCTTCATCATATTTTTTTAGACCCATCAGAGCCACAGCCAGATTGTAGTGGCTGGTTCCGCAGTCGGGGCTTCCGGCAATGGCATCCCTGAGCTGTGCAATACGTTCTTGCGCGTTCTTTGGCTTTTGCATGATCCCTCTTCGCTTGGTAACCCGATACAAGATAAGATGACACCCAGACTCCTGGTGCCTCCCCCTTACCCGAGTAGCTTTTTTTTATGTCACGGCCTGGAAAAGAGGTCCTGAACCTTAAAACAATAAGGAGCAGCCCATCCTTAACTAGTTTCCTTTATTTTTAATAAATTGACAAACTATACTGCCCCCCCCAGTGTTGTCAAATTAAATCGAAAAAGCGCCAGGGTTTCATATAAATATGGGGTCTCGGATGAGGCGCCACCCCTTGCGTGCCCCTCCCCTATCATGGGGCATTGTGCCTTTGGTATTGACACATCACTCTTTTTGTTTATAGTTTTCCAAGGTTTGTACCAGAAATCACCCCTTACAGTCACACTTGCGAAGCCAGAGGTAAGACAATGAAAAAAGGCTGCTATACAGCACTGGTCACCCCATTTCGAAATGATCTCGTAGATTACGAAGGCCTGGATAAATTGTGCCGTTTTCAAATTGAGAACAACATCACAGGTATCCTGGCCGTCGGCACCACTGGCGAAAGCCCCACCCTCGCCTGGGATGAACACAACAGCCTAATCGAGATTGTTGCTAAACAGACCAAGGGGAAATGCTTCTGTATCGCGGGTACCGGAAGCAACAACACGAATGAAGCACTCTCCGCCACACGCCATGCCGTCCAGGCCGGTGTGGATGCCGTGCTCCTTGTGGACCCCTATTACAATGGCCCCAGCTCCCTCGAAATCAGACGGGAGTATATCACTCCGGTGGCCACCACCTTCCCCGAAATCATGGTGATCCCCTATATTATCCCCGGCCGGACCGGCACCCAGATGCTTCCCGAGGATATTGCCATCCTGCACCGTGATTGCCCCAATGTCACTGCCGTCAAAGAGGCCACCGGAAACCTTGAGAACATGAAGCGAACCCGTGCTATTTGCGGGCCCGACCTCCATATCTTCTCCGGGGATGATTCCCTTATCGTAACGATGGTGTCCGATCCCGCCATCAAAGCATCCGGTGTCATCTCCGTCGCCTCCAATATCGCCCCGGCAGCCACCACCCGCCTCGTGGAACTCGTGGCCGAGGGAAAAATGGAAGAGGCCGAGGCCCTGCACGAGGCCCTGAAACCCCTCTTTAAACTCACCAGCATTCTCACCATGGAGGAGACCCCCTTCGGTGAGGTCAAATGCCTGGCACGAAATCCCCTGGCCATTAAATCGGCCATGGCCCTCCTGGGAATGCCCTCGGGATGCTGTCGAAAACCCCTGGGTAAGATGACCCGCAAGGGCCTTACCGTGGTTGTCGGGTATCTCACAGAGGTCATGGAGAAGAATCCCGAACTTCTCGCCCCCGTGGAACGCTTCTTCGGAGTGGATATCAATGCCCGCTTAAAAGACGACGCTCTGTTCGAGAGCCTTATCTACACCCAACCCTATTAGTCGCATCCATCGGACACAAAAAAAGCCGGCCCCTTAAGGGTCGGCTTTTTTTGTAAAAATTATCACTTTCACACAGTTTAACGTGAAAAGTTATGAACAATGCCCATATTTTAGAGGGAAAAAGGGCCCACTTTCCACACTTCCGCCCTCTTTACATCTTATTTCTTAGAGGAGAAGAGTTTGTTCTCATCTTTCTTTAAGAAAAAAACATCCTTTAACCAGAGAAATCCAAACTCCAGAAGAGCGATCTCATCGGTCCTCATCTTTTCGATCCGTGCCTCGTCCACATCAAACTTCGTGAGAAAGGGGCTCTCAAAGACAAATCGCTTAAAGGCATCGATGTTGTAGCAGGCCATAAAGAACATCTCTTTGGCCTTGGGGCTCCACTGGACATTGGGGGGAAAGCTTCGTTTGCGCACAATGAGATCGGTCCAGCCGGCATTGATCTCATCATGAATATCGACCCCCTGATCCTTGCGCCATGACTCCACGGTCCACTCTTTCTTCTCATCAAACCCTTTGCAGTGGGGCTCATTGACAAAGAAGAAGAAGTCTTTATCGTCGTCTCCTCCCTCCTCCCCATGACTCAAACTTCCGACTCCCAGGGGATAATAACGGCAGGTGGTGGGGCGGTCTTCATACACAAGACATCCGTCATCCCGTACAAAGGGGCAGGAGCGAATATCATCATCAAGAAGCTTCAGGGTCACCACCGGAAGATCGGTTTTTTCAAAAAAATGGGGTTCGGTGTAGATAGCCAAAAACTCTTCTGAAGAGAGCTCCAGTTTATTTTTCAGGCGAATGATATCGTAGGGAGTGAGAATAATATCGATGCCTCGGCAACACTTCGTAAAACAACTCACACCTTTATGGCATTCAAATTGAAAACCGGTACTGCGTCCCATGCGAATCGGTACTATATCCGCCTTTTTTTCTGAGTCACTCATTTGATCTCTCCTCAATCCTTCTATGGTTAAACACATCCCAACTGTGTTTGTTTTCTTTTAAATGCAGATACCCTTGCCAGAAGTTCGTCCCTTCAAAGTACCCCGTCCCACATCGGTGGATACAATACATATACATGTACGAGGCTTCTTCGGCTTCTTACAAGGCCATTTAAAAAAGAGTAACATAATAATTTTACTTTAATTTTACAATGAAAATTTATCTGAGCCCCTTGATTTCATAAGTAATTCGCCGTATATCACAACAAAAACAAGGCCACATACCTCCCCTTCTCTACTGTTAATATAAATTTGATACGGAATTAAATGAGGATATTTCCCATGAAAATCAGAAAAGCTGTCTTTCCCGTCGCCGGCCTCGGGACCCGATTTCTCCCTGCCACCAAGGCCCTCCCCAAGGAGATGCTGCCCATTGTGGATAAACCCCTCATTCAATATGCCGTTGAAGAGGCTCTGGCCGCTGGTATTGAACAGATCATCTTTGTCACCGGCCGTGGTAAGGAGGCCCTTGAGGATCATTTTGACCACTCCCATGAACTGGAGGCCATCTTAAGGGGACGGGGAAAAATTGAGACCTTAAAGAGTATGGAGGCGCTTGTCCCCGAGACCGGCACCATTATTTACACACGCCAAAACAAACCCCTGGGGCTGGGACATGCCATCTGGTGTGCTCGGGATGTGGTGGGGGATGAGCCCTTTGCCGTTCTCCTCGCCGATGACCTCGTCAAATCCTCCACCCCCGTCCTCTCCCAGATGGTGGATGCCTTTGAAAGCACCCAAACCTCCATGGTGGCTGTCATGGAAGTGGATCCCAGTCAGACAGATAAATACGGCATTGTGGATGGAAAAAAAGTGGGGGAGAAGATGATTAAAATTCATGGGCTCGTGGAGAAACCAGACCCGGCATCGGCCCCCTCCAACCAGGCCATCATCGGACGCTATATCCTCACGCCTGAAATTTTTGACCTTCTTGGGGAGAGGGAGTTCGGAGCCGGAGGGGAGATTCAAATCACCGATGCCATGGAAAAACTCTTGGCCACCCAGGATATCTACGGCTACCTCTTCGAGGGCACACGCTTTGACTGTGGCGATAAGGCAGGATTTCAGATGGCCAATATCGCCTACGCCCTCGAGAATCCCGATATTAAAGAGCGGCTGATGCCCTATATTCAGGAGCTCGTCCGGTAAGATGACGGTAGTAGCGATGGAGGCGGTCCACCTTCACCACGTAGTCCTTCGTCTCGGCAATGGGGGGGATACCGTGATGGCGCCTCACCCTCCCTGGCCCGGCATTATAAGCCGCCAGGGCCAGGGTAATATCCCCTTCAAATTGGGCCAAAAGAGAGTGGAGATAGGCTGCCCCCCCCCTAATATTTTCGGCGGGATCAAAGGGATTCCTGATCTTATAAAAAGCAATATTAACAGGCATCAACTGCATCAGTCCCTTGGCTCCCCGTGGCGAGACAGCCCGGCTATTAAATCCCGACTCTACATGGATCACCGCCTTGAGTAAGGCGAAGGGAATATGGTAGTGCTCTGCCGCCTTCACAATCATGGAATCGTACATCGACGTACGCGTAAGTGGAGATGAAGGCGTCTCTTCGCCCCGGCTTAAAGGGCGAGCTCCCATCATATCGATCTCATGGGAGCCGGGCGAATCGGTAAAAACACGGTGCCCCAAAGTATCCCTATACGTGTATATCTCGGCCTCTGCAGATCCCCATACCAGACACACCGTGCATATAATGTACACCCATCGCCCCATCCCCTGCCTCCCTATCGCTTCATAAGGGTGGTGCCCCTTGTCATCCCCATAATCATCACTTATCTTGATTCTGAATAATACCGGCCCCGTTTTTCGATCACCTTGCTTCGAATCACCCCTTTCTTAAAATCAGGACGAGAAAGATATCGTTGGTTGGTACTAAGATAGGAATCAATCATATCTTTCAATACAGATTCTTTATCCTTCGCATTAATGAAGTTCCGCTCCAGAACCTTCTCAAAGCGAATCGTCCTCGACCCCAATATATCCACCAGTGACGCAAGCGTCATCTCCATGGATTCAGCATCCTCTTGGGTGAATGTAAAATCAATAAGAAGAAGGGCTTTCACCACAAACGCATCCTCACTAATTTTCCGAGAAAGATCGTCTATCTGCAATTGCAGACCATTTTCAAGTTCTATAATAGTTACACTTTTTTCCGTCATCTCTGCACTCCATTTTAAAACAAAACATTAAGACACTTCCAGTGACAAGACACTTATAATATTCTTAAAAATCATGACTACGAATAGACAAGTGATATGATCCATAAAGACGTATTACCCAAGAGATATAAGGGGCTAAATAGAAAAAAATCAATAGAAAATTGGCTTGTTTGGCCCCCCTATTCACGGTATAAATCTTTCCATCTGTAGGGCGTGGACGCATCATTTGCCACCCCTCACCCCTCATCGATCCGACACTCTTTTCGTGGCCACGGGAAAGCGAACTATCCACCCCAGGTCCATTTTTAGGTCGAATCTTAAAATCCAACCCACGACACAACGTTTGAAGGATACCCCCATGGGATTATTATCTGCCACACAAACCATTACCCGATACCGCGTGGAGGGAAGCCTCTCAGAAAATCCCACCGATCAGGTCCGGGAGGGTCTGAATAAACAGATCATCACCAATATTGATAACGAGGCCCAGGATATGGCCGTGGGGTGGACCTCCTTCGAGGCTCCCTTTACCCCCAATTTCGACGATGCCTCATTTCAGGTGGGGACCCACTACGCCTTTGGCTTACGCATCGATAAAAAATCGATCCCCAGCAAGGTGGTCAAACAGCAGGTGGCCATCACCTCAGCCAAACGCCTCGCCGAGAGCGACCGCGAGTTTCTCTCAAAAAATGAGAAGAGCGAAATCAAAGAGCACGTTATCAACGTCCTCACCATTCGCATCCCCCCCGTCCCCAACACCTTCGATGTGGTATGGCAATATGAAGAGCAAGAGGTATGGTTCTTCTCCACCCAAAAGGCGGCCAATGAAGAATTTGAAACACTGTTCAACAAGAGTTTTTCGGGACTGAAATTGATCCGTCTCTTCCCTTACACCCAGGCCGATCTCACCTTGTCCCTCTCCAACGAAGAGAGGGACCGTCTGTCGGCCATCACCCCTGAAAATTTTACGGAGTAAGCCATGCTCGATATTGCCGTTTTATACAATAAATACAAGTTTCTTGGGCAAGAATTTCTCACATGGCTCTGGTTTAGCCTTGAGAATACCCCCGACTCTCTCACCGATGAAGAGGGGATACCGATTCTCATGACCGTGGGAAACCGTATTGTCTTGGAGGTCATTCGAGAGGAGAGTACCGTCGAGAGTGTCACCATCAAAGGAGACAACGCCGACTTAAGCGAAGGGATCGTCGCGATTCGAAAAGGGGCCCTGGTCACCGAAATGTCCCTGATTTACAAAAAAAACGACCTAGCCTGGACCTTCACCCTCAAGGGGGAAAACTTCAACATCACGGGCCTCAAAACACCAGAGACCCCTCCCCTGGAGTCCAAAGATGAGGTGGAAGGGGCTATCATCGATAAACTCTATCTCGCCTCAGAGGTGGTCAATCTCGTGGGAAACCTCTTTCGGATATTTATTCGTCTCCGCATCTCTGAAGGGTGGAGAGATGAGACCGTTCCGGCTATAAAGCGGTGGCTAACCGCCTGATAAAAAACAATTTTTTTTTATTGTTCATAACTTTTTTACACGGATAACCCCTTGTTTTATAAAAAAGTTTATGCCAATTTACCTTAGGGGGTGCGGCCCATCGTGCCCCCTTTTTTGTTAACAACCCCCTCACACATTGTTCAAAACCCCCATGGTTATCAACAAAAACTCAGAACCTGTCCAAAACTCCCCCTTTATAAACATCGTTATAAACATCGGCCCCATAAAAATGCGCACAACTTTTTACTAAAAATACAGATAGATACCCCACTTGTTACACTTATCAACACCCTTTATTATTATGATTTTAAAAGAAACTAGAGAATATAAAGAAACAACCACACATAAAAAAACAGCAGCGTCCTATAAAAAACCCACCCACCAGAGCTTGGTCTGACAACCAAGATAAAAAGGGATAAATCACCTTTTTTTATATTGATAATTTCGGTGTATCTTACTATTAGATAAAGGATGATCAGGTCTTTGCCCCCTTCATTCACAAATCGTATCCTGAATCCAATGCTTGATTGAATGACCTGATCGAAACAATCTCTCATGGAGAAGAGACATCGAAGGTGTCTCGTTTATTCCTGTACGGATTCAGACGTCATTGAACATGGAAAATCTATGAAATTAAAAATAGCCAAAAAAGATATCGCCACCATTCTTGGGCGGGTGCAAGGTATTACTGGGCGTAAAAGTAACCTGGCCATCACCGCCAATGTTCTGATCAAAGGAGAGGGTGATAGTATCTCTTTTGTGGCCACAGACCTTGAAACAGGATTTGAAGGGCACTACGCAGCAGACGTGGAGCGTGAGGGCACCATCACCATCAACGCAAAAAAACTCTTTGAAATTGTCCAAAATTTTCCCGGTGATGATATTCATATCGAAGAGATCGAGCGTCAGTGGATAGAGATTAAAAACAATAATATTGTATTTCATATTGTGGGTATGAGCCCCGAAGATTTCCCCGATGTCCCCAAGGTAGACGAGGTGGTTTTCACCCGTGTTGCCACGGGAGGCGTGCGTGAAATGATCGAAAAAACCGTGATGATCCAGGCCCCTTCCGATGAAAAAAGGGCCCATATCACCGGTGTCTGTTTTGAACGCCTCGAAAGGGGAGGTACAAAACTCATGCGCATGGTCTCCACCGATGGAAGGCGTCTCTGTAAGGTCGATGTGGAGATTGGTGAGGGCGATCATTTTGTTCCCGGAGAGAGTGTGATTGTCCCCAAGAAGGGGTTGATGGAAGCGGCCAAGATTCTCGACAAAGAGGCCTTTGTTGAGGTGGGCGTCAAGGATAATTATCTGATCTTCAAGATGGAGAAAGAGACGGTAATTATTGGTCTTCTGGAGGGAGATTTCCCGGAATACGAACAGGTCATCGAAAAGGATGCCGCCTATGATATCGAGGTGGATCGTAAACTCTTCTCCATGATGCTTAAGCGCATGTCGATTCTCGCCTCAGATAATTATAATAGCGTCATCTTTAATTTTACCAACAATCGTCTGCAGGTGACGGCGACCAATCCCGACCTCGGTGAGTCCAAGGAGGATATGGCTATCTCTTTTCAACGAGAGGAGGTGGAGGTGGCCTTCAATCCCAAGTATTTGATCGACACGTTGAATGTGATAAACGATGAGCGTATTCTGGTGAACTTACGGGACAACCACCATCCATGTTTAGTGGAAGGGGTCGATGAGAAGCGATTTTTAAGCATTATTATGCCCATGAAGATCTAATGAATGGTCCCCTCGGTAACCATTTATTGGCGAGATGGGTGATCAACGATTCATATCGATTGGGTCAAAGGCCATAGAGACGTATGACAGAAGAACAGGATAATAGTTACAACCAAGACAGTATCACGGTATTAAAAGGGCTCGAGGCGGTCCGGAAGAGACCGTCGATGTATATCGGCAACGTCGATATACAGGGCCTTCATCATCTCGTCTATGAGGTGGTGGATAATAGTATCGATGAAGCCATGGCAGGTTACTGCGATACCATTGCCCTTGTCATCCATCCCGATAACTCCATCAGCATCGAAGATAACGGGCGGGGTATCCCTACGGGGATGCATGAAACCGAGAATATGACCGCCGCCGAGGTGGTGATGACCAAACTCCATGCCGGGGGAAAATTTGACGACCACTCCTACAAGGTTTCAGGGGGACTTCACGGGGTGGGGATCTCGGTGGTCAATGCCCTCTCTATTTTCCTGAATCTGGAGATTTACCAAAACGGAAAAATCTATCAGATGGCCTTCTCCCAAGGGGACAAGACCAGTGATCTTGTAGTGATCGGGGAGACGGAGAAGCGAGGGACCAAGGTCCATTTTAAAGCCGATACATCGGTAATGAATGATGACAGTTTTAATTTGGACATCTTGTGCAAAAGGCTCCGTGAGCTCTCCTTTCTCAACAGCGGAATTCGCATCACCATTGAGGACGAACGCAGTGATGAGAGAAAAGAGTTCCACTATGAAGGCGGGCTTACCAGTTTTGTGGAGTATCTGAACCGCGCCCACACTCCCTTGCATGATCCGATCAGTATTTCGGGGGAACGGGATGGTATTCAAGTCGAGGTGGCCATTCAGTATAACGACACCTTCTCGGAAAAGATCTACTCCTTTGCCAACAATATCAACACCCATGAAGGTGGTTCCCATCTCTCTGGTTTTAAGGGGGCACTCACCCGTACGGTGAACTCTTACGCCACCAGTGACAGTGTCCCCAAAAATATGCAGGGTAAGATCTCCGGGGATGATAGTCGAGAAGGGCTGACAGCCATCGTGAGTGTCAAGGTTCCTGAACCACAGTTTGAAGGGCAGACCAAGACCAAACTGGGAAACAGTGAGGTCAAAGGGATCGTAGAATCCCTGGTTAACGAGAAATTTGCCGATTTTCTCCAGGAGAACCCTGGGGTGGCCAAGAAACTCATCACCAAGGCGGTGGAAGCGGCCCGTGCGCGTGATGCAGCCAAACGGGCCCGAGATCTGGCTCGCAGTAAAGGGGCTCTGGTTGATTCGACGCTGCCTGGCAAATTGGCGGAGTGTCAATACTCAGATCCTCAGTTCCGAGAGCTTTTTCTTGTGGAGGGTGACTCTGCCGGAGGCTCTGCCAAGATGGGACGGGACCGACGTTCCCAGGCTATTCTCCCCTTGAAAGGTAAGATTTTAAACGTCGAAAAAGCCCGGTTTGACAAGATCCTTCGAAGTGATGAGATCAAGAATATCATTACTGTCCTGGGAACAGGGGTGGGTGCCGAAGAGTACAACATCGAGAAGATCAAATACCACAAGGTGGTGATCATGACCGATGCCGATGTAGACGGGTCTCACATCCGGACCCTTCTCCTCACCTTCTTCTATCGTCAGATGCGCGCCCTTGTGGAGCGAGGTTATCTCTATATCGCCCAGCCCCCCCTCTACCGTGTGGGGAAGGGAAAGAGCTCTGTCTACCTGAAGGATGAGGCGGAGTATCGGGCCTTTATCTTTCAGCGTATTTGTGACAACCGGACCCTAACCTGTGGGGGGAACCTCATGGCTGGGGATGATTTAATGCCCCTTTTAGAAGATCTCTCCGCCTTTATTCAGGCCATGGGCACCATGGAGCGACGGGGATACGATCGGGCCCTTGTGATGGAGATCCTTAAAGAGGGACTCATCGATAAGGCGTACCTCACCGATGAGGCGAGGATGGAGACCTTCCGTCAACATATCGTCTCCAAAGGATTTGAAGCCGGGGCCCTCGCCTACAACCCGGACCGGGAACGCTATCGTTTCTACGTGGATAAAAAACGTAAAGGTGATGATGAGGTGACCCTTGATCTGGGGGGGACTATGGAGGTGGGGCGTACCCTCTTCTACTCTCCGGAGTATATGGCGGCCATGACCCACCTGCAGAGGCTCTCATCTGTGATGCTCGGGGATATCCAGGTGGCGAACAAGGAGAGCGGAGAGACGGTGCATACCCCCTCAAATATTTTCGATCTCTTCGAGGCGATCATGGGGGATGGTAAGAAGGGAATCAATATTCAGCGGTATAAAGGTCTGGGAGAGATGAACCCGGATCAGCTGTGGGAGACTACCATGGACCCAGAGCAGCGCACCCTGCTTCAGGTCACCATCGATGATACGGAGAACGCCGACGATATATTCACCCTGCTCATGGGAGAAGAGGTGGAACCGAGGCGCGCATTTATTCAAAAAAATGCCCTTGAAGTCACCTCTCTGGATATTTAAGTATACCGGTCTCCTGCCTTCGGGCAGGGGACCCCTACGGACCTGTCTCCAAGAGATGACTTTATGGCTGAAGTACCGACATACCAAGAGCTTAAATCGAAGATAGCGGCCTTGGAGTTGGCCCTGGATTCATTGCGTACACGCTCTAAAATGAAGGACGGCGACCGTATTTTTGGCCGCTTGGCCCATGAATTCAATAATCTCATGATGGTCATCCAGGGCAATATATCGATCATGCTCCATGATACGACGATCGATAATCCTGGATACGAGCGCCTCAAGCATATGGAGCGCTATATCAAGAGCAGCACCCAGATCATGGATACGCTTCTCGACTATGTCGAGACCCATCTGGAGTTTAAAGACCTGCCCTCCTCTCTGGATCCCCCCTTAAAAAGTGACCGGCCAGTGCCCCCGCCCCCTCTTTCCCAGGGTGTTCACCGGGGGATCGATATATATCGCCAGGCCTCCACGGGTAAATATCGCACTCTTTTGGTGGATGATGAAGCGTTGATTCTGGATGTGGGAAAGCGGATGCTTGTCAAGATTGGACTGGATGTGATGACCGCAGAGAACGGGATGAGTGCTGTGGATATATATACCCGGGAGAAGGGGCGTATCGATTTGGTGATTCTGGATATGATCATGCCTGGAATCGATGGGGTAGAGACCTATCGGCTTCTCAAAGAGGTGGATCCTCACGTGAAGGTCCTCATCTCCAGTGGATATCGAAAAGATGAACGGGTGGAGGCCTTCCTGAAAGAGCCGTTCACGGGCTTTCTCAAAAAACCCTTCAGCATTGCTCACCTCTCTGATGCGGTGAAAAAATTCTTACGCCCGTCCCCCACGGACTGAAACGTCCCCCCCTTTTTTTTCCAAAAAAAAGAGAAATCCATTTCAATCCTTTCTCCAGATCAAGACTCGCCGAAGATTTAGGTGAGGGGCGCTCTTCTTAAGAGGCATCTTGCACGATACGGTTGATATACGTGTTGTAGTCTGGAAGATTTGGCGTATATTCCCTCTGAAACAGGGTGCTTGTGATGAAGAAATCCGCGGAGGCCTGGTTGCAGGCAATGGGGATATTCTGAACGGCTGATATTCTGAGGAGAGCCTTTACATCCACATCATGGGGCTGGGCCGTCATTGGGTCCCAGAAGAAGATGAGGATATCGAGGCCATCGTTAACGATGAGGTTTCCCATCTCCAGATCTCCGCCCAGGGGGCCACTTTTTAAGCAGGTGACATCGAGTCCCACCTTGGCGGTGAGGAGGCTTCCCGTCGTACCGGTACCGTAGAGGTGGTGTTTTTCGAGGGTGGCTTTGTGGGTAGTGGCCCATGCGATGAGTTTGGGTTTCATCTCGTCGTGTGCCACAAGGGCAATGCGTTTTCTTGCGTCCATTTGGATCTCCTCTCGTGAGAGATCTCCCCGGTATCTGATGCCGGGGGGATCTACGTGTATTTTATTGGTATTTTAGAAATCGATACTGCCCGGGGTCCTCGGGAAGGCGATGACGTCACGAATATTGGTGATGCCGGTCAGTAGCATGAGGAGTCTTTCGAAGCCCAGACCAAACCCACTGTGGGGGACCGATCCGAAACGCCGGGAATCCAAATACCACCAGTACTCCTCCTGGCTGAGCCCCATCTCTTCCATACGCTGGCTCAGTTTTTCTTCCCGCTCTTCCCGCTGGCTTCCTCCGACGAGTTCACCGATACGGGGTACGAGAAGATCCATGGCGGCCACGGTTTCATTGTCGTCATTCATCCGCATGTAGAAGGGTTTAATTCCCTTGGGGTAGTTGTAGAGAAAGACCGGTTTTTTGAAGTGCACCTCGGCTAAGTAGCGTTCGTGTTCGGATTGAAGGTCCGTGCCAAAGCTGACCGGGTAGTCGAAGCTCTTTTTTGCCTTCTGGAGAATATCGATGGCCTCCCGGTAGGGGAGGCGGATATAGGTATCGTCTCGAAGGGTGATGAGGGTCTTCATCAGCGTTTTATCCACAAAATTGGCAAAGAGGGATATCTCTTCGGGACACGCCTCAAGCACGCCTCGTACCACATACTTCACCAAGGCTTCGGTGATATCCATATTTCCCACAAGATCGCAAAAGGCCATTTCGGGTTCCAGCATCCAGAACTCGGCGGCGTGGCGGCTGGTATGGGAGTTCTCGGCCCTGAAGGTGGGACCGAAGGTATAGACATCACCCAGGGCCAGGGCCATCATCTCGGCGGAGAGTTGCCCGGAGACGGTTAAATTTGTCTCCTGACCAAAGAAATCTTCCGACGCCGGTGTGGTTCCCTTTACCGTGGTGAGGCGAAACATCTCTCCGGCGCCTTCACAATCGGATCCGGTGATCACAGGGGTGTGAATCAGGAAAAATCCACGGTCTTCAAAAAAATGGTGAATGAGATGGCTGGCCTTGGAGCGGATGCGCATGATGGCGCCGTATTTATTCGTACGGGGACGCAGGTGAGCGATGGTGCGTAAAAACTCATCTCCGTGGCGTTTTTTTTGTAAGGGGTAGGTTTCATGGGAGCTGCCCACGAGGGTCAGATCATGGGATCTGATCTCCACGGCTTGTCCTTGACCGGGGGAGGCGACCAGGGCCCCTGTGACAGAGACGGCGGCACCGGTGGATATCTGGGGAAGATAGTGGGCACCGGGGGTGCCTGCGTCCACAATCACCTGGATCGAGGAGAGGCAGGATCCGTCATTGACCTCGATAAAGGAGAACTCTTTGGTCTCCCGTTTGGTCCGGACCCAACCTTTGATCGTGACCTCTTCAAGGGGGGCATTACATGCCAGCAGCGTTTTAATCTTTACTCGTTTCATGCCGTACCTATGAATTTAAATGGTTCATATGAGGTGTCCCGATCGATCTGTTTTTTCGATGGGAATCATGGATAATGTAGTCTTATCGCTTTATCTGGACAACAAGAAAGAGGCGGGCCTCTGTTTTTATTTTTGGACCCCTCCCCTCGAAAAGGAGGCCGATAGGGATCGAAAAAAAAGGGTATAATACGTTTGATGTGTCCCGATAAGGGGGCCGGGCGGCCCTCTTTTATAGCTATGCCACTCCTTAAGATACTTGAATGATAAGATAAATGATGCGATGAAGCGCCTGGCAATAGTGGCGATACGCGGTGGGCTTTTTGAAATATTTACCTTTGGCCTTTTATGACGATGTGTACTAACATGAAATGTTTACGATATAGAACTAAAAGATAAATCCTTAAAAAATCAAAGGTTTATAAAATATAGCATCATGGATAATAAAACAATCGAAAGCATCCTCGCCCAAGTCTCTCAGCCGAGTCGTTATCTGGGCACAGAGGTGAACCGTGTGGTTAAAAATCCCACCGACATGGATCTTCATATGGTGCTGGCCTATCCCGATTTGTACGATATCGGTACCTCCCACTTTGGTATGCAGATTCTCTATGCCCTCTTGAACAAGCGGGATAATATCTATGCCGAGCGTGTATTTGCCCCCGCTCTGGATATGGAACATCTGCTGAAAGAGCAAGGGGAGGCCCTCTTCTCTTTGGAGACCCGCACCCCCCTCTCCGATTTCCACGTGGTGGGTTTTAGTCTTCTCTATGAATTGAACTACACCAGTATCCTCACCATGCTGGATCTTTCAGATATCCCCTTTTTGGCCCGGGACCGGGACGCCTCACACCCCCTATTGATCGCCGGGGGTCCCTGCACCTTCAATCCGGAACCGGTGGCCGATCTTTTCGATATCATGATCATTGGTGATGGGGAGGAGGCACTCTTAGAGGTGGCCGATGCCATTATCGCCTGGCGAAAGAGCGGTGGGCCTCGAGAGACACTTCTGGCCGATGTGGCGACCATCGATGGGGTCTACGTACCCTCTCATTTTGAGGTGCGCTTTGAGGCCCTGGAGGGCGTGGAGACCCAGCTCCCGGTGGCTGTGGCCGTCCAGGGAGACAAGAGGCGAGTTAAAAGGGCCATTGTTCCCGAACTCTCGAAGGACTCCTTTCCTGTCAAACCGGTGATTCCCTTTGGAAAACCGGTCCATGATCGCTTGAGGCTTGAGATCTCTCGGGGATGTACGAGAGGGTGCCGATTTTGTCAGGCAAGTATGATCTACCGCCCGGTTCGAGAACGCAGCGTGGAGGACCTACTCTCCATCAGCAAGGAGTCTCTGGTGACGACGGGGTATAGCGATATTTCCCTACTCTCTTTGAGTACCGGCGATTATGAAGCGCTGCCCGATCTGATGCGGGGAATCTCATCGGGGTGTTGTGCCGATGGGGAGAAGGTGGCCGTCTCTCTGCCCTCCATTCGTGCGGGGCGTCTCACGCCTGAAATTTTAGAGATTATTAAAGACGTGCGTAAGACGGGCTTTACCATTGCTCCGGAAGCGGGGACTCAGCGACTTCGAGACGTGATCAACAAAGGGATATCCGAAGCGGATATCGTGGAGACGGTGCGAAGCGCCTTTAGACTGGGGTGGACCACCATCAAGCTCTACTTCATGATCGGTTTACCCACAGAGACCGAAGCCGATCTGCAAGGCATTGTGGATCTGGTCAAGAGACTTCGGGCCCTCTCCCGGGATAAACGAAGCACCATTAACGTCAGTATATCCACCTTTATCCCCAAGCCGCACTCTGTTTTTCAATGGGACGGGCAGGTGACACGGGAGGAGGCATGGGATAAGATATGCTGGCTCAAAGAGAGACTGCGCATGCGGGGGGTGACCCTTAAGTGGGGCAGTACAGAGATTAGCTGGCTCGAAGGGATCTGGTCCCGAGGGGACCGTCGTCTCTCCTCCCTCTTGATTCGGGCCTGGGAGAAGGGGTGTCGTTTGGATGGGTGGCGCGAGCACATGAACCTCTCCCTCTGGAAAGAGGCCGTGAAAGAGGAGGGTCTCGACTGGGCATTTTTATGTCAGCGCCAGCGTGGTATAGATGAACCCCTCCCCTGGGATCACATCGATTCAGGCGTTACCAAGAAGTATCTGGTGAGTGAGAGGCAAAAGGCCCAGGCTGCGGCCATTACCACCGATTGCCGTTACGGCGAGTGTTCGGGCTGTGGTATTTGCGATTTTAAGACCATTCGCCCCGTGATCTGCCTCCCAAAAGAGAACGTGCACGGAGAGGAGGCGCCGTCCCCCGTTGCCGCATTGCCCCCGCTTAAATATACCATGACCTTTACCAAGATAGGCACCGCGCGCTTCTTTGGTCACCTCGAATTGGTCAATATTATCATGAAGGCCTTTCGACGTGCCGGTTTAATTATTGAGCAGACCCAAGGGTACCATCCTCGACCCAGGCTCGCCTTTTCCGATCCCATGCCCCTGGGGATGGAGAGTCTCGAAGAGCGATTTGTGGTGACATTGGTTTCTAATCTTTCTAAAAATGAGATAAAAGAGCGAATTAACAATTATCTTATTGAAGGGATTGAGATTCAAGAAGTTGTGGACTATATCAAAATAAAAAGCCCAAGTGACGAGGCTTTTAGATATAGAGTAACGGCAGATTCTGCGGTTTTTCAAAACGAACAATTAAGTAAATTTATAAAATTAAATAATTTTATAATTGAAAAAAAAGGTAAAAAAGGAAATAAAAAGGAGTATGATTTAAAGCAGTTTGTCCTAGCGGTGGAGATTATATCTCCCGCTCAGTTGACCATCGATCTCAAAGGAATCGATGGGGTGGTCATCCGCCCTGACCTTGCGATTAAGCATATCTTTTCCCTTACAGATGATGCCTCTGCTCACTTGAGTCTTGTAAAAATTTGCCGGATTGACGAAACCTGTTAACCTGATAACTGAATCGTGGTCATTATACATGTTTAAGGAACTGGTTGTTAACGTAACGGAACAGGAGACTCGTGTCGCTCTCCTGGAAGATGGAAATATTGCCGAACTCTTTGTAGAGAGGGGGGATGATTCCAATATCAACGGTAATATCTACAAGGGTCGGGTGCAGAGAGTGCTTCCCGGCATGCAGGCGGCCTTTGTGGATATCGGGCTCAACCAGGCAGCCTTTATCTATGTCGATGACGTTCAGAAGAAGCAGAATATTGGGGAGAACGAGCCCCCTTTCTCTGAGAATGGCAATAAGGAGCCGACACCGGATAATACGGGGCGCCAAATTCCCATTGAAGAGCTGCTGCGTGAAGGTCAGGAGCTGATGGTGGAGGTGGTAAAGTCACCTATTGGCACCAAAGGGGCCCGCATTACCACCTATATATCCCTTCCTGGTCGCTATCTGGTGCTCATGCCCAACGTAGACCATATCGGCATATCCAAGCGCATTGCCAGTGAAGAGGAGCGGACCCGTTTACGGGATTTAATTCGTGATAAACGGGAGGTCTCCTATGGGTATATTTTTCGTACTGCCGGAGAGGGGATAGCCGAGGATCAGTTGAAACGGGAGATGGATCTCCTGGTAAACTCCTGGGAGAATATCAAGAAGAGGTACCGTAGTTTTTCGGCACCCTATCGGCTTCACCGGGATTTGACGGTGACCTTCCGGGCCTTGCGTGATCTTTTGACCCAGGAGGCAGATCGTCTCGTGATCGACAATAAGTTTGGTTACGATTCGGTGAATAGTTTTATCCGAAAGATCATGCCAGAACTTAAAGTGAAGATAGAGTACCATTCGGAACCGGAGCCTCTCTTCGAAGTTTTTAATATCGAAGGGGATATCACACGGGCCCTGAAGAAGAAGGTCTGGCTTAAAAGTGGTGGGTATATTGTCATCGAACAGACCGAGGCACTGACCTCCATCGATGTGAACACCGGCCGATATGTGGGCAAACGCAATTTCGAAGAGACCATCGTTAAGACCAATTTAGAGGCGATTCGTGAAATTATCGTCCAGGTGCGTCTCCGCAATATCGGTGGTATTATTATTCTCGATTTTATTGATATGGAGAATTTAGAAAATAGAGTGCGCGTCTTTGAAACCCTCAGAGAGGGGTTTAGAGAGGATAAGTGCCGGACCAATATCTTGCCCATGAGCGAGATTGGTTTGGTTCAGATGACCCGGAAACGGGTTCGAAAATCACTCACACGGATGCTTTGTGAAGAGTGCCCTCTCTGTTATGGTGATGGGTATACTATTTCACGCCGCTCTATCGCCCAGAAGATCTACCGGGAGATCTACCGGAATGCCCGGGATATGATGGGGGATATTTTTAGCATCAAGATGAGTGAGGAAATGGCCGATTATCTGCATCGGGAAGAGGCCAACACCATTGGCGCCATTGAATACCGGTTGGGAAAGAAAATTGAAGTCTATCCCATTCGACGATTTCATCGAGAAGAGTTTGAACTCACCGAGAAATTCAAGTAAAATATGGCTGTTGACACCTGACGCATTTTATGATTTATTAACTGGGTTTTAATGTACCGTCACAAAAGTGTGAAATCAAACGTAAAATAGGGGCTCTCACATATGAAAAGAACTTTTCAGCCAAGCAACATCAAACGATCCAGGAAGCATGGATTCATGAACCGTATGTCCACCCCCGGGGGACGTCGTATTGTAAAGCGCCGTCGTGCGAAGGGCAGAAAACGCCTGACCGCTTAATGTGCTTTTGTTTTTATGATGCCTTCGTTAAAGGGTAACTCCGAGGGCCTCGTTCCACAAATTGGTGATACCGGTAACGGAAATTTCGATTGACTGTAACGAGGCACGACGGAGAGTATGGAGTCATCATACATGATGCAGGGATAATGTTTATTGCGAGCTAACGCCTTTACAAAAGAGCATCGGATTCTCAAAAGAAGTCAGTTCCAGGAACTTTACCGAAAAGGGGCGACTGTACATAACCGTCATTTTGTTGCCAATATTCTGGAAAATGAGCTTAAGACATCCCGCATAGGCATTACCGTATCTAAAAAGGTTGGGGATGCTGTTACGCGTAACCGCATCAAACGGATCGTACGCGAGTATTTTCGGAAAAATGGGCGACAGTTTTTTGAGAATCGGGATATCCAACTTATTGCCAAGCGACCAGTGGCTCAATTAAGCAATAATGAGACCTTTTTATCCCTTGAGCATATTTTTCAAAAAATTAAAGCACGTACTGAGTCTTAAACAGGTCTTTATCTGTGTGATAAAGGCCTATCAGTATTTGGTCTCCCCTTTGACAGGTCCAAGATGCCGTTTTTATCCCACATGTTCGGCATACGCCATTGAGGCCTATGAACGGTATGGGATTTTCAAAGGGTCTTTGCTTACGGTGAAGCGTGTTCTCAAGTGTCATCCGTTTCATCCCGGTGGCTTCGATCCGGTTCCATAACCCCCTTCATGAGAGTTTCAGCATCCACCTACCCATCAGTTGATTCCGTAAAATCAAAGATTTGCACATAAGGACGGCTGCGTTTAAATGTCCCATTTGTGTGCCACGATCTGAGCATTTGCGGAACCCATAGCAGATCCGCCCATAAGATTTCTCAAGCCCGGCAATCGACTCGGTGTCGTTGCACCCTTCATAGATTTGGGGTAGGGGCGGGTTCTTGACACATGAATTAAGGTACCCTCTTTAAGAAGATGAACAACGGAGAACGTATGGACCAGGTCAGACTCTTTGCAGCAATCATTCTTTCCATCATTGTGTTTGTCGGATGGAATTTTTTCTTTCCTCCCCAGAAACCTGTAGAGGTTCCTGCCCAGGCTCAATTGGAGCAACCTCTGGCCCCGAGTGAACAGATGGCCGCCGCCCCCATTTCCGGTATTAAGCCTGTAGCTGTGATGGCAGAAAATATCACCGTGGTGGAATCCCCCCTTTACCGCATTGAGTTTACCAATCGCGGTGCTGCTGTGAAACGATTTGAACTGAAAAAATACAAAGAGACCTTAAACGGAGATGCCTATAAAAATGTCGTCTCCGAAGCGGTGGACCGTATTTTCACCCTATCATTTCAGAAGAACAGTGTCGTAGGTATGGAAAATGCTCTCTTTGAGGTGGATCGAGAGAGTGTGATGGTGGGCAATAACGGCGCACGACTCAACTACCGATGGGTCAGTGACTCCGGGGTCGAGGTGATTCGAAGCTTTCACTTTACCACCGACTCATATGTCATTGGCTCGCAGGTCACTATTCGAAACGGCGGCACTGTCGCCTTAGATGATGCCCTGGCCTTTGGCATTGACGCCACCGTGGCCGATGGTCGTGCTTACGGATTCGAAGGCCCCAGTGGCTTTGTGAGTGGAAGCCTCGAAAACGTCAAGGTGAAAAATATTGAGGATAAGAATCTCTATACCGGAGATGTGGAGTGGGTGGCCCAGCAGAGTCGCTATTTTCTAACCGCCGTGATTCCTGTGGAGGCAACCGGATCATCCATGTTCCTGGCCGACACCAACGGGGTGATCACCGCGGCGATGAATCTACCCACGGGAATGATTCAGCCCGGTACCGAGAAGAGTTACACTGTAAATATTATGGCGGCTCCCAAGAGCTACCGTATGTTGAAGACGCTCGACTCCTCGATTCATAAGGCCGTGAACTTCGGATGGTTTGACCTTATTGCCAAACCCTGTCTCGGGCTGATGAATTTTATTCATGATCATTTGGTGGCCAACTATGGTATCGCCATTATCCTCCTCACTATTTTGATCAAGTTGGTCTTCTGGCCCCTGGGTAATAAGAGCTACACCTCCATGCACGAGATGAAAAAGCTTCAGCCCATTATGGCCAAAATTCGGGAAAAATATGGGGATGACAAGCAGCGTATGAATCAGGAGGTGATGGGCCTCTATAAGACATACAAGGTGAACCCCATGAGTGGTTGTCTGCCCATGGTGGTCCAGATGCCCATCTTCTTTGCCCTCTATCGTATGCTCTACTCGGCGGTGGAACTTCGTCATGCCCCATTTTTTGGATGGATCACGGATCTCTCCGCTCCGGATCGTCTCTTTCACTTTGCCTTTAGCATCCCCATGATGACTGCGCCTACAGGTCTTCCTGTCTTGACTCTTTTGATGGGGGCCACCATGTTTCTTCAGCAGAAGATGTCACCCGCCACAGGAGATCCCACGCAGGCGAAAATGATGATGATGATGCCACTCGTGATGACGGTTATTTTTGTGAATTTTTCATCGGGATTGGTTCTGTACTGGCTTGTCAACAACGTTCTTTCCATTTCTCAGCAGTACTATATTACCAAGAAACTCTCGTAATTTCTGGAGGAGTGTATGAATTCGCTTAGGGAATTTGAAGGCAGGACCGTAGAAAAAGCCGTAGATGCTGCCTTAAAAGAACTCGATATCCCAAGAGAGGAACTGGACTACAGTGTTGTCTCCAAGGGAAGTCAGGGGCTCTTTGGTCTTTTTGGGGCCAAGAAAGCCAAGATCTCTGTCATGCCCCGAAGAAGGGATGTCCCCCAGGATAGGGTGGCAAAGAGTCTTGTGGATGAAGCCTTTGGCGCCTCTCAAAACCGTCAGGAATCCCCCCTCTCTGAGGATGAACCGAGAGGGGAGGACCGTACCTATGAGTATACAGAGTGTCTTTTTGAAGAGGGCTTTTTTAAGGGTCTGACACCGGCCGATGCCGGGGTGGAGATCTTAAAAGAGATCGCCTCTTTTATATCGGAGGAGTCCCAAATTGACTACCATGTGGATGGGGATATCCTTGCCTACAATGTGACTGGTGGCAATGCGGCGGTGATGATTGGTAAGAAGGGGCAGACCCTTGAGGCCATTCAGTACCTTCTCGATAAGATCATCAATAAGCATAGCGCTGAGCGTGTTCGTGTCCAGGTGGATATTGAAGGCTACCTGGAGCTGCGCAAAGAGAAGTTACGTCAGCATGCCCAGCGCATGGCCGATAAGGTGAAAAAAACCGGAAAACCCCACACCATTGGTCATATGTCTTCCCATGATCGGCGGATCATCCATCTGACCCTCAAAGATGATCGAGGTGTGCGGACCCAGTCCATGGGGGAGGGGTATTACCGTCGCCTGGTGATCTTCCCCAAGAGAAATAAGAAAATAAGAAATAAAAACAAATAGATTCTTTTCTCGTCTCTGTTTTTAAAGCCCGCTCGACCCCTTTGGTGTCGGGGGGGCTTTTTTTATGGCTGACCAGCGGATGACGTGGTATTTTGTGGGGAGCATTTAAGGGGATGGGAGTGGATCTTTTCGTCGGGTATCCATGGAGACGTTGGGTCCGTTTTTTTCATATTGCGGGGAGTCTCCCCGCTTACCATCAACGATAGACTATCATAAGAAATGAGTCATGAGCTATTTGGATTTTGATACCATTGCAGCCATCGCCACACCCGTGGGACGTGGGGGCATCGGCATTATACGGGTCTCGGGTACCAAAGCCGTCGAGACGGCTTTCGCCTCTTTTCGATCGGTTTCCGGTGTGACGCGGCCTAAGAGTCATCGGGTTTATTATGGAACTTTCGTAGGGGATCAGGAGGAGGTCCTCGATGAGGTGATTCTCTTCTACATGAAGGGGCCCAAGTCATACACCGCCGAGGATTGTGTGGAGATTCAGTCCCACGCCAGCCCGGTGGTGATGCGTAAAATTTTAGACGGCCTCCTCGCGTCGGGAGCGCGCCTTGCCGAGCCTGGGGAGTTTACCAAGCGGGCTTACTTAAATGGGCGTATTAACCTCTCCCAGGCCGAGGCGGTGATCGATCTCATCAACGCCCGCACCTCCACCTCCCATGAGATGGCTATCTCTATGGTACAAGGGGATTTGGGCGCACGTGTGACGGCCCTTCGCGAGACCTTAAAGGGAATATCGGTGACCCTTGAGGCGATCTTGGATTTTCCCGATGATGTGGATGAATCGATTCATGCGGCCTCCATTGGTGAGACATTGGCGGGGGAGGTCCGGGATACCCTGACCCTTCTCATCCAGAATTTCACCGATTCTGATATTTTTCGAAACGGTATCCGGGTGGTGATCGCCGGCCCTCCCAATTCGGGTAAATCCAGCCTGATGAATCGTCTCTCGGGTCATGAGCGGGCCATCGTCACCTCAGTACCGGGCACCACCCGGGATCTCATTGATGAATTTATTCATATCGATGGCATCGCCTTCCAGGTGACGGATACAGCCGGGATACGAGCCACCGAGGATCCGGTGGAAAAAATCGGTATTGAGCGGACCCTCTCATCCATCGAAAATTCGGATATTGTCCTCTATCTGGTCGATGGATCCATCGCGGTTGAGCGGGAGGTGGTGGAGCAGATTCATCTCATCTCCGCTTCCCGGGCATGTATGGTCCTTGTGAATAAAGCGGATTTACCGGCGGGACCCACCGGTGACTCGCTTACGGATGAAGGGATTGCTTATCTTCCGGTATCGGTGAAGAGTGGGGAAGGTATAGAGGCTCTTAAGGAGTCGGTGGTCTCTCGAATACTCACGAGCCTACCTGAAGATCGCAGTGCCCTGGTACCCAACAGACGGCAGGTTGCCTTGGTAAGAAAGGCTTTAAATAATGTGGAAAATGCTGTAGAGGGTATAGACTCTCAACTCTCCTTCGATGCCATTGCCATCGATATTCGTTCGGCCATGGATCTTATGGGAGAGATATTGGGAGAAGAGATTCGGGTGGATATCTTAGATGAGATATTCAGTAATTTCTGTATCGGTAAATAGGCCGAATTTTCTTATATTGTAAGGAATAGGGCTGTTTCACGTGAAACAATCTCTCACCTGGGCATGGAAACAGCCTTTTGGAGTGATCGATTCGCCTTTATCTAAGGTCTTAAGGGGTTTCGTGTCATACGGGTGACGCAGATAGATGGAGAAGGTCATGGAGTTAACAAACGCATTTGCTCGTTATGAAACACTGGTGGGTCAGGTCGGTGAAATATTTAACAAGGTCAGCTCTGAATTCGCAGATGAGGTGAAGTGCAAGCCCACCTGTGATGATTGTTGTCACGCTCTCTTTGATCTCACCTTTGTGGAGGCGCTCTACATCAAGAGTAAGTTTGATGAGCTCTTTAACGGTAAGATTCGATTTGATATCACCGAAGCGGCAAGTCAGGCCGATCGAACCTTGGGAATGATGAAGAAAGAGGCCTATAAGCGCCATGAAGCGGGAGAGAGCGATGCCTCCATCATTGATCAGGTCTCGAAGATGCGGGTTCGATGCCCCCTTCTCGGGGATGAAGGCAAGTGCCTGATGTATGACTATCGTCCCATTGCCTGTCGCGTCTATGGTATTCCCACCTCGGCCGGCGGTCAGGGGCACACCTGTGGTCTCTCCGGATTTAACCAGGGAAAGGCGTACCCGACCTTGAATATGGATCTGGTCTACGATCGTCTCTACGCCATCTCCAAGGATATGGTACGCGAGATAAATTCGCGTTTTACCAAGATGGATACTGTATTGGTCCCTCTCTCCATGGCCCTTATTACCGATTACAACGAAGAGTATCTTGGGGTAGAGGTGAGTTCATGAGCACCGTTGGGATGAGCCATAATGAGTTTTCCGATGAAGAGGTGGCGGCCAAAAAAAAGGCGATTTTTGACGCCATGGGCAAGCGAGGGCAACAGCGCATCCTGAAGCGGGGATACGCGATCTGGAACCCCTTCGGTGATCCCAAAGATCCCTTGGATATCCGCGTGGATGATTCTGAACGGACTGTCGATCAATTGATTCGTGAATTTTTAGCCGATGCCGGACCCGAGAAGCCTTCCAACCAGTACAGCCAAACGGCCATGGAGATGGCCATGGGGATCATGAACAATACAGATAAGGCACGGGCTTCCTTTGAGTTTGTGGACTGGTACAAGGCCCTCCTGGAAAGAGAGGGGAAAACCCTCACCTTTGGATGATCCCATCCTCTTTTTCTCCCTGGCCCCTTGCCATCGGAGGCTTTTTATTTGAGTGTTTATGTCTCAGCCTATTCAAAAAAAGAGACATACCTTATAAGGAGACCTCCGGTGAGAGGGTAAAAAAGGGAGAAAATATATTATAGAAACCTCAGGGGTGAGCTCTCACCCTCATGTGCTGATGTACCCTTCTCGCATTATACCGCTTTTGAAATGTGCCATTTTTTGTATATGACGTGCTATGCCGCATGGATTCAAGGTGACTCTTTTCTGGGCGTCCCTCTTCCGTCTGTTTCCATAGATTCCCCCCCTTTTTAAGTGAACCGAATAGATCGCCTTCTCTTTAAAACCAGTAAAGGATGCCATGATGCCACGAGGTCTTCAATCATTTTTGATTCGGCAGGTGAACGAGAGTACCCGGTCTCTGACCCCCATGGAGTTGATCTCCACGTTGGGAACCCACCATGGAGTGACACGCAGGGATGCCAAGAGGTATCTGGGGGTATGTGTCAATGAGAACCATCTTGTTTACCGGCAGGTCTTGGGACGCACGGTGGTGGTCCCCTCTCTCAATAGGTACCATGCTTTGGCACCCGGGGTTGTATTGGCCCCGGCTCACCTCCCTCCGATGGAGGATACGACCCATTGTATCATCATGAAAGAGGGGATCAGTTTTGGAAATGGAACGCATCCCACCACAAAATTATGTGCCGAATTGATGGTCGTGGTGAAAAATAGAGGCAGGCGATGGGATCATAGTCTGGATTTAGGTACTGGAACAGGCGTTCTCTCTCTTCTGGCTGTGAAGCTTGGGGCCCGTCATGTGGATGCCACAGAGATCGACCCCATTGCTCTTAACGATGCCCGGAAAAATGCCGTTTTGAATGGATGTTCTTCTCGGATATCCCTTTATCATGCCTCTGACTTTGCTTCTGATAAAAAGTATCAAGTGGTGACGGCCAATTTAAGGTCTCCAACCCTTATATCCCTTCACGGAGCCATTGCGGCCTGGGTAGATTTTCAGGGAGATTTGATTCTTTCCGGCATTCGTGAGGGCGAGGAAGAGCGATTGATATCTATCTACGCGCCCTCTTTTGATTTGAAATATGAGAAGAGGGACAAGGGGTGGGTCGGCTTGCATTTTAAGCGTAAAGAATAGGGTGGGTATTGTTTGCTTTAGGGAGATTGAGTTTCACGTGGAACATCATCTCCCTTTTTACGTGGGGGGGAGGTGGGGTTAGGCTTCTAAAGAGGCCGCACAGATCACGCAGAGGGTCGCTTCGGGGATCAGGCGCAGGCGCGCCAGGGGAATAGGCTCTTCGCATGCCACACACAAACCGTACTCCTCTTTATCCACTAGGGTAAGGGCTCTTTCCAGTTGCATTGCACGCGCCTTACGGGCCCGTACCGATGCCTCACCGATATGACGGCTCTGGATCGCTTCCACACGGGATATACGACCAATGGCACTGTCCGGCGTGATGGTCGGCTTGCTATCTTCCTCTGTTGCGGCGATCTCAATTTTTAAAAGAGTCAGTTCAGATTCGATGATATCTTTGAATTTTTGGCGTTGGAGAGGGGTCACAGGATGTCGAGCTCCTTGAGAGTGGTGGTGAGTTCTTTCACGCCGCAGACTCGATGGGCCTCAATACCAAGGGAACGTGCAGCCTCGATATTTACAGGGGTATCATCGAAAAAAAGGGTGGCCGATGCCGGGATATTGAGGGTTTCGAGTACATGAGAAAAGGCCGCTCGGTCGGGTTTCATATACCCCAAATGGTGGGATGGAAAGTTGTGCTGAAAGAGCTGGTCCATCTTTAAATTTTTACACAGATTTTGCCAGTGTAACTCGTTGGTATTGGAGAGAGAGGCGGTGAGATAGTGTGTATTGATTGTGTGCATCACCTCTTGGAAACCGGGATACGGTTGGGTGGTCCAACTGATAAAAGCGGCGAGGAAGGTGGATGGATCGACGGGCAGTGAAAATTCATCCACAAATTGTAAGGCAAATATTTCTGGGCTGATACGCCCAGTTTCAAACGCTCTCACCGCGTGGGAGCGAAGCCAGAGATCCCAGAGCTCTTTTTCTGTGTGGTGACCTTGGGTCCATGCCAGCATTTGATCGACCCCTGATAGCTGGATAAAGACCCCGCCAATATCAAAGAGAAGCAGTTGGGTATGGTGATTCATGGGGAGTACCTCGCAAGAGATGGGTCATGATGTGACCCCTGTTCACTTAAAAAAATACCTTTTTATCTATCTGTATATATAAAAATATCTCTGTTTCCCGTTGGACAATTATCGTGACGTACTATTTTTTTGTACGGTATCCCCTTGCGAATCGCTTTTTATTCCCTAAAAAAAATAAAAAAAAAGGTGCCGCTTTTTAGGGCGGCACCAAAAAGGTCAGAAGAGACCGTTATTTATCGGTACCTGTTTCCCGGACGTTTTCGGTACTTAAGGGTACTGGGTCTACGTGTATTCCGAAGGGGCCGGGGAGGTAAAGGTCGCTCGGGTGCCGCCGGTGGTCTCTCTACCGGGGTGCCCTGGGACTCATTATCGCCTTCATTTGTTACCGGACTCTCTTGAGTATCGGGCATGATGGGTGATGGCGTTGGTTCTTCGGGCGCCTTCACCTCTTTTTTGCCTTCATCCCCTGTCGGTCGCTCCGAGGGGATGGGTACCTCTTCACGAACTTTGGGAGTCACTGGTGTGGCCGGTTTGACCGCCATATCCGGTTTACTCTCGTACCATGGCGTAGGGGTGGGGGCCTTCGCTTTAGGGAGGGCGGCCACCTCTTCTGGGTCATCTTCATACCAAGGAGAGGGGATGGATGCCTCCTTGGGGGGGGCAACAACCGCCTCTTCGGGGGCCTCGGCATCAGATGGCGAAGGCATGGGTGCCTCCTTAGGATGCGTCGAGCGTCTCTTCACCCTGGGGGCTGGGACCTCCTCCTCGGGTGCCTCCTCCTGCCACGGTGAGGGCATGGGCGCCTCCTTGGGATGCATCGTACGTCTCTTCACCTTGGGGGCTGGGACCTCCTCCTCGGACGCCTCTTCCTGCCACGGTGAAGGCATGGGGGCTTCCTTGGGATGCATCGTACGTTTTTCTACCTTGGGGGCCGGGGCCTTTTCGTAGGATTCCTCCTCCTCGGGCTCATCCTCGTACCACGGCGAAGGCATGGGGGCTTCCTTGGGATGCATCTTGCGTTGTTCTACCTTGGGGGCCGGAGCCTTTTCGTAGGATTCCTCCTCCTCGGGTTCATCCTCGTACCACGGCGAAGGCATGGGTGCCTCCTTGGGATGCATCTTGCGTTGTTCTACCTTGGGGGCCGGAGCCTTTTCGTAGGATTCCTCCTCCTCGGGTTCATCCTCGTACCACGGCGAGGGCATGGGGGCTTCCTTCGGATGCCTTGTGCGTCTCTTCGCCTTGGGGGCCGGGGCCTTTTCGTAGGATTCCTCCTCCTCGGGTTCATCCTCCTGCCACGGCGAGGGCATGGGGGCTTCCTTGGGATGCATCTTGCGTCTCTTCGCCTTGGGGGCCGGGGCTTTTTCGTGGGAGTCGGCCTCGCTGGGTTCATCCTCCTGCCACGGCGAGGGCATGGGTGCCTCCTTGGGATGCATCTTACGTCTCTTCGCCTTGGGGGCCGGGGCTTTTTCGTAGGAGTCGGCCTCATCGGGTTCATCATCATACCACGGCGAGGGCATGGGGGCCTTCTTGGGGGGCATGGTGCGTCTATTCACCTTGGGAGGAGGCGGGAGCTCCTCGTCGGGCTCATCCTCGTACCACGGTGAGGGGACGGGTGCCTCCTTGGGGGGCGTCGTGCGTCTATTTGTCCTGGGGGCCGGTGCCTTCTCGTCGGATTCATCCTCATCGGGTTCATCCTTGTACCATGGAGAGGGGGGGCTTATCTCTTTTTGATAATTTTTACGCGTGTTTCGGGTGGTGCGTTGGCTACGAGACCTCCGTTCCTTGGACTCCTCTAAAGGGGGCTCCTCGATGGCCTGGGGGGCCGGCTCCCAGGATTCGGCCTCTTTTTTTGGGCTTTTGGCTGGCCGTTGGGGGGCACGCGATGGGGGGGCGATGGCCTCAACAAGAGAGTTATCGGGATACTCGCAGGAGAGTTTGTGATCCAGAAGCTCTTCGATGGCCGGAATATAATAGGAGTCATCTTCACAGGCAAAGCTAATGGAGGTGCCTGTGGCCCCTGCCCGTCCGGTTCGCCCGATGCGGTGAACATAGTGCTCGGGATCCTGGGGGAGGTGGTAGTTGATGACGTGACTGATCTCATCGATATGAAGGCCGCGGGCGGCCACATCCGTGGCCACGAGGATAGCGACTTTTCCGCTTCTGAAATCCTCTAAAGCTCGGATACGTTTGTTTTGAGCCACTTCACCCGAGAGGAGGTCGGCCTTGATGTTGTATTTTATGAGTTTTTCACACAGACGTCTGGCCTGATCGCGTCGGTTGGTGAAGACGAGCACTTTGGTGAGTTTTTGGTCGGTGATTAGATTGTAGAGAAGGGGGAATTTTTCATCGGTGGTGACGAGGAAAATTTTTTGATCGATGGAGGCAGATTCCAGTTTTTCGGGTTCAATCTCTACATTGAAGGGATCCTTGGTCCATTGATCGGCGAGACGCATGACATCACTGGTGTAGGTGGCGCTGAAAAAGAGGGTCTGGCGCTGATCTTTGTGAGGTGTGGCGTAGACGATCTTTCGGATGTCGGGAATAAATCCCATATCGAGCATGCGGTCGGCTTCATCGATGACGAGAACCTCGACCCGTGAGAGGTCGACGAGCTTCTGATTTTTGAAATCGATGAGACGTCCAGGGGTGGCCACGATGATATCTACCGAGCTGGCAATCCCTTTTTTCTGCTTTTCGTAACCGGTGCCTCCAAAGAGGGCCAATATCTTATAAGGTGTGAATCGGCAGAGGTCCCTGGCATCTTTCTCGATCTGGAGGGCGAGTTCACGGGTGGGCGCGAGGATGAGCGCTCGTGGAAAACCTTTATCGGGCCCTCCTCGCATGGGTTTTTTGGCGAGAAGGTTGATGATGGTGATGAGAAAGGCGGCGCTTTTTCCGGTGCCTGTTTGGGCTTTGCCGATGGAATCACGCCCTTTCAGAGTTTCTGGGAGGGCGCCGGCCTGAATGGGCGTGGCGTACTGAAATCCGAGTTCGGCGATACCCTGCATCAGTTTTATGGGAAGATCGAGATCGTGGAATCGAACTTCACCCTCTTTTTCGGGGACCTGAAATTCTGAGAGGCTCCAGCTTGGTTTTCGGGGCTGCTGAACCGGTACGCTTTTCTCAGTGGTCTCTTTTGGTGCCAGATCACTGATCTCAGGGCGTTGTTCTCTTTTCGGGGTCTGCTTTTGTGGGGGCCGCTGCGTGTTCTCTTTCTTTGAGTCTTTTTCCGGCGCCTGACGTTCGTTGCGCGGGTAACTCTTCTCTCGCTGGGAGGGTTGCTTGGGTGATTTGACTGAACCGCGCTGTTTGGTTTCGCGCTGGGCTTTCCCCCCTCCCGTTTTGGTCTCCGTGGCCTTTTTGCTATCCCGAGGGCGTTGTCGCCGTTCAGACCGCTCTTTTTTGGTTTGTTCTTCCGCCTTCTTTCGTGAAAGCTCTGCGAACGGTATGGCAGACGATTCATCGTCTGTGCTCGATCCTGTGACAAATTCCGCTATGCGTTTAAATAAGTTTCGTATCAATCGTATTTCTTCCCAAATCGTTTCAGTTATGTTGCATGTGATTGGTGATTGAGACCATGGGCCACGGTGCGTGCATTAAAGATGTACGTGTGGCTCGGGGAGTCGTGCCCTGATCATTGTCGATGGCTCTGACGGTTTATGAGATCCATCTCATTTCCGAATTGATCGGCAAGATACCGGTGCGGCCTGCCGGTATCGTATCGGTCAAAAAGGGGTATCAGAGCGGTCATCCCTTGAAAAAAAGACGGTTTGACGCCCCGATGCTTTATGGTACATACAGGGCATCCCGCTTTTAGGATGTACATTATATACAGGCAAGAAGCCCATTTAGGCAATATTTTTGATAAATCCTTTTAAATATAATAAATAACGGGAAACAATTCCAGTGCTAAGAGAACATGGGAGAGAGAGACTGGTGACTGCCCTAGTGGCCAATGAGAGAGGAGAAATCTTCGATCTTGAGGGGTATGGGGCAGTGGGGCGCAGTGGCGATATGGTGATCCCCCTGACGGTGGCGGATACCCTGTTTATGCCGGATGGAGGCGAGTTGATGCGTTTGCCAGACCGTTTTGTGATGGTCTGGAATATCGAACTCGGGGCGGTGGAGACCCTGACACACAATCCCTATGCCCCTGAAGAGCGTATTTATCCCGTGGCGGCGTTTAACTCACCGGGATATGTCAATACCGCCCAGGTGGCTGCCCTAGAGGAGGAGGGGGCTGATCCTTTACCGCTCTTCTCGTATTGTGCCGTCGGGTGGTATGATGAAGGATTTCGCACCGCATGCTTTCGGGTGGATGATGAGGAGAGACAGCACCTGCCACTGATGCCGATTCCCAAGGTCAAAGAGGGGGTGGGGGAGATGCAGGTGCGTTATCCGGAGAACCGTCTCTTTCGCCATCTGGAGCGCTGTGCCTTAGAGTATGGCTGTCCCGCCGCAAAGAATCTCTATGTCGGGAGATGTGAGGCGCCTCTGCCCACCTCCCGTCAGTGCAATGCCCGGTGCCTGGGATGTATCTCTCACCAGAGCGGCCCCTCTCTCTCCTCCTGCCAGGAACGCCTCGATTTTACCCCGACATCTCTGGAGGTCAGTGAAGTGGCCCTGACCCATATTGAACGGGTGCCCGAAGGGGTGGTGAGTTTTGGACAAGGGTGCGAGGGCGACCCCCTTTTAGCCGCCGAGGTGATTGAACCGGCCATTCAAAGGATTCGTGCCCACACATCCAACGGGACGATCAATATGAATACCAACGGCAGTCTGCCCCAGGTGATGGATCGTCTCTTTGCGGCGGGCCTGGACTCCGTTCGGATCAGCATGAACAGCGTGAGGCCCGAGGTCTATACCGCTTATTTTAGGCCCAACGGCTATCGCTACGAGGATGTGGTGGAGAGTTTTACGGTAGCCCAAAAACATGGGGCGTATAAAGCCATTAACTATCTCAATATCCCTGGAGTGACCGATTGCCCTGAGGAGGTAGAGGCCCTGATGGCCTTTGTTGAGGCCCATGACGTGGATTTGATCCAGTGGCGAAACCTTAACTTTGATCCTCTGCGCTACTACGAGAGCATGGCGGCCGTGGCCCCTATGGGGATGCCCATGGGGATTCGGCGTATGATTCTTCAGTTGGAGAAGCGCTTCCCTCGATTGAAACACGGTTACTTTAACCCCTCCCGGGAGATGTACACAGCGCGGCCCGGTGGACGAAATATTAAGCGGCCCCCTTCAAAAAAGGGAAAAAGCCGGAAAAATAGGAGATAAATGCCATGCCATGGCTCGAAATATGTGTAACGTATGATCCCCAAGGAAATCCTCTGGCGGATGAACTCCTGGCCGATGATTTTTCGGCCGTGGGCATCGCCTCTGTCTCGGTGACCCTTCCCGATGTGGAGCCTGTGGAGGGCTGGGATCCCGGGGGGTACAGCCAGGATACCGACTATTCGGTGACGGGATATGTTGCCGTGGATGGGGATGAATACGAGGTTCTTGAGGCGCTTAAGCGCCGATTGGTCACCCTTCATGAGCGCTCGGGTATCACCACCACCATCACTACGTCTGATATTCCGGATACCGACTGGAATGAATCCTGGAAGGCCAATTTCAAACCGGTGCACCTCACCGATACCTTCGTGGTCAAGCCCACCTGGGAGGCCTATACTCCAGCCTTAGGGGAGAAGGTGATCGCCATCGATCCCGGGATGGCCTTTGGCACCGGTACCCACCCCACCACACGTCTCTGTGTGGAGATGATAGAAAAATATACGAAATCGGGAACATCAGTTCTGGATGTGGGCACCGGTTCGGGCATTCTTCTGGTGGCGGCATCCCTTTCGGGCGCCCAAGAGGGGCTCGGGGTCGATAACGATCCTGTGGCCGTGGATACGGCCCGGGATAACCTGGCCCTCAATAAGGTTTCGGACTCTTTTTCTGTGAGCTGTGCCGATTTGATCTCCCAGGCAGGCAAGGCCTATGATCTGGTCGTGGCCAATATTCTGGCCGAGGTGGTGGTGGCACTGCTGGGGGATATTCACCGGGTGGTTCATGATGAGTCCCTCATTATTCTCTCGGGAATCTTGGTGGAGAGAGGGCCCATGGTGGAGGCTCGTCTTGCCGAGACGGGATTTGCCTTGGTGGAACAACAGATTGAAGATTCATGGCTTGTGATGGTGGCGAAGAAAAAATAGGCGGCATCCCGTTTGTCTCTTTCCTTACTCTTTATAAGGTATAGCCTTTATCTGCCAGAGTCGTGCCACTATTCAGATTAGCCTCCTTGCGTCCCTGCCGGGAGTATAAGGCATCCGTTGGCCTGATTTTACGGTGGCACACCGTACCGCCAGAGGATTTTTTTTGAGCTGAATAGTGACAGATCCGTTTTGTATTGACCACTTATCCACTATCTAACCCCCTCGTTTCTGGCGCCTTTCGTGTTGAAGGCCGCCATGAAAGGGGCTGAACGTCTATGAGAGAGGGAGATGTTCCATGTATGGCTCTGGTTTTCCTTGTGTAAAAAGAGTCGGGGTATGGATTGCCCTGCTTGTGATGGGGGCAACGCCACTTTATGCCGGCCCTCTCTTCGATGAGGGCCGGTACCTGTGTGGAGACGGTCAGTACAAGAGGGCGGTGAAGGTGTTAAAGCGATCCCTTGAAAGGGAGGGGGAGAGCGATGAGTCGGCGACCCTTCTTCTGAGTGATTGCTATATGAAGGTGAAGAAGAGGTATCGGGCCGTTTCGGTATTAAAAGGCGGCGTGAGCCGTCATCCCCAGAGTTGGCCTCTCTATTTTCGTTTGGGAGCCCTTCAGGAGGAGGACGGTGATCTCTTTGGGGCCCTCGACTCTTTTATTGAGGCCTCCCAGTTGAGACCCGATGATCCCACCACGACCTTTCGGCTGGGGATGGCCTATGATGGAACGGCTCAGATTGAGAAGGCCCTTGAGAGATATCGGACATTGTATCGGGCGGGTTCTCCTTTGGCCCCCACGCTTTTGAACGCCATCCAGGGGATGAATTGACGAAGGTGACAGTGTGGTAATTGCATTGATATTTTTTATAGCACGTTGAAAAAAAGAGGAGCATAAGGACCATGGTGAAGGTAGGTATTGTCGGTTGGAGAGGGATGGTGGGTTCGGTTCTCATGGAGAGAATGCGGGCCGAGGATGATTTTGCTGGTATTGACCCCATTTTTTTTACCACCAGCCAGGTCGGTCAAGCGGGACCGATGATCGGAAAAGAGATTCCGGTGCTGCAGGATGGCTTTGATATTGAGACCCTGAAAGGGATGGAGATCATCTTGACCTCCCAGGGGAGTGATTACACCAAGAAAGTGCATCCTCAACTTCGTGAGGCAGGATGGAATGGGGTCTGGATCGATGCCGCCTCGGCCCTTCGTATGTCTGATAAGAGCATCATTGTCTTGGATCCCGTGAATCGTACGGTGATTGATAAGGGGTTTGATGCCGGTGTGCGTGATTTTATCGGTGGCAATTGTACGGTGAGTCTGATGCTCATGGCCTTAGGCGGGCTCTTTGATGCGGGGCAGGTGGAGTGGATTACCTCCATGACCTACCAGGCAGCCTCCGGTGCCGGTGCCAAGAATATGAAAGAGCTGGTCTCTCAGATGGGAGCCATCAGCGATGCGGCCCAGCCGATTTTGGACGGCCCCGTGGCGGCTGTGGATGCCGCGGTGGTGGATGCGATGCGTGGGGACTCTTTTCCTTCCGATAACTTCGGGGCCGCCCTGGCGGGCAGTCTCATTCCCTGGATCGATACTCCCATGGAAAACGGGCAGACCCGTGAAGAGTGGAAGGGGGTTGCCGAGACCAATAAGATTTTGGAAAACGAGATCCCTATTCCCATTGATGGAACCTGTGTACGCATCGGCACTATGCGCTGCCACAGCCAGGCCATCACCGTAAAACTCAAAGAGGATCTTGCCATCGATGAGGTGGAGCGTCTTATCGGATCCGCCAACGAGTGGGTGACGGTGGTTCCCAATACCAAGGAGGAGACCCTGAAAGGGCTCACCCCCACGGCGGTAACCGGCACCTTGTCCGTGCCTGTGGGACGTATTCGAAAGATGAATATGGGGCCCGGATATATCTCTCTTTTCACCGTGGGGGACCAGCTCCTCTGGGGGGCTGCCGAGCCTGTGCGCCGTATGTTGAAGATTGCCGTAGAGAAACTCTCCGCCTAAGTATAGTGAGCGGGTGAGGGGCTATTTTAGCTGTCATAAGATATGAAAAACTGGGGTGCACTCTGCGTGTTCCCCGGTTTTTTTAAAAAAGAGCTCACCCCTCTTCCACGGCCCCTTCGCTCTCTCCTTGGGCTGTGGACCCCACTTTTTTTTATGGGGTCACTTTTTTTAAGGGTGGGATCTGTGGTGAGAGTCCCTTTTTTTGTATCGGAGAGGTTTTCATAAATGTGACTGTATGGGGAATATTTGGTTTTCTGATATTTCTGATATCAGAAGATATCGTCATTTTAACTGATACAAATACGTTTTTTTCAGGTTCTCTATAAAAAAAAGCGAAGATCCCTCAATTTCAACGTTCGCCGTTGTCGCCGATGGCTCATGATGGTCGATGATAAATGTTCCCAATGCCTCGTTTGATGTCTGATATATCAGTCTAATAAACTAAAATTATTGATTTTCCTGCCTGAGTTCGGTAATAATACCGTTTTACCACCCACTATGGATGGTTTCGTATGTGCACCGAAATGAGGGTGCTTGCGAAACCGATACCCGGTTTACCCCATACATTTACGTGACGGTGCCCCTTTTACCTTGTTTTTGGTGGGCCCGCCTCACCAACGGAAGTGGTAGCTCCAGCCCTTTTACCGTGGTTTTTCTGGTCTGATTATTATTTTGACGCGGTGTGTATCATGGACGATGGATGGGGGGGATTTTTGCGCCGTCTTCTTAATGAAACGTTGGTCATGGACGGGGTGATTCGCAAACTCAGAAGGGGTGGTGAGGGTAAACACTCAGATTCTTTCACACATGTTATTTTATAAAAAGTGGTGTGTGGGGGTCTGTTCCCATGTGGGATATAGATTCGCACCCGTGTAAGGAGAAGCAAAGATGTGTCGTTTGTTTGCAATTACCAGCGAAGATCCCGTCTCACCCATGGTGGCCCTCGAGGCTCTGGATGTGATGCGGGAAGGTCATGATGGGTCCGGGGTGGGACTTTTCTTAAGAGATCTTGGGGGACCCTTTGAGTCCATGAAAGATGCCCCGATCCTTTCAGGTATCTTCACCGAGGCAGGGCTTCGTCGTCTTGACGTGAAGATGATGGAGAAGGGATTTATTACCAAGTACAAGATCTCTTTTAAACTCGATAAAACCCCACCTTCCGGTGTGCCAAAACGGGACGTCTATCTGATTCGTGCCTACGAATATCCCGATGATTGGGAGGAGTGGAGCTGGGAGAGAAAGCAGACGGAACTCACCACGATCCGTTTGGAGCTCCGTGCCATGGGAGAGGAGAAGAAGGATATGATCGTCTTCTCCTTCTGGCCCGATGTGATCATGATCAAGGAGATCGGCGATCCCCTTACCGTAGGGCGTTATCTGAAATTGGGTGCCAACGATATTCAGGCTCGTATTGTCATGGCCCAGGGGCGTCAGAACACCAACTACGCCATCAACCTCTACGCCTGTCATCCCTTTTTTGTCCAGGGCTTCTCCACCATGACCAATGGAGAGAACACCGCCTTTATACCGATTCGGGAGTTCTTGCAGAAGAGAGGGTTTGAGGGGTACATGGGCTTTAACTCCGACTCCGAGGTATTTACCCATATTTTGCACTATATGCAAAAGGAGTTGGGTTTGGGGATGGAGTTTTATAAACATATCATCACCCCCTTGGCAGGCGACGCCCTCGCCTCCCATGCCAACGCGGACCTGTTGACCCTTCTGAAGCAATCGTGCCGGCGGCTGATCATCGATGGACCCAACTGTGTCATCGGCAGCCTGCCGGACCATAGCCTCTTTATGGTTCAGGATAGAAAGAAACTGCGCCCCGGTGTGATTGGTGGGCGTCCTGGAATATTTGCTTACTCTTCGGAGATTTGTGGACTCGACGCCGCCATTCCCGACCGTGACAAATCCAAAGATTTTCAACCCATGTATCTCGACACGGCCATTGTGGGTCCCGATCGTCAGGAGGTTCAGATATGTCGGCAGACGGAAAGATTACACCTTCCTCATTAAGCATCAAAGATTTGCACTGGCAGATCGATTGGAATAAAGATACCTGTACCTTATGTGGGCAGTGTACCGCCGTTTGTCCGGTGAAGGCCATCGAACTGGGTGTCTTTCGTAAGCGCCATGTGGAGACTCCCATGGGACTCTCCGGCAAGGTGACCAACCGGTTCTCCATTTTTTATGGTATCCGGCAGAAGAGCGAGCCCAAGCATGCATGCATCGGGTGCGCCATGTGTTCCCAGGTCTGCCCCAACGATGCCATTATCCCTCGTCGAAGCGACGAGGCGGATAAGCAGCGCTACCATATGGATCAGGGTGGTCAGCCCATGAAGCGGGGCGGGCGGCGTAAGGCGGAGGGACCGGGGATACTGGATCGTATTAAGTTTACCCGTATCTCCATGCTCACCGACCCCGCCTTAGATGCCGGGCGTCACGAATTTGAGATCAAGACCCTTCTGGGTCGCGTTCTTCCCCCCAAAGAGCAGATTCAGCGCCACCTGAAAGGGGAGTGGGCGCCCCCCGTGCGGGAGATCTATCCCCTGGTCATCGGGGGCATGAGTTTTGGTGCCCTCTCCCCCACCATGTGGGAGGGGCTCCAGATGGGGGTGACCTATCTGAACGAAGAGATGGGCATGCCCGTGCGTATCTGTACCGGTGAGGGGGGGTGTCCTCCCCGCCTCCTGCGCTCTGAATTTTTAAAATACACCATTCTTCAGGTGGCCTCGGGCTATTTTGGCTGGGATGAGATCATCCATGCGATTCCTGAGATGAAGGTGGATCCCTGTGCCATCGAGATCAAGTATGGCCAGGGAGCCAAGCCCGGGGATGGCGGGCTTCTCATGTGGCACAAGGTGAACAAGCTCATCGCGGCCATACGTGGGGTCCCCACGGGGGTGAGTCTGCCCAGTCCCCCCACCCACCAGACCCAGTACTCCATCGAGGAGTCTGTGGCCAAGATGATTCAGTCCATGTCCATGGCCTGGGGCTTTCGGGTGCCGGTCTATCCCAAGATATCCGCATCCTCCACCTCCCTTGCGGTGCTTAACAACCTCACCCGAAACCCCTATGCAGCCTGTCTGGCCATCGACGGAGAGGACGGGGGGACCGGGGCGGCCTATAACGTCTCCATGAACCATATGGGGCATCCCATCGCCTCGAGTTTAAGGGATTGCTATAAGACCCTGGTGGAGATCGGCATGGAGAACGAACTGCCTCTAGCGGCAGGGGGCGGCATCGGTAAGAATGGGAACCTGGCGGCCAACGCGGCCTCTCTGATTATGCTGGGGGCCAGTATGGTGCAGACAGGAAAGTATGTGATGCAGGCGGCCGCCGGTTGTGTGGGCTCTGAATCCGACCGCTGCAATGTCTGTAACTTAGGTATCTGCCCCAAGGGGATCACCTCTCAGGACCCTCGGCTCTACCGTCGTCTGGACCCCGAGCATGTGGCCCAGCGTGTGGTGGATATGTATGTCTCTTTTGATACCGAACTCAAAAAGATCATTGCACCCCTTGGCCGATCCACCTCCCTGCCCATCGGCATGTCCGATGCTCTGGGGATTGATGACCGCGATGCGGCAGAACGTCTCGATATCAAATACATGGTGTAACAAACATGACGAGCAAGATGAAAATAACCATCCATGGAAAGGAAGAGGGGACCCGTATCAGTTCACGCCTTCTGGAGGCGAAGATTCAGAAGGCGGTGACCACAGGGTACCGACACATAGATGTGGTGGCCTTGGGCCAGCACGGCATTGCCGGTCGTCTTCATGAAGCCGGCGATGATCCGGTCTATGTGAAGATCACCGGGTCCTGCGGGCAGCGTACCGGATCCATGGGCTTTCCCAATACGACCATCGAGATCATGGGGCCCGCCTCCGATGATATTGGCTGGCTCAATGCCGGCGCCGAGATTATTGTCCACGGCAACGCCTCCAACGGTGCCGCCAACGCCATGGCCCAGGGCCGGATTTCGGTGGCGGGCAACTTAGGCGCCCGGGGCATGACCATGACTAAGGAGAACCCGCGGTTTGAACCGCCGGAGCTCTGGGTCCTGGGCTCCACAGGGGACTACTTCGGCGAATTTATGGCCGGAGGGACGGCCGTTGTCTGTGGCTGGCAGCCTCAAAATGAAGAGAACGTCCTGGGGTATCGCCCCCTTGTGGGGATGGTCGGAGGACGGGTATTCTTCAGGGGGCCCATCAAGGGGTACAGCCAGGGGGATGCCATCATGGTATCCATCTCCGATGACGAGTGGAGCTGGCTCTCTGAGAACCTGAAAGCCTTTTTAAAACGTGTGGGCAAAGACGAGGCCTACACCAAGCTGGTCCGTCGTGATGACTGGCAGATGATTGTGGCCCGCACCCCCCAGGAGAAGATGCGGGTGAGTTCCCGCTCCATGGCCTCCTTTCATCGCGAGGTGTGGGACGCGGAGTTGGGAAAAGGGGGGCTCATCGGGGATCTCTCCGATCTGGATATGAGCCATATCCCCGTGATTACCACCGGGAATATGCGGCGTTTTGTCCCCGTATGGGAGAACCAGAAGTACCTGCCTCCCTGTCAGGGTGCCTGTCCTTCGGGGATTCCTGTCCAGGATCGCTGGGCCCTGGTGAGAAATGGCCTGGTGGATGAGGCGGTGGAGCTGGCCCTAAATTACACCCCATTTCCGGCCACTGTGTGCGGGTATCTCTGTCCCAATCCCTGTATGGCGGCGTGCACCAAGCAGTCGGCCTTCATGCCCTCTATCGATATCAAGCAGCTGGGAAAGGCGAGTATTGCGGCGACGGCCCCTGCGGTTCCCGAGGTCTCCGGGAAAAAAGTGGCGGTCATCGGTGGCGGACCCGCCGGTATATCCGTGGCATGGCAACTGCGCATGGCGGGGCACGATCCCATTGTCTATGACACGGCCCCCACCTTAGGGGGGAAGATTGCCGCGGTGATTCCCGAGAGCCGGATTCCCAAAGAGGTCTTAGATGCCGAGCTTTCACGCATCGGAGAGGTCTTGCCCCATATCCACCTGCAGCAGCCCTTAACGGCTATGGAGATGGAGCGCATGAAGGGGGATCACGACTTTATCGTGGTGGCCGCCGGGGCCCAGAGGCCTCGTATGCTCAATATTCCTGGAAAAGAGAGGCTCCTGACGGGCAACGCCTTCCTGGCCGATGCCAAGGCAAATATGGCCAAGCCGGGTAAAAAAGTGGTGATCATCGGTGCGGGGAACTCAGCCTGCGATGCGGCCACCGAGGCGATGCGATGCGGGGCCGACGAGGTGACCCTCATCGATATTCAGGCGCCCGCCGCCTTCGGAGAGGAGCGTGAGGCCGCCGAAAAAGCGGGGGCTACATTTAAGTGGCCCTGTTTTACCCGGGAGATTACCGAAAAAGGCGTACTCCTGGAAGACGGAGAGCTCTTGGCCGCAGATACGGTGATTCTCTCCATCGGTGATGTGGCCGATGCCGATTTTCTTCCCCGAAGTGTGACCATCGCCCAAAATGGTTACGTATCGGTGGATGAGAACGGCCAGACCACCGACCCGTCGATTTTCGCCATCGGTGATATTACCGGTTTGGGGCTGATCACCGCCGCCATTGGTGCCGGGCGACGAGCCTCCGAGACCATTGATGCCATCAGTAAGGGCAAACGCCCCGCAGGCAGAGATTCTCGGGATGTGATCGACAAAGAGCGTATGACCCTGGCCTATTTTGATCCCCGGCTCACCGTCTTTGAAGATCTTGAGAAGTGTGGTAGTGAATGTTCGTCATGTGGGAGTTGCAGAGACTGTGGACTTTGTGCTACCTTGTGCCCCAAAGAGGCGATTGAAAGGAGCGAGACCGGTCAACCGGCCTCGCCTTTTGAGTATGTGGTGAGGGCGGATCGCTGCATTGGCTGCGGCTTTTGTGCTGATGCCTGCCCGTGTGGCGTGTGGACCCTCATTACCAACACCCCCATCGGGTAACAGATATAAATGATGGGCCATGGCTCGATTCTTCGATGTGGGGTTCATTTTTTTGCGGCTCTTTTTTGTCTTTATGAGACACACCGCTGACAGTTTTCTATTGGTTAATGACTATCCCGCTTTTTACGGCCGTGTAAGAAGCGGGATAGTTGCGCGCGGACTCTGAGACAGGGTATCCCCTCCTCAATACTCCGTAATAATGATGAATCTTTCGATTCATCTCACTATGATTCAAGCATTATGGATGGCCCTCCGGGGGATCACCCTAGGGTATCCTTGCCTGGGGCGTTTATCCAATAAGGAACCATCTTTCATGAAAGCACTGATTGCCCTGGAAGACGGACGAATTTTTTCGTGCCGCAGTTTTACCGGTCCCGGAGAGGTGGGTGGAGAGGTTGTCTTCAACACCAGCATGACGGGGTATCAGGAAATTCTCACCGACATGATGTGGAGTCGTCACGCATTCAGGCCTCGGCTCTGATCGTCCGAGAGTATCAGGATGACTACAGCAATTGGAATGCCGATATGAGCCTTGCCGATTACCTGAAGGCGTCCAATGTGATGGGTATCGATGAATTGGATACCCGGGCCCTGACACTTCACCTAAGGAACAGGGGTGCCATGCGGGGTATCATCTCCACCGATATCACCAACCCCGATGCTCTGGTTGCCAAGGCGAAGAACCTTCCCTCCATGGAGGGGTGTGATCTGGCCAGTGCCGTGACCACAGAGAAGGCCTATCGCCTGGTCAAAGATATCCCCATTTTTATTCAAGAGCCCCTCTCTAATGATCTTTTCACCGCACGTGGTGAGAAAAAATCGGTAGTTGCCTTCGATTTTGGTATAAAGTTCAATATTATTCGTCTCCTGGAAGCCTCGGGCTGTGAGGTGATCGTGGTTCCGGCCACCACCCCCGCCGATGTGGTGAAGGCGATGAACCCCGATGGTATCTTTCTCTCCAACGGACCCGGTGATCCAGAGCCTGTGATCTATGCGGTGGAGACGGTGAAGGCCCTTATCGGTTTTCGGCCTATTTTTGGCATCTGTCTCGGCCATCAGATCATGAGCATCGCCCTGGGCGGTCAGACCTACAAGCTCAAATTTGGCCATCGTGGGGGCAACCAGCCCGTACAGAATAAGGTGACCAATAAGGTGGAGATTACCAGTCAGAACCACGGTTTCGCCGCCGATATGGAGAGTCTTTCCGACTCCGATGTGGAGATTTCCCATATCAACTTAAACGATGGGACCGTCGAAGGTCTTCGGCACCGCGTGCATCCTGTATTGAGTGTTCAGTACCACCCAGAAGCCTCTCCGGGGCCCAATGATGCACAATATCTTTTTGATGAATTCGTATCCATGATGGAGCATTTTACGGGGTAGAAAACAGGGCCAGTTGCCCTGTTTTTTTTTGCCCGGAATTCGTTTTATAAGAGGTCAAAGGCGCCCATGGAGCCTTTGACCCCATGGACTTTGAGAATGAAATAGCTGTTTTTCGCATGGTGTCGAAGGACGCAACATTAAAGAAAGAAGAGGCGAGGGATTATGCCAAAACGCACCGATATAAAGAAAATACTGATCATCGGCGCCGGCCCCATCATCATCAGCCAGGCGTGCGAATTTGACTACTCCGGAACCCAGGCATGCAAAGCGCTGCGGGAAGAAGGGTACGAGGTGGTGCTGGTGAACTCCAACCCCGCCACCATCATGACGGATCCAGAGACGGCCGACCGGACCTATATCGAGCCGGTGACCCCGGAAGCGGTAGCCAAGATCATCGAAAAAGAGCGACCCTGTGCCATTTTGCCCACCTTAGGCGGGCAGACCGGCCTTAACACGGCCATTGCCGTGGCCGAGATGGGGATTCTTGAAAAATATGGCGTGGAGATGATTGGCGCCGATGTGGCCACGATTAAGAAGGCGGAAGACCGTGAATTGTTCCGGGACGCCATGAACAAGATTGGCCTCAATATTCCCCGGAGTGGGTTTGCCACCAACTTAGATGAGGTGAAACAGGTCTCTGACGAGATTGGGTTTCCCATCATCGTTCGCCCCAGTTTTACCTTAGGGGGAACCGGCGGCGGCGTGGCGTACAACCCCGAAGAGCTGGAGAGCTTCTGCAAGGCAGGCCTCGAGGCGAGCCTCAATACCCAGGTGATGCTGGAGCAGTCGGTGCTCGGTTGGAAAGAGTATGAGCTGGAGGTGGTACGTGACAAGGCGGATAACGTCGTCATTATCTGCTCCATCGAGAACTTGGATGCCATGGGCGTTCATACCGGAGACTCCATCACCGTGGCCCCGGCCCAAACTCTCTCGGATAAGGAGTATCAACAGCTGCGCAACGCATCCATCGCCATTTTGCGTGAGATCGGAGTGGAGACCGGCGGATCCAACGTTCAATTTGCCATCAACCCCGCCGATGGTGAGATGATCGTGGTGGAGATGAACCCCAGGGTCTCCCGAAGTTCGGCCTTGGCCTCCAAGGCCACGGGATATCCCATCGCTAAAATTGCGGCCAAACTGGCCGTGGGGTATACCCTGGATGAATTGAAAAACGATATCACCGGCGAAACTCTGGCCGCCTTCGAGCCGACCTTGGACTACTGCGTCGTCAAGATTCCCCGCTGGACCTTCGAGAAATTTCCCGAGACCGAAGATTATCTCACCACCGCCATGAAGTCGGTGGGGGAGACCATGAGTATCGGGCGTACCTTTACCGAGGCCCTACAGAAGGCAGTTCGTTCCCTGGAGATCGGGCGGTTCGGTCTGGGCAGCGATGGACGGGAGGTGGATAACCTCTCCAAGACCGATATCGAGCACCATCTCGTGACCCCCAACTCCCACCGACTCTTCTACCTGCGCCAGGCCATGAAGGCTGGAATCTCTTTGGAGGCGATCCATGAGATGACCAAGGTAGACCCCTGGTTTCTCCACCAGATCAAACGAATCTGCGATATGGAAGAGCGGGTACGGGTTGCCGGAAAGGGGATCGATGCGGATCTTCTTAAGCGGGCTAAGGCCAATGGCTTCTCTGACGTTCAGATTGGCGTCCTCACCGGCACCGATGAAGAGTGGGCCCGGAAGCGACGCTATGAGCTGGGCATCAAGCCCGTCTACAAATTGGTGGACACCTGCGCGGCTGAATTTGAAGCGGCCACACCATACTACTACTCCACCTATGAGGAGGAGTGTGAGGCCCGAGTATCCGATAATAAGAAGGTGATCATTTTAGGGGGCGGCCCCAACCGTATCGGCCAGGGTATCGAGTTTGACTACTGCTGCGTTCACGCCTCCTTTGCCCTGCGCGAAGAGGGAGTGGAGTCTATTATGGTCAACTCCAACCCCGAGACGGTGAGTACCGACTACGACACCTCGGATAAGCTCTACTTTGAGCCCCTCACCAAGGAGGATGTTCTCCATATCGTCGAGAAGGAGAAGCCCTTTGGGGTCATCGTTCAGTTTGGGGGGCAGACACCCTTGAACCTGGCTCGGGAGCTGAAGGCGGCTGGAGTGCCCATTATCGGGACTCAGCCCGAGAGTATTCATCGTGCCGAAGACCGGGACGAGTTCCAGGGGATGCTCAAGAAGCTGGGACTGACCCAGCCGGAGAGTGGTATCGCCATGAACTACGATGAGGCCCTTATCGAGGCCCGTCGTATCGGCTATCCGGTGATGGTACGTCCCTCCTATGTTCTGGGCGGACGAGCCATGCGTGTGGTTTACTCTGAAGGGGACTTGGAAGGCTTTATCTATGAGGCCATGGAGGCCTCACCGGGTCATCCTGTGCTCATCGATAAATTTCTCGAAGATGCCGTAGAACTCGATGTGGATGCCATCTCCGACGGAAAGAAGACGATCATTGCCGGCGTGATGCAGCATATTGAGGAGGCGGGAATTCACTCCGGGGACTCTGCCTGCGTATTGCCCCCCATGAGTATTGCCAACCGTCTCATGGACGAGATCCACGATGCCACCCGTGCCATGGCAAAAGAGCTGGGTGTGGTGGGTCTCATGAACGTTCAGTACGCCATCAAGGACAACCGTCTCTATATCATTGAGGTGAACCCGCGTGCATCCCGTACCGTTCCCTTCGTGAGTAAGGCCACGGGCATCCAGTTTGCCAAGCTGGCCACCAAGGTGATGCTGGGTAAAACCCTCTCTGAAGTGGGTCTCGAGACAGAGTTTGTTCCCACGCACATCTCCGTGAAGGAAGCGGTGATGCCCTTTGACCGCTTCCCCCATGTGGATACCCTTTTGGGTCCCGAGATGAAGTCCACGGGTGAGGTAATGGGGATCAGCGATGATTTTGGCATGGCCTACGCCAAGGCGCAGATCGGCTCCGGTGATGATCTGCCCACGGAAGGGACGGTCTTTATCAGCGTCAAAGAGGGAGATAAGGGGCAGATGTTGCCCACGGCATCTCTCTTCAAGGCCTTGGGTTTCACCATCATGGCCACCAGCGGCACCTCCGATTTTCTCAAGAAGAACGGGGTTGCCAATGTCCTCGTGAATAAGGTCTCTGTGGGACGTCCCCATGTGGTGGATGCCATTAAAAACAATGAGATTCAGCTGGTGATCAATACCCCATCCGGTACCAGTGAGACCACCCACGATGGGTATAAGATCCGTAGGGCTGCCTTGAAGTACAAGGTTCCCTTTGCCACGACCCTCACTGGGGCCATGGCGGTGGCTCGTGCCATTGCCCGCCTCAAAGAGGAGAGCTTTGATGTCAAGGCACTGCAAGACTACTTTGTCTAAGATCTAAAATAAGGGCACTGTCTTTTGCAGTGCCCTTATTCAAGGTGCCATGACGGCCTGGAGTCAGAACCCTGACTCCAGGCTCTGAAGGGGAAGAGGTATAATAATTTGTGCAAAACATTCCTTTTTTACAATTTTCATTGAATAATACGGAAGCAGCGATTAATTTGCAAAATGGATGGAGACTGTCCGTGGGGTACAGTGGCTCTATGGGTATGGGAGGGCAGAGAGTTTCATGATCGAGACGCGATATCTCAAGGATAATATTCAAAATATCCAGAAACTCATGACGATTCCCTCCCTGAAGAATTTTGAGACCCGTTATCTCGGAAGACTTCTGAAGTTGAGCAAAATCCGTGAGTATGAAGACGGTGAGAGGATCATTATCGAGGGGGACCGTGACCCCTGGCTCTACTTTCTCTTGGTCGGCTCTGTGAAGGTGTCCAAAGGGGGGGTGGAGATTACCCGGTTGAACCAGGTCGGGGAGCTCTTTGGTGAGATGCGTATCATCGACTCCCTGGAGCGTTCCGCCACGGTGACGGCCATGGGTCGGACAACCTGTATTGCCGTCAACACCACAGCCCACGGGCCGTGGGAGGGTGATGGGGTGGACCCCGATGCACGCCTCGATTTTATCCTGATTCTTCACCGAATTTTTGCCGAGTATATGTCCGTTCGTCTTCGGGCCACTACCGAAGAGTTAATTAAGACCAAACAGGATCTTCAGCGTATCCGAGAAGAGAAGATGAATGTCATCATTAGGCGCCATAGTGATGGTTCTTCGTCGAAATTTAGCCTTTAGATCAAGGCGAGTGGCGCATCTTAAAAATATATGACGCGACGCTTAAATTTTAAGATGTTGATTAAGGACCACCGGCCATCCCACCTGATGCCGCACTCATTTGTCCGTGTTCGGATCGGCAGATTGCCTTAAGGGATCCTCTCCCTGGCTGAAGATTCGACCATGTAAGGACAAGCCATGAGAAAGACCGTTTCCTTTACCAAGGATGCCACCAACCTGTTTTTTCATATCCTGACGGCATGCAACCTTTCGTGCCGCCACTGCTATATCAATCCCGACCAGCATGGACACACCACTCTGCCCATAGAGACTATCGAAGAGTGGCTCGCCCTCTTCGCCTCGCGTTCCGAAAAGGCCAATATCATTTTTCTCGGTGGAGAGCCCACCTTGCATCCCGATCTTGCCCGTGCCATTAAAAAGGCCCGAGCCTTGGGGTACGCCTCCATTACCATCGATACCAATGGCTATCTCTTCCATGACATCTTGGATCGTGTGACGCCCCAGGATGTGGATGCCCTCTCCTTTAGCCTCGATGGGGCCACGGCAGAGACCAACGATGCCCTTCGGGGTGAAGGCTCCTGGGAGACCTGCATTGCCGGTATCCAAAAAGGGGTGGCCAAGGGGTTTTCCACAAGCCTCATCTATACGGTGAGCGGTGCCAACCTCCATGAGCTGGATCAGATGCCGGCACTCCTTGAGCGCCTTGGGGTTCAGCACTTTTTTATTCAGGTCCTGGGTATCCGGGGGAATTCAGCCAAAGAGGAGGCGGCGGCCGACGGGTTGATGCGTGTCACTCGAGATCACTGGGTGGAGGTGGTGCCAAGGGTGGCCGAGGATGTGGCGAAACGTGGGATTAAGGTGACATGGCCCAAGGTCTTTTTAGATGAGGGGGAGCCCTTCGAGTGTGCCGGTCATGTGGCCGACAACCTCTTCCTATTTCCCAATGGCCGTGTCTATCGGTGTCCCTTATGTGAAGATTTTCCCGTGCATGCCATGACTATTCGTGATGGGGCCTTAGTGGCCGCCCCCCGTATCAATGAGACCGATCTCTTCGAACTCTCCATTGCCGAGGGGTGCGTGATGAACCGCATCATTCAGCCTGGAAATATCACCTACAAAGAGGATGGTACCCCCACCTGGCGTGTCGCCTGTTGCCTGCTCAAGGAGGAGATAACCCCTTAAGTAATGCGCCAGACGACCTTATGTGGGGGCAGGCGTTGGATCTCCTCGCCGCCTCCACGAGGGCCTTTAAGGTGCCAGTTAAGCGATACTCTTTTTATCGGATTATATCTCAGGATCAAGGAGAAAATAAGCGATGTCTCAACAAATTGCAGATCGTAGAGATCAGGATTTTGTTCTGCACGAAGTGCTGAATGTGGCGCAGTTCTCAGGCAGTGAGATGTATCGTGATTTTACCAAGAGAACCATCGATATGGTCTTATCCGAGGCCCGAAAATTTGCGGTGAATGAAATTCTTCCCACCCAGAAACGGGGAGACGAAGAGGGGGTCCACTTAGACAATGGTCAGGTAAAGGTTCCCCCCTCCTTTCATACACCCTATCGACGCTTTTGCGAGGGGGGCTGGGTGGCCATGGCCGAGGCCCCGGAGCTGGGCGGCCAGGGACTCCCCCAAACCGTCACCCTGGCGTGTGGGGAGCTCTTTACCGGTGCCAACTGTGCCTTTCTTATGTATCCGGGCCTTACCCGAGCGTGCGGTAATATCATCGCCAGTCTGGGTTCGGATATCCAGAAGGCCCTCTTTCTCAAGAAACTCTACAGTGGTGAGTGGGGGGGGACCATGTGCCTCACCGAGGCCAATGCCGGTACCGATGTGGGGGCTCTGGAGTCTGTGGCCATCCCGAAGGATGAGGGCACCTATGGGATTTCTGGCACTAAAATTTTTATCTCCGGGGGCGATTCCGATCTCGTGCCCAATGTGATTCACCCCGTTTTGGCGCGTATCGTGGGGGCCCCTGCCGGCACCCGGGGGATCTCACTGTTTCTGGTACCCAAGTTATGGGTGGAAGAGGACGGCAGCATCTCCACAGACAACGATGTGGTGGTGACCGGTGTGGAGCACAAGATGGGTATCCACGGCAATGCCACCTGCTCCATCGTCTTTGGGGGGCAGGGTCGGTGTCGGGGGAGTCTCATCGGCGAGAAGAACAAGGGTATGAGGGCCATGTTTCTCATGATGAATGAGGCCCGGCAGGGGGTGGCCCTCCAGGGCCAGGGTTTTGCCTCCACCTCTTATATTAACGCCGTCAACTATGCCCGAGAGCGTATCCAGAGTCCCCACCTTCTCTCCATGCTGGAGGAGGCGCCCACATCGGTGGCGATTATTGAGCACCCGGACGTACGTCGCAATCTCCTCATCATGAAATCCTATGTGAGTGGGATGCGTTCCCTGATCTATTATATGGGGTTTTGTTTCGACCGGATACACACCACAGACGATGAGGCCCTGGCGGAGATGTACCGGGGGCTCATTGAGATTATCACCCCCGTGGCCAAGGGCTACTGCACGGATAAAAGTTTTGAGGTGTGTGCCATCGGTATTCAAATTTTCGGGGGCTATGGTTTCATCGAAGAGTATCCCCAGGCGCAGCTCCTTAGGGATTGCAAGATTACCTCCATCTATGAAGGCACCAATGGTATTCAGGCCATGGACCTTCTCGGCCGCAAGCTTGGCATGAAACGGGGTAAACCCATGATCGATCTGATGGGTGAGATTCAGGCCACCATCGCCCTGGCCAAGGAGGTTGGTTTGGAGGCGATGGCCACGGCCGTGGAGGCGGCCCTGAACAAGGCCGGGGAGTGCGCCATGGTCATCGGTGGCGCCGCCATGGGTGAGAGGGTTCTCGATGCCTTTGGTTCTGCCACTCTATTTCAGGAGTGTTGCGGCGATTTGATGATGGCCTGGATGCATCTCTGGCGAGCGGCCGTGGCGCACCCAAAGATAGCGTCCACCAAGAATAAGAAGGATAAGGTCTTTTACCAGGGACAGGTGACCACGGCTGAGTTTTTTATAGAGCACATGCTTCCTGTGGGGCTCGGGAAGATGGATTCTGTGAAGGCGCTGACCCGTACGATCACACAGATGCCTGAAGAGGCCTTTGTGTGGTAGCTCGTATCCTTTGATAATGAAGGGATGACCCGGGATTGATGGCGTGGGACGCATGGAAACATGGTGCGTCTTCTTATTTCATGACCGGTGGGGAGACGGTGGTGGCCATAGCCATCCTCCTCCCCATTTTTTTGTTCTGGATGGCAAAAAAAAGCGGAATAGTCGAGGATTTTTATTTGATTTTATTAAATTTTCAAGGACGTGGATAATGCATCAAAAGGCAGGCACCGGCATCGGTAAGGTGGATGAGATACTCGATGGACTTCGGATCGGCGATAACGTCATCTGGCATGATGACTCGGGAAGTTTGGCTTCTGATTACTGCCTGAAATTGATGGAGGCCTCGGCGCGGGAAGAGAAACCGGTGATCTATGTCAGTTTCGACCGATCTCCCAACAATTTATTGAAAAAATTGGGTGCTCTGGCCGAGGCGCCCGGACTCACCATCCTCGATTGCTTTACCCATGGTAAGGGGGGGGGCAGTGATCTTTTTCTTAAATATTACACCTCCCATGAAAAACATACCAACGTGATTCTGGTGGAGAATCCATCGGAACCTGAGGCCCTGGCCCTGGCCCTTGAGACGGCTCTCTCGGACAAGGGTGTGGATACGCGCTTTATCTTCGAGTCTATCACCGGGATGCAGGATCTCTGGGGGGACGAGGAGCGTATTTTGAAGTTTTATACCCGCACCTGTCCCAAACTCTACGAACTCAGCACCATTGCCTATTGGCTCATCGAGCGTCGGGCCCACAGTGACCGTCTCAAGGCGGGTATTGCCCAGATTGCCCAGGTGGTCATCGAGCTCTCCGTGAAGCGAGGGAAATTTTTCTTCAACCTTCTCAAGGCCGAGGGGCGTGATCATGGTCCCTTGAATACCCCCCATGGATACTGGGTACGGAATGGGGAGGTGGTCTTTGAGTCTGGGGACCAGAAAGGGTGGGGACGCATCGATATCGGCAGTCGTCTCAAACATTTTCGGACATCGGCAGGGCTCTCCCAGACGGGTTTGGCCCGTCAGGTGGGGGTGACCCCCAGTACCATTAGTCAGATTGAAAATGGTCAGATTTACCCATCCC